>NZ_CP016294.1:3617500-3917500 GCF_001704155.1 Stenotrophomonas rhizophila | reverse complement strand
AAGGACAGGCAATGGACACTTCCACCGTGGTTCGCGGGCAGCACGTACAGAGCACACGCATGGCACTGGCCGTGGTGACGGCGATCTTCTTCATGTGGGGCTTCATCACCTGCCTCAACGACATCCTGATTCCGCACCTCAAGGCTGCGTTCTCGCTGACCTGGGTGCAGGCGATGCTCATCCAGTTCACGTTCTTCGGCGCGTACTTCCTGATGTCGTTGCCGGCGGGCCGGCTGGTGGCTGCGGTGGGCTACAAGCGCGGCATCGTGGCCGGTCTTGCGATCGCCGGGGTCGGCGCGCTGCTGTTCTGGCCGGCGGCCGCGCTGCATGTATACGGGCTGTTCCTGGGCGCGCTGTTCGTGCTGGCCACCGGCATCACCGTGCTGCAGGTCGCGGCCAACCCGTATGTGGCGCTGCTGGGGCCGGAGCAGACCAGCTCCAGCCGGCTCACCCTGGCCCAGTCGATGAACGCGCTGGGCACCACCATCGCCCCGCTGTTCGGTGGGCTGCTGATCCTGGCGGCCGAACCGCGCAGCGCCGAGCAGCTCGCGCTGCTGCCGCAGGCCGAAGCTCTGGCTTACCGCGCCGCTGAAGCACAATCAGTGCAGGTACCGTACTTCGGCCTGGCCATCGCGTTGTTCGTGCTGGCCGCGGCGATCTGGATGTTCCGCCTGCCCAGCATTGCCGGGGTGGAAGACAGCAAGGAGCAGGGCACGCTCGGTGCGGCGCTGCGCCACAAGCACCTGGCCTTCGGCGTGCTGGCGATCTTCTTCTACGTGGGTGCGGAAGTGTCCATCGGCAGCGTGCTGGTCAACTTCCTGTCCATGCCGGGCATCGGCGAAGGCCTGACCGAGCAGGAGGCCACGCGCTATGTGTCGCTGTACTGGGGCGGTGCGCTGGTCGGCCGCCTGGTCGGTACGTTCCTGCTGGCGCGCTTTGATCCGCGTCGCCTGCTCGGACTGTTCGCGCTGGTGGTGATGGGGCTGCTGGCGGTGACCATGCTCGGCACCGGCGAGCTGGCCAAGTGGAGCGTGGTCAGCGTGGGTCTGTTCAATTCGATCATGTTCCCGACCATCTTCGCGCTCGCCATCGGCGGCCTGGGCCCGCTCACCGGGCAGGGCTCCAGCCTGCTGGTGATGGCGATCGTGGGCGGCGCGGTGGTTCCGCTGGCGGTAGGCTGGTTGGCCGACCACTACGGGCTGCAGGCTTCGTTCCTGCTGCCGATGCTGTGCTACCTTTTCATCGTGTTCTATGCATGGCGCGGGTCGCGCCGCTACGCCTGACCGCTCAACGGCGCCGGGGTGCGTGGGTGGATTCACGCACCAGCACCGCATGGTCCACGGTGACCATGCGGCCGGCCTTCGGCGAGCGGATGCGTTCGATCAGCTGTTCGGTGGCCAGCCGACCCATCGTGTCGGTGGGCTGGCGCACGGTGGTCAGGGCCGGGTAGATGTGCCCGGCAATGGGCGTGTCATCGAAGCCGCACACGGAAAGATCGCGCGGCACGCGCAGGCCGCGCTGGCCAGCCACCCGGAACACCGCGGCGGCCATGTCGTCGTTGGCCGCGAAGATCGCGGTCGGCGGCTCGGGCAGGTCCAGCAGCGTGTTGGCCGCCTCGATGCCCGATTCGAACGAGAACTGGCCGTTCACCACCAGCGCCGGGTCGTACTCAATGCCCGCGTCGCGAAGTGCCTGGCGATAGCCGGCGAGGCGCCACTGGCACGCGCCATGCGCGCGCGGGCCTTTGATATGGGCGATGCGACGGTGGCCCTGCGCGACCAGATGGCCGATCAGTTCCACCACTGCGGTGGTTTCGTCCATGCGTACGCCGATGCGCCCTTCGGGATGGCGCGGTGCGATGCTGGAAAACGGAATCTCGTTGTCTTCCAGGTACGCCAGCACCACCGCATCGTCGGTCAGCGGCGGGATCAGCACCACGCCATCGGGCCTCGAGTTCTCGAACAGTGCGGCGAGGTCGGGCAGGGTGCGCCGGCCGATGCCGACCGGCCCCAGGATCAGGTTGTAGTGGTTGGCATGACAGGCTTCCAGCATGCCGTTCTGGATTTCCATCAGGTAGTTGCGCGAGGGGTTGTTGTAGACCAGCGCCAGTGCATACGAGCGCTGCCCGGCCAGGCTGCGCGCCGACAGGTTCGGTTTGTATCCCAGCCGGGAGACCGCAGCGAGCACGCGGTCGCGCGTTTCCACCCGTACGTTCGGCTCGTTGTTGAGCACGCGCGATACGGTCTTGATCGAAACGCCCGCAATGGCGGCGACATCCTCGATACGACTACGCATGGTGCGATGGATCCTCCTGGAGAGCCCGGCCGGCCGCTGCCGATGGTAATGCGCCTGTGTCGTTTCGGGATTACCGAAGCAGGCGGATGGTGCCACGTTGCGGGGTATTCGTGCACGGTCTGGATTTCCATGCGGCGCTGCAACAGCAACTGCGGATTCCCCGCGTGCGCGAAAAGAGCCAGCCCAACAACGACGGGGATACCAGGACAAGCTGTTCGCCGACCGGTTGACAGCGCCCCGCCGGGCTTATATGACAGCGCTGTCACCGGATGCGCCGAATCAGCCCGCGCCCGGTCCATCATCCGCACATTTTCTTGGAGGTAGATGCACGTGAGCAGCGCCCGGAAGACTCTTCTTACCGTCTGTGTCCTGACGGCATTGGCCGCCCAGGCGCATGCCGCGCCCGCCGCCGAGCGCCTGCAGGACTGGCCGCACGTGACCAGCGCGATCGCCTCCGACCCGGCCATCGAAAGCCGCGTGCGCAGCATCCTTGCGCAGATGACCCTGGCCCAGAAGGTCGGGCAGATGACCCAGCCGGAGATCAAGCAGATCACCCCGGAGCAGGTGCGTACCTACTACATCGGCTCCGTGCTCAATGGCGGTGGTTCGTGGCCGGGCATGGACAAGCACGCCAGCGTGGCCGACTGGGTCAAGCTGGCCGATGCCTATCACGCCGCCTCGCTGGCCACCGACGCGCGCACCCCGGTGCCGGTGATCTGGGGCACCGATGCCGTGCACGGCCACAGCAATGTGTTCGGCGCCACGCTGTTCCCGCACAACATCGGCCTGGGCGCCACCCGCGATGCCGCGTTGATCGAGCGCATCGGCGCCGCCACCGGCACCGCCACCCGTGCCACCGGCATCGGCTGGGTGTTCGCGCCCACGCTGGCGGTCGCGCATGACCCGCGCTGGGGTCGCACCTACGAAAGCTTCTCGTCCGACCCGTCCATCGTGCGCGAATACGCCACCGCCTACGTCAAGGGCGCGCAGGGCCGCTTCACTGGCGACGGCAACGTGGTGGCCACCGCCAAGCACTACATCGGCGATGGGGCCACCGACAACGGACGCGACCAGGGCGAGGCCACGGTGGACAAGGCCACCATGATCAACGTGCACGGCCAGGGTTACTTCGGTGCGCTGGGCGAAGGCGTGCAGACGGTGATGGCCTCGTTCAACAGCTGGAACGACCGCGCCGGCAGCGTGGACTACGGCAAGATGCACGGCAGCCAGGCGCTGCTCACCGGCGCGCTGAAGGAAAAGATGGGCTTTGACGGGTTCGTGGTGTCCGACTGGAACGGCATCGCCCAGGTGCCCGGCTGCCGCAACGACAGCTGCGCCCAGGCGATCAACGCCGGCATCGACATGGTGATGGTGCCTGATGACTGGAAGGCCTTCATTACCAACACCATGGCCCAGGTGGAGAGCGGCGAGATTCCGATGGCGCGCATCGACGATGCGGTGACCCGCATCCTGCGGGTGAAGCTGCGTGCGGGCCTGTTCGAGCACAAGCCGTCCGACAGCCGCTTCGCGGGCGACGCCAACGCCGTGCAGCACCGCGAGCTGGCGCGTGAAGCCGTGCGCGAATCGCTGGTGCTGCTGAAGAACCAGGACAAGGTGCTGCCGCTCAAGCGCGATGCGCGCGTGCTGGTGGTGGGCAAGAGTGCCGACAGCCTGTCCGACCAGGCCGGGGGCTGGTCGCTGACCTGGCAGGGTACCGAGAACACGAACGCCGATTTCCCCAATGCCGATTCGGTGCTGGGCGCGCTGCGCGCCGAGCTGGGCACGAAGCAGGTGACCTACAGCGCCGATGCCAAGGGCATCGATGCGTCAGCGTTCGACGTGGTGGTCGCGGTGATCGGCGAAACGCCGTACGCCGAAACCAACGGCGACATCCTCGCCTCGGACACGGTCAGCCACAGCCGTGCGCAGCCGCAGGACCTTGCCGTGCTCAAGGCCGCCGCCGCCACCGGCAAGCCGCTGGTCACCGTGTACTTCTCCGGCCGCCCGATGTACACCAACGACCTGCTCAACCTGTCGCAGGCATTCGTTGCCGCGTGGCTGCCGGGCACCGAAGGCAAGGGCATCACCGACGTTCTGGTGGCAGGCAAGGACGGCAGGCCCGCGCACGACTTCCACGGCCGGCTCAGCTTCCCGTGGCCGGGCGTGCCGTGCCCGGCACCGATCGACCGCCCGGACCCGAAGCGCCCGGACCTGTTCAAATTCGGCTATGGCCTGAGCTATGCCAAGCCCGCGCAGGTCGCGCGCCTGCCCGAAACCAACCCGGACCATTGCGGCGAAGTGACCACGCTGCCGATCTTCAATCGCGTGGATAGCGCGCCGTTCTCGCTGCACATCGCCGCCGGCGGTGCCACCCAGCCACTCGGCAACGATCTCAACGCCAGCCTGCGCTGGCCCACCGCCACGCCGGTGGCCGACGTGCGCACGGTGCAGATCAACACCCAGCAGGACGCCCGCGAAGTGACCTGGCTGGCCCCGGCGCAGCTGATCGCGCGCAGCACCTCGCGGCGCAACCTGGGCGCGCTGGCGCGCAGCAACGGCGCGTTGCAGTTCGACGTGATGGTGCAGCACCCGCCCGCCTCGCCGGTAATGGTGACCATGCAGTGCGGCACCGGCTGCGAGGGCGGGGTGGATATCGCCCCGGCGCTGGCAACGCTCACCCCGGGCCAGAAGCGCACGGTGACCATTCCGCTGGCCTGCTTCGCCAGCAAGGGCATCGACCTGGGCGCGGTGGAAGCCCCGTTCGTGGTCAGCGCGGACAAGCCGTTCGCCGCGGCCTTCACCCAGGTGCGGGTGGCGACGAAGGCGGACAAGGCCGAGGGGGTGGTGGAGTGCCGGTGAAGCGGTAGGTGATGCATGGGCCGGCCAACGGCCGGCGCTACCACGCCAGGATGTGTCGGGTTTGCCGCGAAAATGGGAGTTGTTGCAGGGGATTCCCGCCGGGTGACGGGTAGCGTGTGAGCTACACGGGCGCGGGGGAATCGATGTGACGCTGATGCATGTTCTGGGTGGGCTGTCGCTGCTGATCCTGGTCGGGGTGGCGACCATGGTGCGGGCAGGGATCGGGTTCGAACACGGGGATGGGACGGCGGTGCAGGAGGGGGCCGCCGAGGTCGATGCAGTGGGCGTGGTGGAGCCGCCGCTGGAACCGGTGGCCTCGTTGGGGACGCTGCAGTTCGGACCATTGCTGGATCGCATGCGGCCGTGAGGCGTGCCGGCCAACGGTCGGCACCTACCGTCAGCCAGCGCTGATCGGTTGGGGCCCCCAGCCATGAAAAAGGCCCCGCAGTGCGGGGCCTTTTTCTGTTTCGATGTTGGCGCCGGTCAGCGCTTCATCGAACCGAAGAACTCGTCGTTGGACTTGGTGTTCTTCATCTTGTCGAGCAGGAACTCCATCGCGGCGATTTCGTCCATCGGGTGCAGCAGCTTGCGCAGGATCCAGATCTTCTGCAGCAGCTCCGGTTCGATCAACAGGTCTTCGCGGCGTGTGCCCGAACGGTTGATGTCGATGGCCGGGTACACGCGCTTTTCGGCGATACGACGGTTCAGGTGCACTTCGCTGTTGCCGGTGCCCTTGAACTCTTCGTAGATCACCTCGTCCATCTTGCTGCCGGTGTCGACCAGCGCGGTGGCGATGATGGTCAGGCTGCCGCCTTCTTCAACGTTACGCGCGGCACCGAAGAAGCGCTTCGGGCGGTGCAGGGCGTTGGCGTCCACACCACCGGTGAGCACCTTGCCGGAGCTGGGAACCACGTTGTTGTAGGCGCGTGCCAGGCGGGTGATCGAGTCGAGCAGGATCACCACGTCCTTCTTGTGTTCCACCAGGCGCTTGGCGCGCTCGATCACCATTTCGGCAACCTGCACGTGGCGCGCGGCCGGTTCGTCGAAGGTGGAGCTGATGACTTCGCCGCGCACGGTGCGCTGCATTTCGGTCACTTCTTCCGGACGCTCGTCGATGAGCAGCACGATCATGTGCACGTCCGGGTGGTTGGTGGTGATCGCCGTCGCCACCTGCTGCATCAGCATGGTCTTACCGGCCTTGGGCGGGGAGACGATCAGCGCACGCTGACCCTTACCCTGCGGTGCCATCAGATCCATGATGCGGCCGGTAATGTCTTCGGACGAACCGTTGCCACGTTCCAGGGTGAAGCGCTTGCGCGGGAACAGCGGGGTGAGGTTCTCGAACAGCACCTTGTTCTTGGACGCTTCCAGCGGCTCACCGTTGATGGTGTCCACGATCGACAGCGCGAAGTAACGCTCGCCGTCCTTCGGGAAGCGGATGCGGCCGGACAGGTGGTCGCCGGTGCGCAGGTTGAAGCGGCGGATCTGGCTGGGCGAAATGTAGGTATCGTCCGGCCCGGCCAGGTAGCTGGCTTCAGCCGCGCGCAGGAAGCCGAAGCCGTCCGGCAGGATTTCCAGCACGCCGTCGGCGGCCACGCCGTCGCCATGGCGGGTGAGCACCTTGAGCAGGGCGAAGATCACGTCCTGCTTGCGGGCGCGGGCGACGCCTTCGGAGATCTGCAGCTGCTCGGCGATTTCCAGCAGCTTCTGGGCCGGCATGCGCTTGAGGTCGCTCAGCGAATAGACCGGGAAGCCCTCGGGCACGTTGGCCTGCTGGCTGCGCACGAACGGCTGCTGTTCGCCATTGTCCTGCGGCATGCCGTCGTCGCGGAAGCCACCACCACCACCGCCGCGATTGCGGTCGCGGTCACGGCGATTGCGGAAACGGTCACGGCGGTTGCCCTGACCTTGGTTCTGGCCCTGGCCCTGGTTCTGACCCTGCTGGTACGGGTTCTGGCCGCCCTGCGGGTTGTTGTTGTTGTTGCGCTGACCGCCGTCGGCGGCGTCCTGGCCACCGCCCTGCGGGGCCGGGGCATCGCCGCCGGAAGCGGCCGGTGCCTGGGAGGCCTGCTGCGGCGCTGCCGGTGCAGCCGGCGCCGGCGCGGAGGGCGCGGCAGCCAGGGGCAGGGCGTTCTGTTCGGGGGAAGACCCGGTGTCGGCGCTGCTGGCAGCGGCCTTGGCGACGCGCGGCTTGCGCACGCGCTTCTCGGCGGGCGCGTCGGCGCTCCCGGGTTCGGAAGTAGTGATATCGGACAAGTGCTGAATTCCTCGCTGGAAGGTGCGAGCGCCCGGCAGGGGCGGCGAACGTTGGGAAGGGATTCTGGAAAGAAACGTCGTCCAGAAGATGCGGCGCGCGAATGCGGCCGGATATGCCGACACTAACACCGGCTCGCGGCAGCGCGCAAGCCGGGTGGGGCAGGGTCATTCATGCGGGCGTGGGGCCCGCGGGGCAGCCGGGGTGGCCGGCTGCCGGGTGGCTCAGGCCAGGGCCTTGTCGAGCAGGCCGGCCAACTGGGCCTTGCCGACGGCACCGATCTGCTCGCCAACCTTCTCACCGCCCTTGAACACCACCAGGTACGGGATCGAGCGCACATGGTACTTGGCCGCCAGTGCGCGGTTGTTGTCCACGTTGACCTTCACGACCTTGGCGCGGCCCTGGTAGGCGTCGGCCAGCTCGTCGAGGGCCGGGGCGATCATCTTGCAGGGGCCACACCATTCGGCCCAGAAATCGACCAGGACCGGTTCCTTGGAATTCAGCACGGCGCTATCGAAGTCGGCATCGCCGACATGTACAACCTTGTCGCTCATCTTGGTCTCTCGTTTTGGAGTGCACCCGGCAGGGCCGGAGGGGTTGAACCTGGACAGGGCTGGGGGCCTGGTCCGCGTCTGCTGCCTCGTGGCCGCGGGTGCGGCCAGCGGTGCGTCCGATGGATGCCTGGACGCTCACGGCCGGCAGTGTACCCCTATCGTCGCGGGGCGACAGACACCGGTTGGAAAGAATCATCCTGTGACCGTCATCGCGCTTTGCCGGGGCTGGCGGGAACGATATGCGGGTGGGGCTCTGGCGGTTCCAGCCCCCTGGATCCCGGCGTTCAACTGGGGGTGGGGGCCGTGAAATGCAGCCACGCAGGGCGAGGCTCCACGGCTGGCCGGGCCGTCGCAGAGGGGGCTGCGACGGCCTCCCCCGGTTTGCCGGCCGCTTTGCGTTAAACTGGCCCACTGTGCGGCGCCCCGGGACCGGTTCGGTCCGGCCTCCGCCTTCCCAGGCGCAGGGCCCAATGGCGACGGTGCCCCCCAAGATTGCAAGCCACCCGCATCTCTGTCGGCTGGCCTTACCAAGACGGACTCATGAGCGACAAACCGCTGACCGATTTGACCTTCTCCTCCTTCGAGCTGCATCCGGCCCTGCAGGCTGGCCTTGAAGGCGCTGGTTTTACCCGCTGCACCCCGATCCAGGCGCTGACCCTGCCCGTGGCACTGCCCGGCGGCGATGTCGCCGGCCAGGCCCAGACCGGTACCGGCAAGACGCTGGCGTTCCTGGTGGCCGTGGTGAACCGGCTGCTGACCCGCCCGGCGCTGGCCGACCGCAAGCCGGAAGACCCGCGCGCGCTGATCCTGGCGCCCACCCGCGAACTGGCCATCCAGATCCACAAGGATGCGGTGAAGTTCGGCTCGGACCTCGGCCTGCGCTTTGCGCTGGTCTACGGCGGCGTGGATTACGACAAGCAGCGCGAACTGCTGCAGCAGGGCGTGGACGTGATCATCGCCACCCCGGGCCGCCTGATCGATTACGTCAAGCAGCACAAGGTGGTCTCGCTGCACGCCTGCGAAATCTGCGTGCTCGACGAAGCCGACCGCATGTTCGACCTGGGCTTCATCAAGGACATCCGCTTCCTGCTGCGCCGCATGCCCGAGCGCACCACCCGGCAGACCCTGCTGTTCAGCGCCACGCTCAGCCACCGCGTGCTGGAGCTGGCCTATGAGCACATGAACGAGCCGCAGAAGCTGGTGGTGGAAAGCGAATCGATCACCGCCGCGCGCGTGCGCCAGCGCATCTACTTCCCGGCCGACGAAGAGAAGATCCCGCTGCTGCTGGGCCTGCTCTCGCGCAGCGAAGGCGCGCGCACCATGGTGTTCGTCAACACCAAGGTGTTCGTGGAGCGCGTGGCGCGCTCGCTTGAGAAGGCCGGCTACCGCGTCGGCGTGCTCTCCGGCGATGTGCCGCAGAAGAAGCGCGAGAGCCTGCTCAACCGCTTCCAGAAGGGCCAGCTGGAAATCCTGGTGGCCACCGATGTTGCCGCGCGCGGCCTGCACATCGACGGCATCAAGTACGTTTACAACTACGACCTGCCGTTCGACGCCGAAGACTACGTGCACCGCATCGGCCGTACCGCCCGCCTGGGCGAGGAAGGCGATGCGATCAGCTTCGCCTGCGAACGCTACGCGATGGGCCTGCCGGACATCGAGGCCTACATCGAGCAGAAGATCCCGGTGGAAGCGGTCACCAGCGAAATCCTGACCGCGCTGCCGCGTCCGGAACGCGCGCCGGCCGCGCCGGGCGAGGAAGGCGACGAGAACGAAAGCGTCGGCCAGATCTTCCGCGAAGCGCGCGAAGCCCGCGCCGCCGAGGAAGAGCGTCGCGGCGGCGGTCGGTCGTCCAGCGGCAGCCGTTCCGGCGGTGGCCGGGGCGAGCGCAGTGGTGAGCGCAGCGGCGAACGCCGTCCGCGTGGCCCGCGCAAGCCGCGCGTGGAAGGCGAGCAGCCCGCTGTGGCCGTGGAAGGCGCTGCACCGGTGGAGGCTGCAAAGCCTGCCCAGGCGCCGCGTCCGCCGCGCGCGGAAGGTGCGCCGGAAGGTGCGGCCGAGGGCGAGCGTGCACCGCGCAAGCGCCGCCGTCGTCGCCACGGTCGTCCGGTGGAAGGTGCCGAGGGTGCCGCGCAGTCGGTCACGCCGGTGCAGGTCACCGCCAAGCCGATGCGCAACACCGCGCCGGCCGCGGACCCGGGTGCAGGCTTCCTGACCCGCATCGGCCGCAAGATCCGCCGCATGCTGTCGGGCGGTTGATCTGATCAACGGTAGCGCCCGGCCGGTGGCCGGGCGACACGACGTTCCCACGCCGCCATCCTCCTCCTGCATAATCGGAGGAATGAGCGTCCTGCGTTTTGACAATGTCAGCAAACACTATGCGGGCGGCCACCAGGCTCTGGTGGACGTCAGCTTCGATGTCGCGCCCGGTGAAATGCTGTTCGTGACCGGGCACTCCGGCGCCGGCAAGAGCACCCTGCTCAAGTTGATCCACCTCGACGAACGGCCCAGCCGTGGCGCGGTGGTGTTCGACGAGCGCAACCTGCTCAAGGTGCGCGGCGGCGATATCCCGCACCACCGTCGCGCGGTGGGTGCGGTCTACCAGGACCATCGCCTGCTGATGGACCGCAGCATTGCCGAAAACGTGGCCCTGCCGCTGATCCTGCGCGGTACCCGGCGGGGCGATATCGGCAAGCGCGTGCGTTCGGTGCTCGAGCGCATGGGCCTTGGCCATCGGGAAAAGGCGCTGCCGTCGCAGCTGTCGGCGGGTGAGCAGCAGCGCGTGGGCATCGCCCGTGCGATCGTCGGCGAGCCCAAGCTGCTGGTGGCCGACGAACCCACCGGCAACCTCGATCCGACCCTGGCCGCTGAAATCATGGCGCTGTTCGCCGAACTGCCCGAGCGCGGCACCAGCGTGCTGGTGGTCAGCCACGACCTGGCGCTGCTGCGCGCCATGCGCAAGCGCGTGCTGATCCTGGACCACGGCAAGCTCATTGACGACATCTCGCCGCAGGACCTGGCCGAATGAGTACCGCCACCAACAAGGAAGCCGCGGCGCCGTCGCGCCTGGGCGTGTGGTTGCACCACCACGGCCACAGCGTGGTGTTCAGCCTGGGCCGTGCCTGGCGCAAGCCGTGGGCCACGCTGTTGACCGTGATGGTGATGGCGCTCGCCCTGGCCCTGCCGCTGGGCCTGTCGATCGCGCTGGACAACCTCAAGCATTTCGCCGGCAGCGTGCAGCAGTCGCGCGACATCAACCTGTTCCTGAAGACCGACGTCGCCGCCGCCGCCGCCCGTCAGGTCGCCGACACGCTGCGCGGTCGCGCGGATGTGGCCGGGGTGACCCTGCGCTCGCCGGACGAAGGTCTGGCCGAGCTGCGCGACAGCGCCGGGCTGGGCGAAGCCATCGATGCGCTGCACGACAACCCGTTGCCCTCGCTGCTGATCATCACCCCGGCCAACGGTACCGACGACGCACGCCTGGCGCAGTCGCTGGAAGGCATGCCGCAGGCCGATCTGGTCCAGCACGATGCGCTGTGGCGCAAGCGCCTGGATGCCTGGCTGGGCTTCGGCACGCGCCTGGTGCAGGTGCTGTCGGTGCTGCTGGGCCTGGGCGCGGCGCTGGTGGTCGGCAACACGGTGCGGCTGGATATCCAGGCGCGCCGCGACGAAATCGGCGTGCTGCAGCTGCTGGGCGCCAGCGATGGGTTCATCCGCCGCCCGTTCCTTTACCTGGGCGCGTGGTACGGGCTGGGTGCCGGTGCGCTGGCCCTGGCGCTGGTCGGTGGGGCAGGGCTCGCGCTGCGCCCGCCACTGGCCGCGCTGTCGCAGAGCTATGCCAGCCCCTTCGTGCTGCATGGGCTGGACCTGTTGCATTCTTCGCTCGTGCTGGTCGGCACTGTCGTGCTGGGCTGGCTGGGCGCGTGGCTGGTGACGGGGCATTTCCTGCGCCAGACCCGTCCGACCGAAACCTGAGGCCTGCCCTGCATGCGTCCGCAAGTACTGAAGCACCTGGTCGACGACGCACCACGCGTCATGGTGGTCGATGGTTCCAAGCTGGTCCGCAAGCTCATCGCCGACGTGTTGCAGCGCGAGCTGCCGGCGGTCGAGGTGGTGGGCTGCGCCAGCATTGAAGACGCGCGCATGGCGTTGGCGGCCGGTCCGGTCAACCTGGTCACCACCTCGCTGACGCTCAGTGATGGCGACGGCCTGGACCTGGCCCGGCTGGTACGCGAAACCGCCGGGCAGGCCTACGTGCCGGTGATCGTGGTTTCCGGTGATGCCCAGCAGCACCTTGAGCAGCGCCGTTTCACCGATTACGTCACCGATTATTTCGACAAGGCGCTGGGCCATGAAGCCCTGGCGACGTTCATCCGTGGCTATGTGCAGCCGGAAACCATTCCCGGCGCCACCATCCTGTACGTGGAAGACAGCCGCGTGGTCGCCGAAGCGACCAAGCGCATGCTCGAACGGCAGAGCCTGAACGTGCTGCACGTGATGACCGCCGAAGAGGCGTTCGCGCTGCTTACCGCCGAATCGCTGGGGCGCAGCAGCCACCGCATCGACCTGGTGCTCACCGACGTCACCCTGAAGGGCGAGCTGAGTGGGCTGGATGTGGTCGAGCGCGTGCGCGTGGACTTCGGCTACGGCAAGCGGCGCCTGCCGGTGCTGGTGATGACCGGCGACGGCAACCCGCTCAACCAGTCCGGGCTGCTGCAGGCCGGCGCCAATGACCTGGTGCAGAAGCCGATCGAAGAACGCCTGCTGGTCACCAAGGTGCTGTTTCAGCTGCGCCTGTCACGCCTCAACGACAAACCCCTGGTGCGATGAACGACGACGTACACCCGACCATCCAGCTTGAACCGAGCTGGAAGGCGCGTATTGGCGATTACCTGCTGCGCCCCGAGATGCGCGACCTGGCGGCCTTCCTGCGCCAGCGCAAGGCGGCCGGCGCGCACGTGTTCCCGCCAGGCCCACAGATCTTTGCCGCGTTCGACGCCACCCCGTTCGACCAGGTCAAGGTAGTCATCCTGGGCCAGGATCCGTACCACGGTGCGGGCCAGGCCCACGGCCTGAGCTTCTCGGTGATGCCCGGCGTGCCGGTGCCGCCGTCGCTGTTGAACATGTACAAGGAACTGGAAGCCGACCTCGGCCTGCCACGCCCGGACCATGGCTGCCTGCTGCCGTGGGCCCGCCGTGGCGTGCTGCTGCTCAACGCGGTGCTGACCGTCGAAGAGGGGCAGGCCGGCTCCCACCAGAAACGCGGCTGGGAAGGCTTCACCGACCACGTCGTGGACACCCTCAACCGCGAGCGCGAGGGCCTGGTGTTCCTGCTGTGGGGCAGCTACGCCCAGCAGAAGGGCAAGGTGATCGATACCGGCCGCCACCGCGTGCTCAAGGCACCGCATCCGTCGCCGTTGTCGGCGCATCGCGGTTTCCTGGGATGCCGACACTTCTCGTCGGCCAACCAGTACCTGGAGCGACGCGGCCTGGGCGGCATCGACTGGTCGTTGCCGCCGATGTCGGTGTAACGACCAACAGTCGTTACCTACCGTCGTTACCTACACACCCAGCATTTCGATGATGGATTGCGCCACCTGCCGCTTGCGCGGCGGCAGGCGCCGGAACAGCGACAGGATGTTGCCCTCCAGGTCGTTGCGCGCGTAATCGGCGGTGGGCGCCGCCGCGCTCAACTCGCCGCCATCGGCCTTGCCGCAGCCCCGCCCGGTGGCCAGCCACTCGAAACGCACCTGCGTCACCACTGCAATGCGGGCCAGGTGCTCCACGCTCGGATGCGTGCCCTCCTTTCTTTCCCATTGCGCTACCGCACTTCTTTTCACGCCAGTCTCATTCGCGAGTTGCGATTGCGACAGCCCTGCACTGGTCCGCGCCCCACGGATCCGGTCTGACATCGTGAGCATGGCAATCCCCTTCCCGTTCCTTGAGTGGTGGATGGTTATCGATACTAACGAGACAGCGATTCTTTCAACAGAATGTACAGAATCGCTGTCCGTCGTTGGCGCCGCAGGGTTACCCATCCGTAAAACCCGCAGCGACAGCCAAACTTCCCTCAGTAAATCTACTGGCCGGTTTGACGATTGTCGCCCGTCCACGTAGTTAATCCTCCATGCCGGCCAGAAAGTCCGCCGGCAGAATCTGAACGAGACAGGCCAGCATCCGGTCACACATGGTAGGTATTTTCCTACCCGTGATGGAGTGCTGCGGCCACGACCGGGGGATGGCCGATGGATAATGTTTCAGGTGTGAAAAGGGTGTTAGTGCGGTTCAGGATTGTCAGTATCTCCGCATTAATTGTGATGGGGCTCGCGTTATCCAGCATTTTCACTGTCGCAAATGCCCAGGATGCGTGCACGGCAAATGGCGCGTGTGTTTCTGCCGGTCCGCGACTTGCGCAGGTGGACAGCACCCAAAGTCCCGTCCTGAACCTGCTTTTCACGACGCTTTTGCCCGGAACGAATATCAATATCAGCGCAGTGGACTGGAACCACATCGCCGGTGCCGATGTGAATCTCAATGCCCTGCTGACCCGCCTCAACGGGGGTGTCGCGGTCAGCGACCCCAGCCAGGTGCTCAACGCCAACATCACCCTGGGCCAGCTGCAGGCCGCGCTGGTTTCGGTGCTCCAGGCTGACGGCAACACGCTGGCCGCCAACGCACTCAACCTGCTTACGCCATCGCTCAGCGGCCTGACCGGCAACATCCGCCTGGCCGACCTGCTGCAGGTGAGCCTGCCGCCCGGCTCGCTGGCCAACGTCAACCTGGACGTCCTGGACCTGATCACCGGTGGCGTGCAGCTGTACAACTTCCGCAACGTGGTGACCACGCCCACCCCGATCACCCTGACCACCGCGCAGCTCGCGCCGCTGGGGCTCGGCGGCCTGGCCAACGTCCGCGTCTGGGCGCAGGTGGTCGAACCGCCCACCTACAACTGCGGCCCGGTCGGTACCGGCTTCCACAGTGCCGCGATCCGACTGAAGTTCGACTTCGATATCGCCCAGGGCCTGACCATCGCGCCGCTGGTGAATGCACTCAATGGGCTGAACATTGCCGGGCTGGTGTCGCTGTCCGGCACCACCATCACCGCGTCGCTGCTGCACCTGTCGGTCTATGCCGACATCGCCCGCGCCGAAGGCACCATCAATGCCGTCAACCTGGCGAGCAGTGCGGTGACCCTGCAGGCCCGTCCGGGCCTGGTCAACCTGTACATCGGCACCATCAGCGATGCCGTGTTCTTCAACCGCACCGCAGTGCTGACCCCCGCCAGCGTCACCCCGATCAATGCGACCACGCTCAACGTAACCGTCGCGGTAAGCCTGCTTTCCGCGCTGAAGGTGGCCGACGTCGACGTGCCGCTGACGGTGTCGCTGCGGGCGGTTGCCACGGGGACGCCGTCGACGCAGTCGGTGGTGTTCACTGGACCCTACCCACAGACGCGCACGCTTTCGGCCGGCACCGTCAGTGCCACCGCACTGGTCACCAGCCTGGTCAACAGCCTGGACATCAGCATCACCAGTGGCACGCCGGTGGTGCGGTTGGTCAACAACCTCGTGCAGTTGCCGCTGCCCGTGAACAGCATCGTCAATGCGGTGGTGCAGACACTCCTGCCGGTCCTGCGGCCGGTCGTAAACACGGTGGTGGCGCCGGTGCTGAGCGCGGTGCTGGGCGGCGTGGTGGACAACCTGCTGGGCCTGCTCGGCATCCGCATCGGCCAGGCCGTGTTCACCGTGGAAAGCATTTCGCAGAGCTGCGCGGCTACCGTGCAGCTGGTCAAGACGCTGGCGCCGACCACCGACCCGGGGCTGTTCAACCTCAGTGTGGCGCAGGGCGCCACGGTACTGGCCAGCGTGGCCAATGTCGGCAACAACGGCGCCACCACCGCAGTGGTCACCACGCCCGGCGCGGTCTACACCCTGGCTGAAACCGCAGGCACCGCCACGGTGCTTGCGCGTTACGCCAGCACTTGGGAGTGCAAGGACCAGGCCGGCACCACGCTGACCAGCGGTACCGGGCAGAACTTCAATTTCACCTCGCCGGCATTGTCGGCGCAGCCGCTCAACGTGGTGTGCCGCATCACCAACCGCACGCGCCAGGCCGATCTGTCGATCACCAAGTCCGATGGCAGCGGTTCCTATACCCCCGGCGGAACCGCCAGCTACGTCATCACCGTCAGCAATGCCGGGCCCGATCCGGTCACGGCGGCGCAGGTGACCGACACCTTGCCGGCCGGCGCCACGCTGAGCGCGCCATGGAGCTGCATCGCGTCGGCGGGAAGCGTCTGCAGCGCCGCCAGTGGCGGTGCGGCGGGAACCAATGGGGTGAGCCTGGGTGTGGACCTGATCAACGGCGGGCAGGCAACGATCACCGTGCCGGTGATCTTCAGCGCCGACCCTGCCGCGTACTAGCCGTATCCACCCGGCGCGCCCGGTGGCGCGCCGACAGCAACGTCGCAACACGTGGTGCGCGGCCGAATGCCTGCGCGCTGCTTTCGAGGAATCCTGCATGTCGACCGCCAGCGCCCGACGCTTCCTTTCCCAGCTCGCTGAAAGCTGCCTGCGCGCCCGCGCGCTGCCGCTGGCCGGCATCCTGCTGATGACCCTGGCCGCGAGCGGTGCGCAGGCGCAGGCCTACCGCAACCCGCTGGTGAACACCGCCACGGTCGCCGCGCCGGCCGACATCTCCGATCCCACCCCGGGCAACAACACCAGCAGCGACAGCAACACGCTGGCCGCCAGCGCGCAGCTGAGCGTGTCCAAGACCATCACCACGCCCACGCCGGTCGCCGCCGGCGGCGCGGTGCAGTACCGCATCGAGCTGCGCAACCAGGGGCCGTCGCAGGCGGTGGGGGCCACGCTGGTCGACAGCGTGCCGGCGCAGCTGACCGCGGTGAGCTGGACCTGCGCGGTGGTCTCGCCCAGCACGCAGTGTGCGGCGGCATCGGGCACCGGCAGCGTCAACATCGGCGTCAACGTCGGCGTCGGTGAGGTCCTGGTGGTGCTGGTCAACGGCACCGCGCCGACCACCACGCCGGCCACCATCGCCGCCAACGTGGCTACGATCACCCCGCCGCTGGGCACCACCGACCCGACCCCGGGCGACAACACCGCCACCACCCCCAGCATTCCCGTGCAGGCCGCAGCGCTGATTGCCAACGACGACGACTTCCGTGCCGCGCCGTTGCCGCCGGGCGTCGGCGGCATCACCGCCAGCGTGTTGACCAACGACACCCTCAATGGCGTCCCGGTCGTGGCCGCCAACATGGTGCTGTCGCTGACCAGTGCGCCGTCGGGTTACAGCATTGCCGCCGATGGCACCGTCAACGTGCCGGCCACCGCCGCCGCCGGCCCGGTGACCTTGACCTACCAACTGTGCGAACAGGCATCGCCGGCCAACTGCGATACCGCCAACGTGCTGCTGGTGGTCGGGCCCAATGCCGTGGACGACAGCTACGCCGTGCAGGCTGGCGCGCAGCTGGTCGCCAACGTGCGCGACAACGACAACTACGTGGTCGACTCCACCTTCACCCAGACCGGCACCGCGCCCACCCAGGGCACCCTGCAGCTGCTCGGCGATGGCAGCTTCACCTACACCGCCAATGCAGGCGCGACCGGCACCGACACCTTCAGCTACCAGTTGTGCCTCCCCGCGCCCAATGGCGCCGCGTGCGATACCGCCACGGTCACGCTGAACATCAACGCCAGCGTCATCGACGCGGTGGCCGATGACTTCACCGCAACCCCGGTGCCGGCACAGAGCGGCGGCACGCTGGCCACCAGCGTGCTGGCCAACGACACCTTCGACGGCAATCCGGTCGTCGCGGCCAATCTGACCACTACGCTCATCACCGCTCCGGCCGGCTACGTGATGGACGCCGGCGGCTTCATCACCGTGCCTGCAGGCACCGCTGCCGGCGCGGTGACCCTGGCCTACCGCATCTGCCTCACCAGCGCGCCGACCCTCTGCGATACCGCCAACGTGCAGCTGGTGGTCGGGCCCGATGCGGTGGACGATGCCGTGACCACGCCCGGTGCAGGGCAACCGGCGCTGGGTAACGTGGGCACCAACGACATTGCCGCGCCCGGCGCAGCGTTCTCGCTGGTTACCCCGGCCACCCAGGGCACTGCCGTCATCGGCGGCGATGGCGCCTTCACCTACACCCCCAACGCGGGTGCTGCCGGCACCGACACCTTCAGCTACCAGGTCTGCCTGCCGGCACCCAATGGCACTGTCTGCGATACCGCGACCGTGACCGTCACTCTCGGCGCGAACGCGCTGCTGGCCAACGATGACACCTTCGCCACCGCCATCCCCGGCGCCGGCGGCACCACGCCCAGCGTGCTGGGCAATGACACCCTCAATGGCAGTGCGGTGGTGCCGGGGACAGTGACCGCGACCCTGCTCTCGACCACGCCCGGGTACACCCTGGACCCGACCTCCGGCACCATCGCCGTGGCCGCCAACATTCCGGCCGGCCTGGTCACGCTCAGCTACCGCCTGTGCGAAGTCGCCGTGCCGACCAACTGCGACGACGCCGACGTCCAGCTGCTGGTCTCGCCCACTGCGCTGGCCGACACCTTCAACGTGCAAGCCGGGCAGTCGGTGAACGGCTCGGTTGCGATCAACGACAACGCGCCGGCCGGTTCGCAGTATTTCGCCCTCACCGCGCCCACGCTGGGCAGCATCGACCTTGCCGGCAACGGTGCGCTCACCTACACCGCCAACCCTGGCACGACCGGTACCGACACCTTCGACTACCGCGTCTGCCTGCCGGCGCCGAACGGTGGCACCTGCGCGACGGCCACGGTGAGCGTGATCATCGCGGCCAATACGATCGACGCGGTCGACGATGTGTTCACCGCCCCGGTGATTTCGCCGGTCACCGGCGGAAGCACCGCGAGCGTGCTGGGCAACGACACCTTCAATGCCGCCCCGGTCACCGCCGCCCAGGTCACCCTGAGCCTGGTCAACGCGCCGCCACCGGGCTTCACCATCACCAGCGCCGGCGTCATCAACGTGCCCGCCGGCGCCGCCGCCGGTGCAGTCAGCCTCACCTACGAGCTGTGCGAAGCCGGCGCGGGCAGCAACTGCGATACCGCGCAGGTGGCCCTGCTGATCGCCCCCGCGGCTGCCGACGACACCTACACCACGCCGGCCGGTCAGCCGCTGGTCGGCGACGTCAGCATCAACGACAACGCACCGGCCGGCGCCAGCTACACCCTGGTCACGCCGCCCGCCGCAGGCAGCTTCACCCTGCAGCCCAACGGCAGCTTCACTTACACGCCGGCTGCCGCCGGCCCGCAGACCGTGCAGTACCAGGTCTGCCTGCCCGCCCCGGACGCCGCGACCTGCGACACCGGCACGGTGAACATCACCGTGGTCGCCAACACCCTCAACGCGCTCGACGACAACTTCCGCGCACCGGTGTTTGCGCCGGGTGTTGGTGGCAGCACGCCCAGCGTGCTGGGCAACGACACCTTCAATGGTGCCGCGGTCAATCCGCTGCAGGTCACCGTGAACCTGGTGGGCGCACCCGCCGGCTTCAGCATCGATGGCGCCGGTGTCATCACCGTGGCCGGGTTCGCACCGGCCGGCGCCACCACGCTCAGCTATGCCCTGTGCGAACTGGGCTCCACGACCAACTGCGACACGGCCGACGTACAGGTGCTGATCGCGCCGGATGCGGCCGACGACACCGCCAGTGTCACCGGCACCCAGCCGGGCAGCTTCAACCTGGCCGCCAATGACAATGCGCCGGCCGGTGCCACCTTCACGGTGACCCAGCTGCCGACCAAGGGCGTTGCCGTGCTCGCGGCCGATGGCACCCTGCAGTACACCGCCAACGCCGGGCAGAGCGGCGCCGACACGCTCATCTACCAGGTGTGCCTGCCGGCACCGGACGGCGCCACCTGCGATACCGCACAGGTCGCGATCACCATTGCCGCGGGTGCCCTGGTCGCGATCAACGACGACTACAGCGCCAGCCCGATCTCGCCCACCGGCGGCAGCACGCCCAGCGTGCTGCTCAACGACACCTTCAACGGCGTGGCCATCGTGCCGGGCACCACCCCGGTCACCGCCTCGCTCACCACGCTGGCCTCGGGCTACAGCATGGCCGCCAACGGCGTGATCTCCGTAGCGGCCGGCACGCTGCCCGGTTCCATCGCCCTGAACTACCAGGTCTGCGAAACCGCGCTGCCCAGCAACTGCGCCACGGCCACCGCCGTGGTGGTGATGAGCCCCGACGCGGTCAATGACGTGCTGCCGGCGGCCGCCGGCGCCACCACCGTGCTCAACGTGCTGGCCAACGACGTGGCGCCGCTCACGCCGGTGCTCAGCGTGACCACCGCCCCGGCCGGCGGCAACGTGGTCGTCAACGGCGACGGTACGCTCAGCTATACGCCCACCGGTGCGTTTGTCGGACCCGATACTTTCACCTACCAACTGTGCCTGCCGGCCCCGCATGGCAGCGTGTGCGATACCGCCACGGTGGCGCTCACGGTGACGGCGACCACGGTGACCGCGACAAACGACGACTTCACCGCGTCGCCGATCCCGCCGGCGGCGGGCGGCAGCACCGCCAGCGTGCTGCTCAACGACACGTTCAATGGCGCGCCGATCGTGCCGGGCACCACCCCGGTGACCGCCACGCTGATCAGTCCGGTTACCGGCTACACGATGGCCTCCAACGGCGTGGTCAGCGTGGCGCCAGGCACCACGCCTGCCGCGGTGACCCTGAGCTACCAGGTGTGCGAGACCGCCCTGCCGACCAACTGCGCAGCCGCCACCGCGCTCATTGCGGTCAGCCCGGACGCGACCGATGACACGCTGCCGGCTACCGCCGGCACCGCCAACGTGCTCAACGTGCTCGCCAACGACAGCGCACCGCTGAACCCGGTGGTCACCGTTGTCGGCGCGCCCGCGAACGGCACGGCCGTGGCCAACGGCGACGGCAGCATCACCTACACCCCGACCGGCGCCTACACCGGTGCTGACAGCTTCACCTACCAAGTGTGCCTCCCTGCGCCGGGCGCCGGGGTGTGTGACACCGCCACGGTGTCGCTGACCGTGAGCGCCACCACGCTCACCGCGACCAACGATGACTTCACGGCCACGCCCATCGCGCCGGCGACCGGTGGCAGCACCACCAGCGTGCTGCTGAACGACTCCTTCAATGGTGTCGCGATCATTCCCGGTACCACGGCGGTGACCGCCTCGCTGTCCTCCCCGGTCACCGGCTACAGCATGGCGGCCAATGGCGTGATCACCGTGGCCGCCGGCACCACGCCGGCGGCGGTAACGCTGAATTACCAGGTCTGCGAGAACGCGGTGCCGACCAACTGCGCCGGTGCCACGGCGGTGGTCGCGGTCAGCCCGGACGCGGTGGACGACGCGCTGCCGGCCACCGCCGGCGCCACCACCGTGCTCAACGTGCTGGCCAACGACACCGCCCCGCTGGCACCGACCGTGACCATCGCTGCCGCGCCGACCAACGGCACGGCGCTCGTCAACGGCGACGGCACCGTCAGCTACACGCCCACGGCCGGCTTCACCGGCGGGGACAGCTTCACCTACCAGGTCTGCCTGCCCGCGCCGGCAGCCGGTGTCTGCGACACCGCCACGGTCGCCGTGACCGTGGGGGTGACCTCGCTCACCGCTGCGGCCGATGACTTCACCGCCACGCCGATCGCCCCGGCTGCCGGTGGCAGCACAGCCAGCGTGCTGCTCAACGACACGTTCAATGGTGCACCCATCGTGCCGGGCACCACCCCGGTGACCGCCACCCTGCTGACCGTGGAAACCGGCTACAGCATGGCCGCCGACGGTGTGATCAGCGTGGCCCCGGGCACCACGCCTGCCGCGGTCACCCTGAACTACCAGGTCTGCGAGACCGCCGTCCCGACCAACTGCGCCGCGGCTGCCGCCGTGGTGGCGGTCAGCCCGGACGCGGTGGACGACACCCTGCCGGCCACGGCGGGTACCGCCACCGTGCTCAATGTCGGCGCCAATGACACCCTGCCGGCCAACCCGTCGATCACGATCGCGGTTGCGCCCGCCAACGGCGTCGCCGTGGTCAATGGCGACGGCACCATCACCTATACGCCCACGGCCGGCTTCACCGGCGCGGACACTTTCTCCTATCAGGTGTGCCTGCCTGCACCGGGGGCGTCCGTCTGCGATACCGCCTCGGTGGCGGTCACCGTCAGCCTGACCGGCCTTGCCGCGGTCAACGACGACTTCACCAACGCGCCCATCACGCCGGCGACCGGCGGCAGTACCGCCAGCGTGCTGCTCAACGACACCTTCAACGGTGCGCCGATCGTGCCGGGTACCACCCCGGTGACTGCCACCCTGCTCACCGTCGAGCCCGGTTACAGCATGGCCGGCAACGGTGTCGTCACCGTTGCGGCCGGCACCACGCCCGCCGCCGTGACGCTGAACTACCAGGTGTGCGAGAACGCGGTGCCGACCAACTGCGCCGGCGCCACCGTCGTGGTCGCGGTCAGCCCGGATGCGGTGGCCGATGCACTGCCGGCCACCGCCGGCACCACCACCGTGCTCAACGTCCTGGCCAACGATGCGGCGCCGCTGAACCCGGTGGTCACCCTTCCGGTCGCACCGACCAACGGCAGCGCCGTGGTCAATGGGGACGGCACCATCAGCTACACCCCGACCGCCGGCTACACCGGCCCGGACAGCTTCACCTACCAGCTGTGCCTGCCCGCACCGGGCGGCAGTGTCTGCGATACCGCCACGGTGACCCTCACCGTCAGCGCCACCACGGTCACCGCCGTGGCCGATGACTTCACCGCAGCACCGATCGCACCGGCGACCGGCGGCAGCACCGCCAGCGTGCTGCTGAATGACACCTTCAACGGCGCCCCGATCGTGCCTGGCACCACCCCGGTCGCGGCATCGCTGGTGACCCCGGTGACGGGGTACAGCATGGCCACCAACGGCGTGGTCAGCGTGGCCCCCGGCACCACGCCGGCGGCGGTGACGCTCAGCTACCAGGTGTGTGAAGTGGCCGTGCCGACCAACTGCGCGCAGTCCACCGCCGTGGTCGCGGTCAGCCCGGTCGTGGTTGATGACACGCTGACCGCAGCGGCGGGTACCACCACGGTGCTCAATGTCATCGCCAACGACACCCTGCCGGTCAATCCGACCATCACCGTGCCGGCCGGACCGGCCAACGGTACGGTCATCGTCAACGGCGACGGCACCATCAGCTACACGCCCAACACCGGCTACACCGGCCCGGACAGCTTCACCTACCAGGCCTGCCTGCCCGCCCCGGGTGCCGGCGTGTGCGACACCGCGACGGTCTCGATCACCGTCGCCGTCACCACGGTCACCGCCGTTGCCGATGACTTCAGCAGCACCCCGATAGCACCGGCTGCCGGTGGCAGCACGCCCAGCGTGCTGCTCAACGACACCTTCAACGGCGCCCCGATCGTTCCGGGGACCACGCCGGTGACTGCCTCGCTGGTCGGCGCGGTGCCGGGCTACAGCATGGCCGCCAACGGTGTCGTCACTGTTGCGGCCGGCACCACGCCCGCTGCAGTAACGCTGAACTACCAGGTCTGCGAGACCGCCGTGCCGACCAACTGCGCGCAGTCCACCGCGCTGGTGGCGGTCAGCCCGGCCGCTGCGGACGACACGCTGTCTGCCGCGGCAGGCACCACCACGGTGCTTGCGGTGACCGCCAACGACACGCTGCCGCTCAACCCGACGATCACCATTCCGGTCGCGCCGGCCAACGGCACCGCCGTGGTCAATCCCGATGGCAGCATCAGCTACACGCCAACCGCAGGCTTCACCGGCGCGGACAGCTTCACCTACCAGGTGTGCCTGCCCGCACCGAATGGCAGCGTGTGCGATACCGCGTCGGTGAGCCTGACGGTGACGGCCAGCGCCCTGGTCGCGCAGGCCGATGACTTCAGCAGCGCGCCGGTTGCGCCGACCGGTGGCACCACCGCCAGCGTGCTGCTCAACGACACCTTCAACGGCGCCCCGATCGTTCCGGGGACCACGCCGGTGACCGCCTCGCTGGTCGGCACGGTGCCGGGTTACAGCATGGCCGCCAACGGCGTGGTGACCGTGGCACCGGGCACGCTGCCGGCAGCGACCACGCTCACCTACCAGGTGTGCGAGAACGCACAGCCGGGCAACTGCGCCCAGGCCACCGCGCTGGTCGCGGTGCGCCCGGATGCGGCCGACGACGCGCTGCCCGCCGGGACCGGTACCACCGTACTGGCCGTGGCCGCCAACGACACCTTGCCGGTCGGCGCGGTGTTCACCGTGCCGGTGCCGCCGTCCAACGGCACCGCCGTGGTCAACGGCGACAACACCATCAGCTACACCCCCAACGCAGGCTTCACCGGTACCGACACCTTCACCTACCAGGCGTGCCTGCCCGCGCCCAACCTCAACGTGTGCGACACCGCCACGGTCAGCGTGACTGTCACGGCCGCGCTGCTGGACGCTGTGGACGACACCGCCAGCAACGTGCCGGCAACCGGTGCGCTCGGCCTGCTCAATGTGTTCGCCAACGACACCTTCAACGGCGCCGCGCTCGACCCGGCCACGGTGGTGCTGACCCCGAACAACACCACCGCGCTGACCATCCAGCCCAACGGCAGCCTGGACGTGGCGGCCGGTACCCCGGGTGTCACCTACACCACCACCTACCGCCTCTGCCTGGTGGCACAGCCGACGGTGTGCGACATCGGCACGGTGTCGGTCACCCTGGCCACCACGCCGGGCCTGCTCGACGCGGTGGACGACACAGTGACCAATGTGCCGGCCGCCGGCGCCAACGGTGTGGCCAACGTGTTGACCAACGACACCTACAACAGTGCCGCGCTGGACCCGGCCACCGTGGTGCTGACCCCGGTCAACACCGCCGCCATCACCATCCAGCCCAACGGCAGTGTCAACGTCGCGGCGGGCACGCCCGGCACCACCTACACCACCACCTACCAGATCTGCCTGGTGGCCCAGCCGGCGGTGTGCGATATCGGCACGGTGTCGGTGACGCTGGCCAGCGCGGGCGTACTGGTGGCCAATGACGACAGCGTGCCCGGCGTGCCCCCGGGCGGCGCCACCGGCGTGACCAACGTGCTGACCAACGACACGTTGAACGGCACGCCCGTGGACCCGACCACGGTGGTGCTGACCCCGACCAACACCCCGGCGCTGACCATCCAGCCCGACGGCAGCGTCGACGTCACTGCCGGTACGCCCGGGACGACCTACACCACCACCTACCAGATCTGCCTGGTGGCGCAGCCCACGGTATGCGCGGTGGGTACGGTGTCGGTGACCCTGGCGGCAGCGCCGAACAGCGTCCCGGTGGCCAACAACGACCAGGCCAGCACGCCGCAGGACACGGCCGTCGATGTGCCGGTGCTGGCCAACGACCTGGCCAATGGCGCGCCGGTCGACCCGGGCACGGTGGCGGTGACCATCACCACCGCGCCGACCATGGGCACGGCGGTGGTGCTGCCTGACGGCAGCGTGCGCTACACACCGATGACCCACTTCAGCGGTGCCGACAGCTTCACCTACAGCCTCTGCAACCAGGCCTCGCCGGCGGTCTGCAGCAGTGCCACGGTCAACGTGCAGACCCAGGTCAACGACGTGGACGTGGTGGACGAGAACATCACCGTGCTCAGTGGGACCACCACCACCGTACCGCTGCTGGACAACCTCACCACCAGCGGTGCGCGCATCAACCCGGCGTCGATGCGACTGGGCAGGGCGGCTGGCAACGGGCGCGCAACCTGCGGCAACGGCGAATGCATCTACACCGCCTTCGTCGGCTACAGCGGCCTGGACAACTTCAGCTACAACATCTGCGATGCCTCGATGCCGACCCCGGTGTGCGTGGAAGGCTGGGTCAACGTGGTGGTCACCGCCGATGCGGTGGTGCTGCGCCTGACCAAGCAGGCCACCCAGCGCAGCGTGAAGGTGGGTGACGTGGTGCGCTACGTGGTCACCGTGGAGAACATGGGCGACTTCGACGCGCTGGGCGTCACCCTGTTCGACACCCTGCCCAGCGGCTTCACCTTCATCCCGGGCGGGTTCGAAGCGCAGGACATCGACAACGCCGCACGTGCCAGCGGCGTGGCACCGCTGCGCATCGACGGCCTGGACATCCGCGCCGGTGGTTCGGCCACGCTGGTGTACTACCTGCGGGTGGGGGCGGGCGTGGGGCTGGGTGTGCATACCAACCGCATCACCGCCAATGACGTGCTGGGCACCACCATCAGCAACGTGGCCTCGGCCGACGTGGAGGTGATCGGCGACCCACTGCTGGACGAAAGCCTGGTCATCGGCAGCGTGTTCAATGATCGCAATGGCAACGGCGTGCAGGACGCAGGCGAACGTGGCATCCCCGGTGTCCGCGTGGCATCGGTGGAAGGCCTGGTGATCGAAACCGATGCGTACGGCCGCTACCACCTGGTCGGCATCAACGGTGGCCAGGCGCGCGGACGCAACTTCATCCTCAAGGTCGATCCGACCACGTTGCCAGCCGACGCGCGCTTCACGACCCGCAATCCGCTGCTGCGCCGGATCACCCCGGGGTTGCCGGTGCGCTTCGACTTCGGCGTGGCATTGCCGGAAGGCAGGTTCAACGCCGGGCCACCGCAATCGGTGCTGGAGGTCGGGGAAGGGCTGTTCGTTCCCGGCCAGGCCACGCTGGGCGCCGCTGCCGAGACGGTGCTGGCGCATGCAGCACGCACGCTGGAGACGCAGGGTGGGGGGCAGGTGAGCGTAGCCGCCGGGCAGGCCACGCCCGCACTGGCCGGGCAGCGCGCCGAGGTGCTGCGCAAGGCCCTGCTGCCACGGCTGCCTGCCGAGGTTGCCGCCCGTGTGCAGGTCCAGGTGCAGCCCGCTGCGCCGGCCCGCCCCGCCGACCGTGCGGACCGCTGAGGAGATGACCATGAACCGCAAGACCTCACTCAGCCCCCTGATGCTCCTGTTGGCGTTGTGGTCGCCGATGACCCACGCACAGGCGCCGCAACCGCTGCCCGAAGTGCCCACTACCCTGTGCGGGGTGGACGGCTGCCGGCAGGGCAATGACCTGCTGCTGCAGGTGCGTCCGGCCGCGGATGCTCCCGTCGGTCCCGCAGAACCCGGTGCGGTGGTGCCGGCACCCAATGGTGCGTCGGCTACCGAGCTCCCCGATGGCGCCGTGGTCTGGGCCACCGAAGATCCGGCGCTGTCGGCGCCGGTGCTCAATGTGCAGACCGGCTCCATGGCCCCGTTCGAGAACGGCCGGCTGACCAAGCCGCTGCGCTTCCACGGCTACAACAACTACGCCTCGTTCATCGAGCGCCTGGAGGTAGTGATCTACCGTGGCAGCGACATCGACCTGGTCACGCCGCTGGCGCGCATCGAGATGCCGGTGGACTACGTCGGCAATACCGAATGGGATGGGCAGCTGCCGGAAAACCTCAACCTGCGCGTTGGCGACGACCTGCAGTACATCGCCCGGGCCTACGGCCGGGATGGTTCCTTCGATGAAACCAACGCGCAGCGCTTCCAGCTGGTACTGCCCACCGACTACGAACGCGGCACCCAGCTGGTGCGGGACAACGTGCAGCGCACCCTGGGTCGCGTGCTGGATGGCGACGATGCGCAGGCCCAGCAGCTGAGCAATGCCATCTACGGGCAGAACGCGCTGCGCCAGCAGAACATCCCCATCTACGGCTCGCGGGTGCGGATCTACGGGCGTGGGTTGAGCCCCAATGCACGGGTGATGATCAACGGGCAGAGCTTCCCGGTGGACCTGGAGCAGAAGTTCGCCGCCGAGTTCCTGGAGCCGATCGGCGAGCACCGGTACACCGTGCAGGTGGAGGCCATGGACGCGCCGACGCTGACCCGCACGCTCGACGTGGAAGTGACCGGCAGCTACCGCTTCCTGGTGGCGCTGGCCGATGTAACGCTGTCGCGCAATACCGCCAGCGGCAACCTGGATCCACTCGCCGCCGACCGCGACCAGGACGACAGCTTCCTCAGCGAAGGCCGGTTGGCGTTCTACCTGAAGAGCAAGCTGCGCGGGAAGTACCTGGTCACCGCGCAGGCCGACACCTACGACCGCGAGCTGAAGCGGCTGTTCGACGGCTTCCTGGATGCCGACGCCCGCGACGTGTTCCGCCGCCTGGATCCGGACCAGTACTACCCGGTATACGGTGACGACTCCACCACGTATCGCGACATCGACACCCAGGGCAAGCTGTACGTGCGCGTGGACTGGGACCAGAACCAGGCGCTGTGGGGCAACTTCGCCACTGGCTTCACCGGCACCGAGTACGGCCAGTATGTGCGTTCGCTGTACGGCGCGGCGGTGAGCTGGCGCTCGCGCGCAACCACCCCGCTGGGCGACCCGCGTTCGCTGCTCAAGGCCTTCGGTTCCGAGGCGCAGTCCGCGCTCGGCCACACCGAGTTCCTCGGCACCGGCGGCAGCCTCTACTACCTGCGCCACACCGACCTGCTGCCCGGCTCGGAGCAGGTGGTGATGGAAGTGCGCGATCGCACCACCGGGCGCACCGAGACACGCACCACCCTGCAGCGCGGTCGGGATTACGAGATCAACGAGATCCAGGGCCGCCTGTTCCTGACCCGCGCGCTGTCGCAGATCACGCGCGAGAACGTACGCACGCTGACCCGCGATACGCCGCTGGATGGCTATGACCAGCTGCTGCTGGTGGACTACGAGTACATCCCGCTGGGCTTCAGCACCGACGACGTGAGCGCCGGCCTGCGCGGCAAGCAGTGGTTCGGCGACCACGTGGCGGTGGGCGGCACCTACGTCGACGAGAACCGCAGTGGCGACGACTACAGCCTGATGGGCGCCGACCTGACCCTGCAGGCCGGGCGTGGCACCTACCTCAAGCTGGAGCAGACCCGTACCGAAGCCACCGCAGCGCCGATCTTCTACTCCGACAACGGCGGCCTGAGCTTCATCCAGCGCAACCCGGTCAGCGGCGACCGCAAGGGCGATGCCCGCGCGGTGGAAGCGCGCGCCAACCTGCGCGAGCTGGGCTGGACCAAGCAGGATTGGAGCATGGGCGCCTGGTGGCGCGACGTGGACGCCGGCTTCTCGGTCTCGCGCATGGACAGTGGGCTGGCGCTGGAGGAATACGGTGCCGAATTCCTGGGCTACTTCACCGACAACTTGAGTCTGTATGGCCGGCACAGCCGCGCCGAGCGCGGTGAGGTGGCGGTGGAGCAGTCGCAGCTGACCATGGACTGGCGGCTGGGCAACGACGGCCAGCTCGGGGCCGAGCTGCGCCGCGTGCGCGAAGAGAACGCCGGCACCGACGTGGACGGCACCCTGGCGGCACTGAGTTACCGGCAGCGCTTCGGTGCCAAGTGGGAGCTGTACGGGGTAGGGCAGCTGACCGTGGATGACGACAGCGGCGCCTACGAGAAGAACGACCTGGCCACGCTGGGCGCGCGCTACCTGTTCGGCGACCGCTCCAGTCTGGGGGCGGAAGTGAGCAGCGGCAGCCGCGGCGATGGCGCCAAGCTCGAGGGCGAGTACTGGATGACCCCCGAGCACAGCTTCTATGGCAACTACAGCTACAGCACCGACCGCACCACCACCGACCCGCTCTACGACACCGGGCTGCAGTCGGGCTGGACGCTCGGCCAGCGCTGGCGCCTGAGCAACCAGGTCAACGTGTTCAACGAAAGCCAGTACCTGAAGGACCGTCGCGACGACAGCGCCGGGCTGGTGCATACCTTCGGCATGGACTTCTACCCCGCGCAGGGCTGGACGCTGGGCTTCAGCGTGATGGACGGCGAACTGGACGCGACGACCGGGCGCGTCGATCGCCGCGCCTACAGCGTCAGCGGTGGCCGCACCGATGCCGATACGCAGTGGACGAGCAAGCTCGAATACCGCCGCGACGAAGGCGCTGAGGATCGTCGGCAGTGGGTGACCACCAACCGGCTGCTGTACAAGGTCAACGAGGACTGGCGCATCGCGCTGCGCGCCAACTACGCCGACACCGATGACAAGCGCAACCCGCTGGCCGATGCCAAGCTGGTGGAGTCCAACCTGGGCTTTGCCTGGCGTCCGCACGACAACACGCGCTGGGCGGCCTTCGGCAAGTACACGTATCTCTACGACGTGGCGTCGCTGGGCCAGGAAGGTGGCAACGTGTACGACCAGAAATCGCAGATCGTCTCGTTCGAAGGGGTGATGCAGCTCAGTGACCGGTGGGAGCTGGCCGGGAAGCTGGCCGGGCGCTGGGGCGATTACCGTACCGGGCGCGGCGAGGGTGCGTGGCTGGACAGCCGGGTCAACTTCTCCGCGTTGCAGCTGCGCTACCGGTTGTTCGCGCAGTGGGAGGCGATGGGCGAATACCGCTGGCTGGACGTGCGCGAGGGCGGCGACAGGAAAGGCTGGCTGGTGGGCGTGGACCGCCAGGTGGGGCAGAACTTCAAGATTGGTGCGGGATACAACTTCACCGAGTTCAGTGATGACCTGACCGAGTTGCGGTATGAAGCGAAGGGGTTCTTCCTGAATCTGTCCGGGTATTACTAGGCTTCGGCATTGTCTGGCCTGCCACCGTTCATCTCATTCGGGCGCTTCGGCTGAATGCCTGGCAACGTTTTCATCCTGAATGGGCCAATCTTTGTGGGATTGTCCTGCCCAAAACGACGTGGTGGTTACGTTTTGGTTCGTATCGTATTGATTTATATTGGAATTGCGCGAAACGGCGGCCACTCGCAACTGTCACCATTTCGCGGTACGTTAGGGGCCTGATCTGCGTCAGCGTTTCACCTGCGGAACGCTGGAACTTTTTGAACTGTCAGCAGTCCAAATACAGGACTGATAAGATGACCCCTATGAGCCAGAACATGTCTACTGCCCTTGTGGCAAACAATCTTCCGATTCCCAGTGCGCTCGGTTCGCTGGACGCCTACATCGGCGCCGTGCACCAGATCCCGGTGTTGACGGTCGATGACGAGCAGGACCTGGCCCGCCGCTTCCGCGACGAGCAGGACCTGGACGCCGCGCGCGAGCTGGTCCATTCCCACCTGCGCTTCGTGGTGCACGTAGCCCGTGGCTATAACGGCTACGGCTTGCAGCTGGGCGACCTGATCCAGGAAGGCAACATCGGCCTGATGAAGGCGGTGAAGCGCTTCGACCCGGACATGGGCGTCCGCCTGGTGTCCTTCGCGGTGCACTGGATCCGTGCCGAGATGCACGAGTTCATCCTGAAGAACTGGCGCATCGTCAAGGTCGCCACGACCAAGGCGCAGCGCAAGCTGTTCTTCAACCTGCGCAAGTCCAAGACCCGCCTGGGCTGGTTGAACGCGGCGGAAGTCACCGCTGTCGCCAAGGACCTCAACGTGTCCGAACGCGAAGTGCTGGAAATGGAATCGCGCCTCTCGGGTCGCGATATCGGTTTCGATGCGCCCAGCGATGACGACAACGAACATGCGCCGCCGTCGCCGGCTGCGTTCCTGGTCGCCAACGACGAAGACCCGTCGATGGCGTACGAGCGTGCCGACAGCGAAGACAACCAGCTGCAGCTGCTGCGCGAAGGCTTGGCCGAACTCGACGCCCGCTCGCGCGACATCATCCGTCGCCGCTGGCTGGATGCCGACAGCAAGGTCACCCTGCAGGAGCTGGCCGATGAGTACGGCGTGTCCGCCGAACGCATCCGCCAAGTCGAGGCGAACGCGCTGAAGAAGATGAAGGCGCTGTTCACCGCGTAACGCGGCATCCAACGCAGTAGACAGAAAACCCGGCCTCGCCGGGTTTTTTGTTTTTGCCGGCAGCATGTCGACCAGCCGCCATGCCGATGGATTCTGGAAAGCGCGACGCCACCCATGGCAATTACGCTTCCTGCCCCCACGGCAAATGCGATATCGCGATGATTGGATCCACCGTACCCGGCGCAGGTGCTTCCGCTGCGCCTATTCCTCGAGAACAACTTCCGCAGAATGCGGCGCCGGCCTCGCCACCGATGGATGCCATAGCACTCTGCGGCCACGCGAGCTACGGCTCGATGGTAATCAATTGCCGCGGGCGCGAGGGCAGGACCCAGCTGCATGAAGCGGCTGAAGCGGGAGACACCGCCCGCGTCATGGAGCTGTTGCAGCGTGGTGCGGACGTATTCATGAGGGACGAGAACGGTGCTACTGCCCGCTGGTTGGCAGACGAGAACCAGCGGTCGGACGTGGTTGCCGCCATCGATGACTGGAAGTGCAGGCTGATGCGCCAGTTCATCGACGTCGCCGGCCTAGGCGACGCGGCGGCTGTACAGCACTTCTCCGACAACACCAGCATTTCCTACAGCGAGCGCGTGCAGGTGCTGACGGCCGCCGCCCAAGGCGGGGGCGTAGCGGCGGTGGAGCGCCTGCTTGAAACGTTTGCCTTCGCCGAGCAGGACCTCGACAGCCTCGTCCAAGCTGGCGTTGGCGGCAACAGCGTTGAGCAACTGCTGCTCGGGAAGATGCTCTTTGCCCGCGTCAATCACTGGACACCACGCCAGCTGCACGCGTTTCTAGAGAGGTACCCGCACCTGGACGTGAATCGAACATGGAGCGGCAGTTCAGCCCTGCACCACGTTGTCAGGTACGGGGAGTTCCCCGAGGACCTTGGCAAGGTGCGTGTATTGCTTGATGCTGGAGCAGTCCCAAGTGTGGTGGATGGCGACGGTTTCACGGCCGATGCACTGGCAAGCGTGAAGGGAATGAACGAAGTGGTGGCAGTACTCCTCAAGCAGGATCGCACCTCCAGCGCATCCGTCGGCTGAAGGCGCGTTCCACCACCTGATCCGTCAACGCACGCATCAAACAGAAAACCCGGCATCGCCGGGTTTTTTGTTACGCCAAAGGCGTGCCCACCAACGGTGGGCACCTACCGAGGGTAGAGCCGACTGTTAGTCGGCTGCTCTTACGCCTTCTCGCGCGCGATCGCCCGCCAGCCAATATCATTGCGGTGGAACTCATGTTCCCACGTCACCTTCGCCACGCCCGCATACGCATTGGCCTGCGCATCGCCCACGCTGTCGCCCAGCGCGGCCACGCACAACACGCGGCCGCCAGCGCTGAGCACCTGGCCCTGCGCGTCCAGCGTGGTGCCGGCGTGGAACACCTTGGCCGTAGACGGCACCTGGTCCAGCCCGCGGATCACATCACCGGTGATCGGCGTTTCCGGATACGGCGCCGACGCCATCACCACGCCCAGCGACGGACGCGGGTCCCACCGCGCTTCCACTTCATGCAGGCGTGCATCGATCGCCGCCTCCACCAGTTCCACCAGGTCCGACTGCAGGCGAAGCATTACCGGCTGGGTTTCCGGGTCGCCGAAGCGCACGTTGAATTCAATCACCTTCGGCGCGCCGCTGGCATCGATCATCAGCCCGGCATAGAGGAAGCCGGTGAACGGGATGCCATCGGCGATCATGCCCTGCACGGTGGGATTGACCACTTCACGCATCACCCGTGCATGCACTTCATCGGTGACCACCGGTGCGGGCGAGTACGCGCCCATGCCGCCGGTGTTCGGACCGGTATCGCCATCGCCCACGCGCTTGTGGTCCTGCGAGGTGGCCATCGGCAGCGCTGTGGTGCCATCGACCATCGAGATGAAGCTGGCTTCCTCGCCATCGAGGAACTCCTCGATCACCACGCGCGCGCCGGCATCGCCGAACGCATTGCCCGACAGCATGTCGCGCACCGCGTCTTCGGCTTCCTGCAGGGTCATCGCCACGATCACGCCCTTGCCCGCCGCCAAGCCATCGGCCTTGACCACGATCGGTGCGCCCTTCTCGCGGACGTAGGCCAGCGCAGCATCCACCTCGGTATGCACGGCATAGAACGCGGTGGGAATGTTGTGGCGGGCCAGGAAGTCCTTGGCGTAGGCCTTGCTGCCTTCCAGCTGCGCCGCTTTCGCTGTCGGCCCGAAGATGCGATGGCCCGCAGCGCGGAAGCGGTCGACCACGCCGGCCACCAGCGGCACTTCCGGGCCGACCACGGTCAGCTCGACACCTTCCGCCTGCACAAGTGCCAGCAGCCCGTCCAGGTCCGTGACTTTCACCGGGACATTGCGGCAGCCGGCCTCGGTGGCGGTGCCCGCATTGCCCGGTGCAACCAGCACCTCGGTGACACGGGATGACTGGGCCAGCTTCCAGGCCAGGGCATGTTCACGGCCGCCGGAGCCGATGACGAGGATTTTCATTGAGGCATTCCTGGGGTAACAGTAAGAAAGTAGGGTGGAAGCGGTCAGTCCGGCTTCACGGAAGAGACAAGACGCTTGGCTTCGGTGTGCAACTGCTGCAGGTCGACCTCGGCCTCGCGTTCTGATGTGATCCTGTCCGCTCCGCGCCGCTGCGCATCGAATGCTGCGTAGCGCTCCGCGATGATCAACTCCATCTGCTGACTTGAGATGCGGCCCGGACCGTTGAGCACAGCGCGTTCGTTGAAGTCGAGGAAACGGTCGGTCTGCGTGATCCAGTCGTCCATCCGCATTTCGATGCGACGCTCGGCACGGTCTTCTGCGAAGTCGAGGAACATGGTGACCAGCCGGTTCAGCTGATCGAGTTCCCTCTGTGTCAGGTAGTTCTTTGACACGACCGCGTCGGACTTGCGGAGCTTGTCGCCGGACCAGTTTGTCAGGCCCATGTGAGGCACGTCGGGATCGGCGCGCTCGACAATCAGCTGCGCAGCGGTGCGGCCGGTAATGGCGAAGACCAGCTTGTTCTGGATGGTGGCGAAGAACGTCTTGGCTGTTGCTGCCGTGCCGTCGTAATCGCTGCTGCTGGCTTTGAACAGATCACGCAGCGTCTGGTAGAACCGCTTCTCCGAACTTCGGATGTCGCGGATGCGGAGCAGCAGTTCTTTGAAGTAGTCCGCGCGCTCGGCGTCCTTGAGTCGTTCGTCGTTGAGCAGGAAGCCTTTTACCAGGTACTGCGACAGGCCCTCCGCTGCCCAACGGCGAAACTGCGCGCCTCGTGGTGATCGCACGCGGAACCCCACCGCCATGATGAGTTCAAGCCGATAGGTCTTCACGGTACGCCGCACCTCGCGGCTCCCTTCCTGTCGAACCTGTAAGTATTCCTTACACGTTGCCGACTCTTCAATCTCAGCGTCATCGTAGACTGACTGGATGTGCTGGGTGATGTTCTGGGGCGTGGTTTGGAACAAGGCCGCCATTTCTGCCTGCGTCAGCCAGACCGTACCTTCCGCGGCGCGCAGATGAACCTCCGTCCGACCGTCATCGGTGCGGTACAGAATCAGCTCGCCATGGTTGTCGGTCATGCGATCACCCTCCAGCTCCGGTCAGAACCTGTCAGCGGGCGCCGACGCTTGGTCGGCCCCCACCTTACGCCGAACAATCAATGGCGGAAGTGACGCACGCCGGTAAACACCATCGCCAGGCCGTGTTCGTCAGCCGCGGCGATCACCTCGGCGTCGCGCATCGAACCACCCGGCTGGATCACCGCCTTGATCCCGGCCGCCGCAGCGGCGTCGATGCCGTCGCGGAACGGGAAGAACGCGTCGGACGCCATCACCGAACCTTCGACCACCAGGTTCGCGTCGGCGGCCTTGATGCCGGCGATGCGGGCCGAGTACACGCGGCTCATCTGGCCGGCGCCGACGCCGATGGTGCGGTTGTCCTTGGCATAGACGATCGCGTTGGACTTGACGAACTTGGCCACGCTCCAGGCGAACAGCAGGTCGGTGAACTGCTTCTCGGTCGGGGCCAGCTTGCTGACCACGGTCAGTTCGTCACGGCGCATGCCACGGTTGTCCGCGCTCTGCACCAGCAGGCCCGAGCCAATGCGCTTGGTGTCGTAATTGTTGCGGCCTTCGCCGTGCGGAATGCGCAGCACGCGCACGTTGGCCTTCTTCGTGGCGTACTCCAGCGCAGCCGGTTCGTAGTCCGGGGCGATCAGCACTTCCACGAACTGGCGGTCCAGGATCACCTTGGCCGTGGCGGCGTCGAGCGGCTTGTTGAAGGCGATGATGCCGCCGAAGGCGCTGGTCGGGTCGGTGGCGTACGCCAATTCGTAGGCATCGCCGTTGCCGGCGCCCACGGCCACGCCACACGGGTTGGCATGCTTGACGATCACACAGGCCGGCGCGTCGAACTGGCGCACGCATTCCCATGCGGCATCGGCATCGGCCAGGTTGTTGTAGCTCAGTTCCTTGCCCTGCAGCTGCTGGAACGTGGCCAGCGTGCCGGCGACCGGCGACAGGTCGCGGTAGAACGCGCCGGCCTGGTGCGGGTTCTCGCCGTAGCGCAGGTCCATGACCTTCACGAAGCTGGAATTCATCTGCGCCGGGAACTCGGTCCGCAATGGCACGGCCGCATCGGTGGCGGTTACCGCCGACAGGTAGTTGCTGATCGCCGCGTCGTACTGCGCCACGCGGTTGAACGCGGCCACCGACAGCGCGAAGCGCTTGGCGGCCGACAGACTGCCGTCATTGGCATCCAGCTCGGCAAGCAATTCGGCGTACTGCGACGGATCGGTGGCCACTGCAACACGGGCGAAGTTCTTCGCCGCCGAACGCAACATGGCCGGGCCGCCGATGTCGATGTTTTCCACCGCATCGGCCAGCGTGCAGTCCGCGTTGGCGGTGACGCGCTCGAACGGGTACAGGTTCAGCACCAGCAGGTCGATCGCCGCGATGCCATGTTCGGCCATCACCGCCTCATCCTGGCCGGCACGGCCAAGCAGGCCGCCGTGCACCAGCGGGTGAAGGGTCTTGACCCGGCCATCCATCATTTCCGGGAAGCCGGTGACGTCGGCCACGTCCTTGACCGGCAGGCCGGCGTCGCGGATTGCCTTGGCGGTACCGCCAGTGGAAAGCAGCTCGACGTTGCGCGCGGCGAGGGCGCGGGCCAGGTCGATCAGACCGGTCTTGTCGGAAACGGAAAGCAGGGCCCGGCGCACGGGCAGCAGATCGGAACTCATGGGGGCAGGAGATCGAAGCGGAGCGGGCCCATATTGTAGGCCGTCCCGCACCCCCACCGGGGCCTCAGGTGGCGATGCCGTACTCTTTCAGCTTCTTGCGCAGGGTGGCACGGTGGATGCCCAGCATCGACGCCGCGCGGCTCTGGTTGCCTTCGCAGTGGTTGAGCACTTCCACGAACAGCGGGATTTCCATTTCACGCAGGACGATCTCGTACACGTCATCCGCATCGCAGCCGTCCAGGTCGCGCAGGTAACGCCGGACCGACTGGGCCACGTGTTCGCGCAGCGGCGGCTTCGGCGCGCCACGACTATTGTCAGGACGAGAAAGGACAGCGTTCAAGAAGGATCCCGGTGCGAAGCCAGGGCGGACCACAACCCTGGCGGAGAATTTGGAGGGGGCCAGTCTAGCGCGTGCGTGGCCGTGCCGCCACGCTCGTTGGCAGGACGCCGGGTTACAGGAACTCGAAGGTGAATGCGACGGTGGACGCCGCCGGTTCGCGCACCCGGAACGCTATCTGCGCGCTCTGGCCCGGTTCCAGTACGGAAGCGGCATCGGCCGTAGGGTCCAGGTAGTCGTGCGGCGCGAACACGCGGGTACCGATCACGCGGCCATCGGCGTCGGACAGCGACAGCCGCAGCGATGGCCAGGCCTGTGCCCAGCGGGCATCGTTACGGAAACTGGCCTGCACCTGCAGCGCGCCGGGCTGGCCGGGCACCGGCCGCACATCGCGGCTGATCATGCTGAAGGCGGCCGGTTCCTGCCAGGCCGGCAGGCTGCAGCGCAGCACGCTGCACAGCCCGGCAATCCACGGCCGGCTTCCAGCATCGGCGGCCAGTCGCGCGCGGTCGGCGACGGCGATCTGCAGCGACAGCAGCACGACCAGGCCACCGACCAGCGCCCACTGCCAACGCGGCGTGGGCGCTGCACGTTCGGGGGCGCGCATGAAACTGGGTGCGGGCGTGGCAGCAACGTTGGGCGCGATGGCCTCCGCCGCCGCGACCGGAGCGGGGTCGATATCCGCTTCGGTCTGCTCGATGTCCTCCACATACGCCTCGGCAACAACGGGACTGTCCTCGTTGTTGTCCACCTCGCTGTCCGGGGCGACCGCGTCGACCGCCTCGGGCGTGGGTTCAGTGGACGCACGCAGGAACGTGGCCAGGGGACGTCGCGGTGGCGGAGTCGGTTCGCTCATCGGGTCATTCAAGCACGGCGCACGCCGGTGATGCGCATCCAGTCGTCGTCGCGCGCCACTTCAAGCTGCTCGAACCAGGGCGCATACCGCACCAGCAGTTCGTCTTCCTGCCCATGCAGGATGCCCGACAGCGCGATGCGGCCGCCGGGTGCCACGCGTGCGGCCAGCACATCGGCCAGCGCATCCAGCGCCGAGGCCAGGATATTGGCTACCACCACCGGGTAGGTGGCCTGCGGTTCGTCGGCCGGCAGGTAGACCTGCATGCGGTCGTGCAGCGCGTTGCGCTCGGCGTTGTCGCCCGTGGCGAGTACCGCCTGCGGGTCGTTGTCCACGCCCACGGCCCTGGCCGCGCCGAGCTTGAGCGCAGCCAGCGCCAGGATGCCCGAGCCGCAGCCGAAATCCAGTACCGTCTGCCCGGCCAACGCGCCTTCGGCGGCCAGCCCGTCCAGCCAGCGCAGGCACAGCGAGGTGGTGGGGTGGGTGCCCGAACCGAACGCCAGGCCCGGGTCCAGCCTTACCACGGCAGCGTCAGTGGCTTGCGCAGCCTCGGGCAGTTCGTGGTTCCACGGCACGATCCAGGTGCGGTCGCCGAAGGCCATCGGCTGGAACTGGTCCAGCCAGGCGCGTTCCCAATCCTCGTCCTGCACTGCGCGGAAGCTGACATCGCTCCATGCCAGGCCCGGGTCGAACGCCTCCAGCGCGGCCAGCAGCGCCAGGGCATTGGAATCGGCGGGGAACAGGGCGCTGAGCACCAGGTCATTCCACAACGGGGTTTCGCCCACGCCCGGTTCCAGGATGGCGCGCTCGTTGCTGGTGTCGGCATCGGCGTCGAGCAGGGTCACCGCCAGCGCGCCCACGTCGTCCAGCGCATTCTCATAGCGCGGCTGGGTGGCTTCGGTGCAGTGGAGGGTGAGTTCCAGAAACGGCATGGGCGATAAGGACCTGCGGAAAACGGTGAATGCTAGACGATTGCGGACGGTCGCGGCGACGACCGTCTCAGACGATGGTGAGAAACGACGCGACGGCCTGTTCAGACAACAGGGTACGCCATTGCTAAACTCCGCATCCTGCCGTCTGTCTCCTTTGAACCGGTTCCGCCGAATGGCCCTCGCGCCCACGCTCAAAACCTGGCTGCTGGTGGTACCGGCCCTGGCGTTGCTGGGGGTGGTGGGCTACCGCGCGGGCGGCCGCGCGCTGCAGGCCGACCATGCATCGGCTGCCGTGAGTGAGCTGCAGGTCGGCACGGGGTCGGCTGCGCCGCTGCAGGCCCAGCAGTTGGCGCGCCAGTTGCTGGCCAGCGAGCGCAGCACGGCGGTGCCGTCGGGATTGCCGCTGGACATCCGCGCCGATATCGAGGGCGACACCGACCTGTTCGCCTACGCCCAGCGCCTGCGCCTGCAGGCCGCCAACGGCAATGCCGAGGCAGGCTGGATGGTCAGCCGCGTGTATGACTACTGCGCGATCTATGCGATGGACCCGGGCGGTTACCAGCTCGACAACAACGTGCTTACCGGGCTGGGCATGAACGCATCTTCGCCGATGGTGCAGGCACGCGAGCGTGTAGCGCGCCGTTGCGCGGGATTCGTCTCCAGCGACGGCCTTGGCCGCTCGTTGATTGTCACCCAGCGCGTGCTGGCTGCGCGCGCAGGCAACCTGGCGGCCGAGGCGGCGCTGTTTGCCGATGGCCAGCCATTGAAAGACACCCCCGAGTACCGCCGTGGCCTGGTGGAGCGGGTGATGGATTCGCGTGATCCAGAAGCGTACATGGCCATTTCCACCGCCATGGGCCAGCGCGCCAGTGGCGACGGCGCCCTGCAGGGCCTGGTGGCCGGCGACCAGTTCAGTGAACTGGCCTGGCGCCTGGCGGCGTGCGAGCTGGGCATGGCCTGCGGGCCGGACAGTGTATTGATGAACAATTTCTGCGCGAACGGAGGGATCTGTTCGCAGGACGGTGGGCAGGACTTCGCCACTTTTGTGTATGACGCTGCGGTTTCGCGGCAAGGTGCGGGGAAAATGAAAACGTTGGTTGAGCAGTTGATCAAGCGGAGTGACCGGTCATGAATTACCGTCGATTCCTGCATGGTGCCAAGTTCTGGTTCTGGGTGGCATTGTTCGTGGCCTACTCGGCCGGTGCCGTGGGCCTGGTCATGATCGACACCTACGATGACCGCTACCGGAAGTTGTCGAAGGTGACCCTGACCTCGGTGAAGGCACACGAAGACGTGCGCCGCGCCGGTGCCAGCCAGGTGGCTGCGGTGTACCGCGCGCAGAGCGGCATGCCCTTCGCTTCGTTGCCGGCGGGCAGTACGTTCCAGGTGGTCTGGCCGGACGGCTCGACCGAAACCATGGTGATCGTCGACCCGACGTCGTCGCTGGGCGTGGCGCCGGTCAAGGACACCCAGATCACGGCCGCCGACGCCAGCCGCTGATGCAGGGCCTTGGCACCCCGCTGCGGGGCCTGGGTCGCATCAGCGATTGTCCACGCCTATCAGAGATGCGATCCCGGTAGGGATATTCGCTTGGACAGAAAGGCGTAGCTTCGATCTCATCGGGCTCGCCTTCTGAACGAGCCCTCCATGCCCACCACCGCAGTCGATCACCGGCATGCCGCCGGTCGCTTCCACGCCCGCAGTCCTGTCACCGGTCCGCAGCCGCAGCCGGTGGACCCCACCGTCATCCGTCGCGTTGAAACACCCATGCAGGCCCTGGCGGCGGTGCTGACGGTGACCAATGCCGCGAGGCTGCCACTGAGCACCGCGCGGCCGCTGCCAGCGCACGCAGCTCCCAGCGCACGCCCGGCCAACTGCATCCCGGTGCCTGTCTCGCCGAGCCTGCCGGGCGTGCTGCATGGCGTCGCGGGCTTGTTGCGCAGCCCGGTGACCGAGCTGTTCAGCGACACCCGCACCGCGTGGCTACGGCACGAAGGAGTACGGTGTGCGCCGCCGTTGGGCACGGGCATGCGCGCGCTGCTGCAGGTGGGGGATGCGCTCTCCACCCTGGCCGAAGCTGCCATGCTGGGCGGGCGCAGCGTGCTGGGCATGCAGGAGGCGGCGGTCGTACTCGATATGGGCGCCGATGTGCTCGACCATCAACCACTCGATCGGAGCGAGCTGACCGACGCGGTGATGGTGCTGGGCGGCATGCATGGACTCGAACCCGGCGCACCCGCAGGACCGGAAGCCGAGGAGCCGGTGCCAGCCGCCGCCGCGTCGCGTGGCTCTGGCGAAAGTGACACCCCGCCGGTTGCGCCTCGGCGGCCGGGCATGACGATCCGCCAGACCACCGCCGACCTGCACCACGGCCGCGTCCAGGTGCGGTTTGAGGGTGCCGAACGGGATCTCAGCATCAGTGAGGGGCGGCTGCAGGTGCTGACCGATCATGGCACCGTCGATGTGATCTTCGATACCGGCGACTGGCAATGGAAACGCGCACCGGCCACACGGCCGGCAACGTCCAGCGTGCACCGCGCGGACAGCTCCATTGCGGTGTTCGACCACCTGGCCGGGCGGGTGCATCAGCAGGCGCCAATCGAGCATGCCCGGCTGCGCCTGGACCTGCTTGGACCCGATGGCATCCTGTACTACAACGATCCGGCCGCGCAGCTTGCAGGCAACGCCGTGTGCGTGGATGGGCGCTACTACGCCGCCACGCTGACCGATGGACTGGGCCTGCGCATCGGCGCGCTGGAACTGGTCAAGCGCGACGGCGTCTACCAGCTGCGCGAGGAAGCCCCCAAGCCTGTCCGCACGCTGCGCTGTCGCCGGGCACCGGGCGACGTCTGCGCCGCGCTGCCACCCGAGTTCTCGCCGGAACTGTCCCGCCAGCTGGAGACCCATCACGGGCAGGCGCTGGGCGAGCACCAGGCGCGCCGACGGGGCATCGTGCCCGATGTGGGCCGGCCAGGCTGGTACATGAGCCGCCAAGGCAACCGGCTGCGCCACTACCTGCGTTTCAACGACCGCTACTTCCGCGTGCGCCTGCGCCAGGTGGACGAGCACACCCAGCGGATTTCGGTGTACCTGCCACGCGGCGCCGGTGCCGGCCGCCTGCATCGCCGAAATCACCCGGCGCACCGCATTGTCGACATCCGCCAGGCGATTCCGGCGCAGGAGCATCGCTTCATGACCCAGGCCGAGTTCAACGTGGAATATCGCGGCATGCCCAGCCTGGAAGCGGCGCAGGTGTATGAAAGCGCCGTGGCGCAGAACGCGCGGCTGCGGTTGAGCCAGCTGCAGCGCGCCGCCATCCGCAGCTACCTCACCTGGCGCCGCCGCTCCATGGACGATTTCCTGCAATACGGCAGCCTGCAGCCTGTGTTCCGCGATTCGGAGCAGGCGGTGGCGCGCATCAACCGCGCCCTGGCGCGCATTCCGCCGCACGCCGGCCGGGTGTACACGGCGCTGGCGCTGGATGCCGCGCAGTTCGCCGGCCTGCAGGAAGGGCAGACGCTGTACAGCCGCACATTCCTGGTGGCCAGCGGTGACCGTGGGCGTGCGGTGCATGCCGCCGCTGCAGCCAACAGCAACAGCGTGCGGGGCGCCACCACCCTGGTGACCCTTGCCATGCGCCAGCATGCCCATCCCACCGGCCTGCTCTCGCTGCAGGACGAAGCGCAGGTCATGATCGGCAACAACGTGCTGTTCAAGGTCATCGCCAAGGCACCCGGCGAGCTGCACCTGGAAGAGCTGGGCGCCGCACGGCAGGCCATGGGTACCCTCGGCGCGCAGCCGCTGCTGGCCATCCCGCTGCGCGATTGAGCACCGCGCGCTGCCCGGGTAGCGCCGACCGTTGGTCGGCCCATGTAGAGCAGGATCACCCGGCAACAGTGAGTCACCCATGACGCAATAAAGCAGAAAGGCGGGCAATGCCCGCCTCCCTGTTCAATCCACCACCGAACGGATCAGGTCAATGCAATCGACTTGTTCTTGCGCTCGGCCAGCCGCTTCTCCAGGTAATGGATGTTCTGCCCACCGGCCTGGAAGCCCTTGTCCCGCATGATGCGCTGCTGCAGCGCCACGTTGGTCTTGATCCCGTCCACCACCATTTCGCTCAGCGCCACGCGCATGCGCGCGATGGCCGTTTCGCGATCCGGCCCGTGCACGATCAGCTTGCCGATCATCGAGTCGTAGTTCGACGGCACGCGGTAGCCGGCATAGATGTGCGTATCCACGCGCACACCCGGACCGCCAGGCGGATGGAACGCGGTGATCAGGCCCGGGCTCGGCACGAAGGTTTCGGCATCTTCAGCGTTGATGCGGCATTCGATCGCATGGCCGGTGAGCACCACATCGCTCTGCTTGATGCTGAGCTTGTGGCCGGCGGCGATCTTCAGCTGCTCCACCACCAGGTCGATGCCGGTCACCATTTCGGTTACCGGGTGCTCCACCTGGATGCGGGTGTTCATTTCGATGAAGTAGAAGCGGCCGTCTTCGTAGAGGAACTCGAAGGTGCCCGCGCCGCGGTAACCGATGCGCACGCAGGCTTCGGTGCAGACCTTGCCGATCTCTTCGCGCTGTTCGGCGCTGATGCCCGGTGCCGGCGCTTCTTCCACCACCTTCTGGTGGCGGCGCTGCATGGAGCAGTCGCGCTCACCGAGGTGGATGGCGTTGCCCTGGCCATCGGCCAGCACCTGGATTTCCACGTGGCGCGGATTCTCCAGGAACTTCTCCATGTAGACCTCACCATTGCCGAACGCGGCCTTGGCCTCGCTCTTGGTGGTTTCAATGGAGGTCTTCAGCGATGCCTCGGCATGCACCACGCGCATGCCGCGACCGCCGCCGCCACCGGCCGCCTTGATGATGACCGGGTAGCCGATCTCACGGGCGATCTTGGTGTTGGCCACGATGTCTTCGCCCAGCGGGCCGCCCGAACCCGGCACGCACGGCACGCCGGCGGCCTTCATCGCGCGGATCGCTTCGACCTTGTCACCCATCATGCGGATGGTGTCGGCCTTGGGGCCGATGAAGATGAAGCCGGATTCTTCGACGCGCTCGGCGAAGTCGGCGTTTTCCGACAGGAAACCGTAACCCGGGTGGATGGCCTGGGCATCGGTGACTTCCGCCGCCGCGATCAGCGCCGGAATGTTGAGGTAGCTCTGCGGCGACGGCGCCGGACCAATGCAGACCGACTCGTCTGCCATGGCCACGTGCTTGAGGTTGCGGTCGACCGTGGAATGCACGGCCACCGTGCGGATGCCCAGGGTATGGCACGCGCGCAGGATGCGCAGCGCGATCTCCCCTCGGTTGGCAATAACGACTTTGTCGAGCATGGACGGATCCTTAGCCGATCACGAACAGCGGCTGGTCAAATTCGACCGGAAGGCCGTTTTCAGCCAGGATGGCCACGATGGTGCCGGAAGCATCGGCTTCGATCGGGTTGAACATCTTCATCGCTTCGATGATCGCCAGCGTTTCGCCGGCCTTGACCTGCTGGCCAATGGTGACGAAGGCCGGCTTGTCCGGTGCGGACGAGGTGTAGAACGTGCCGACCATCGGCGAGCGCAGCACGTGGCCATCCGGCAGCGCCGGGCCCGGCTTGGCGGTACCGCCGGTGGAGGCTTCGGTCGGCGACTGCATCGGCATCGCCTGGGCGGCCGGCTGGGCCGGGGCCGGGGCCATCATCATCTGCGGCTGGGCCGGCACCATGCCGTAGCCCGACACCGGGGCGCGCGACAGGCGGACGGATTCTTCGCCTTCCTTGATTTCGATTTCGGCAAGGTTCGACTCTTCCAACAGGTCGATCAGCTTCTTGATTTTGCGGAGATCCATAGGGGCCTCTGGTGTTTGATGTCAGTGTGGTGGGAAGCGCGGAGCGCTCGGGTCAATGGGGTTTCAGGCGGCGGCCAGCCGCACCAGCGCCGCGTCCATCGCGTAGCGGTAGCTGTCGGCGCCAAAGCCGCAGATCACGCCTACCGCCTTGTCGCTGAAGTAGCTGTGCTGGCGGAACGGTTCGCGGGCGTGCGGGTTGGACAGGTGGATTTCGATGAACGGCACATCCACCGCCGCCAGCGCATCGCGCAGGGCGACCGAGGTGTGGGTGAACGCAGCCGGATTGATCAGGATGAAGGTGGTACCGTCGGTACGGGCGGCCTGCACCCTGTCCACCAGCACGTGCTCGGCGTTGGACTGCAGGCTTTCCACCGCGTGCCCGGCGCCCTGCGCCTGAGCCAGCAGGGCCTGGTCGATCTGCGCCAGCGTGGTGTGCCCATACACCCCCGGCTCGCGCGTACCGAGCAGGTTGAGGTTGGGGCCATGCAGGACCAGCAGTTTCGCCATGGGAGCCAGAGAACAGGAAAGGGCGGAGTCTGGCGGAACCGGTGGATCGTGTCCAGTTCGGCGAAGTTACGGGCGTTTCAAGCGATCGTTTGAATTTGTGGTCCACCGCTTGTGCCGCAGGGGATGTCGCATCTCGACCGTCGCTGAACCGTCCGCCATGGTCGGCTGAACCCGAGGAGAGCTACGATGAAATGGAGTGCAGTGCTGGTGTCGTGCTTGATGGCTGCCGGCGCAGCCCGCGCCCGCCCGGCGGAGCCGGTGGAGCTGCTGACGTCGGTGCCGCCCACCTGCGTGGCGGAGCGGTTCGGCGGGCGTCACCAAGCCGCAATTGATGGTGAGGATGTGCTGAAGGAATTGAAGGCCGCACGCGACACCCTCAACCAGCCCGATGACATCCGCCTCATGCTGGTCATGTCGGGCTCGGACCGGGACAAATTGAGCCGACTTACAAATTCCAAAGCGGCCGCCTTCCACGGATCAAAGGTGAAGCTGCTTCCCTTGCTCGACGGGTACTACGTTGGATGGCTCAGTGGGCTGCTCGCACAAAGCAACCCGAAACTGGGCTCAGTCAACATCGGCGTGCTCAGCGATGCATTCGACATCCTTGGTCGCAGACCCAAAGTGCTGGACTATGCCATTGGCGGCGCGCTCAATCCTGTGACGCAGGGCGGCCTGGCGTTCGAAGCGTCGGTGTTCGACCACGCCCAGGCGATAGTACGCGCCGAGCATGCGCGCTATTCCGACTGCTTCGCCGCGCGCACTCCGACGCAGTGGGCTTGATGACCTTGGCATGGTCGACTGGTACGAACAGGCCAAGGCATGTGGCGAGTGGCGCGGGATAGGTTGAAGGCGCCGTTTGGCGGCGCCTTCAATGCTTACGGCGCCGCAGGCTTGCTCTTGCCGCTCCACGATTTGCTGATGATCATCCACTTGCCGTCGATCTTCGCCAGCGCGAGGTAGTCCACGCCATCCCAACGCGGGTAATCGAGCATCACCTTCACCTGCGCGCCGGTCTCGGTGACATCCAGGATCTCGTAGCGGCGGTGGCGCTTGTCTTCGTCGTCGGCGGGTTTGCCGGGGAAGCCCTTGGCCCACTCTTCGGCGCTTATCTGGGACAGGGCCTTGGTGACGGGTGAGTAGCCCACCACCACGCCGTCCTTGTTCAGCACCTGCAGGATCAATGTCGGGTCGCCGGCTTCGAAGCCCCGCATCATCGTCTGCATGACCTGGTCCACTGCCTCACGGTCCGTGGTCTGCGCCATCACGGCGGTGGGGGTCAGGACGAGGGCGGCGGACAGGCAAAGGGATCGGAACATGGTGTTCATGGCTTTCCTGGGTATGAGTGGTGTGTCTGGGCAATCGCACTCGGCGATCAGTTGGTCGCCGCGACGGGCTTCTGCGGCTGTGCGGCCTGCATGCGCAGGACTTCGACTACGGCCTCGGCGACGGGCTTTGCAGAGGCGTAGTTCTGGCCCGTGACCACGCGGCCGTCGGTCTGGATGTAGGGCGCTTCGCTGTCGATGGCACTGAACAGGCCGCCGCGCGCTTTGACGGTCTGGCCCATCAGGAACGGGAACTGCTGGAAGTAGGCCGCGTCCTGCTGCTCGTGCTGCTCGGGGAACCCGGTGATGCGCTTGCCGGCCAGCAGGTTCTGGCCGCTGGCCAAGGTGAGGTTCACGATGCCGGCCGTGCCGTGGCAGACCGCCGACACCACCCCCCCGTTGCGCTCATACACGTGCATGGCGATGCGCTGCAGGGCGGTGTTGTCCGGCACGCCGTACATGGCATTGCTGCCACCGACGTAGTACACGGCGCGGTAGCGGGCGGGATCGATCTGGGCCGGGGTGGCGGTGTTGCGCAGGCCGGTCATGATGCGCGGGTCCTCCAGGCGTGCTTTCACCTCATCGCCGACATAGGCGTCCAGGAACGGGACGGCGCCGCCGTCGGGCGAGACGAAGTCCACCGCATAGCCGGCGGCATGGAAGGTGTCCCATGCGTGCACGACCTCGCCGAAGCTGACGCTGGCGGGCAGGCTGGAGGTCCCGTGGACCTTGCTGCTGGACACGATGAAAAGAACGCGCTGTTGATCGGCACCGCGCGGGTCGGCGGACGCGTCGGCCAGGCAGACCCCGCCGGTGAAGTTGCAGAACAGCAGAAGCAGCAGGGAGAGGAGGTAGCGGGAAGTGAGCATGGGCGCTGGCTCGCAGGGAGGAGCCGCTACGCTAGCCAATCGCTTTCAGATCAATATCTTGAAACCATTTCCCGGAGTGCTGGAATCCATTTCAGGAGACGGTTGCGGCCGCGCGGAACGCCGCCGGGGTGATCCCCTCGTGCTTTTTGAAGGCGCTGTGGAAGGTGGACATCGACTGGAAACCGGCCTGTTCGGCCACCAGCTCCAGCGGTCTGGGCGGCAGCTGGCGCAGGAGCACCTTGGCCTCCAGCACCCGCAGCTGGGCCAGGTACTGCTTGAACGAGGTCTGGTTGTTGTCGTTGAGGAGCTGCGACAGCCGGGTCTGTGGCATGCCCAGCCGTCGGGCCAATCGGGGCAGGGTAAGACCAGGGTCCAGGTGCAGCCGTTCCTTCGCCATCAGCTCGGCAAGGGCCTGCAACTGCATGGTGGCCTCCGGCTCGGCAATGCGGCGGTCCTGGTAGGGTTCCACCGTGGCCTGGCCGGCGCGCTGGCGCAGGTACACCACCACGCTCGATGCCAGCACGAAAGTGAAGGACAGTGCGCCGACGATGTAGGAGGTGTATCCAGCGGTGAAGTACGCAATCCAGATGACCCACACCCCCGCCAGTGCGCCCAGCAGCAGCGGACCGGTCGGCGCGCCTGCCAACCGGGTGCGATGGCGGAACAGCTGGACGGATGCAAGCAGCAGGTAGCCGAGCCAGACGTAGTTGATGCCGGGAGTGATGACATGGCGCCATAGCGCGGGATGCCCGGTGTAGGGCAGGAACACATTCACCCCGACGGCGAGGATGACCAGCCCGGCGATATGCCAGCGGTCCAGCAGGCTCGGTCCGGATGTGTCGCTCTGGCATGACCGCACCAGGAAAAACAGGCACGGACCGATCATGAAGCAGGCGGTCAGGCCGAACTGCAGGACGATCCTCGGAATATCAGGCCAGAAATGGAAGGCAACCGATTTGCCAGTGCGCACGCCGACCGCCAGGATCAGCAGCGACAGCCAGCGCAGCGCGGGCTTTCCCCTCGCACGCCACCACAGGAACGCGGCCAGTCCGATGCCATTGAAGGCGCCGAGCATGGCAAAGAAGAACAGCAGGTGCTGGCTCAACATGATCGATCCATCGAAAACCCGGCCCTTGGTCAGGTGTGCCTCCATGGTAAGGGGGCAACGCGGGGGCCATTCTTGCATGGGCAGCCCCTATGCCGGTCCGCTCCTGCGTAACGTGAACCTGCGTACCCACCTGCCGGACGGCACCTGCGTGTAGAGACGGCCGCCGGGCACCGAGAGGGCCACGTCGGTCCCCCGCGTAGGCCGGGACAGGACCCGCAGGGTGCCCCCGATGCGCGCGGCGCGCTCGTGCATGCCCTGCAGACCCCAGTGCCCTTCCCGCGCGGCACCTTCGGTCATGCCGCGGCCGTTGTCGCGCACGTGCAGGCGGAAGCGGCCGCCGAAGTTCAGCTCGACCTCGATGTCGGTCGCGTCCGAATGCGCCAGGGCGTTCCGGATCGCTTCGCGCCCGATGAGGAAGATCTCCTCAGCGGTGGTGTGCCTGAGTTCGGGCGGCTCGCCTTTGACCGCCATCCGCAGGCGCATGCCGGCAGGGTTCGCTTCTTCGTTGTAGACAGCGGTCAGCGCCGCGGCGAGGTCGCCGCCGCTGCCGTCGCCGCGCAGCGACAACACACGTTCGCGCCCCTCCCGGAGGCTGTCCTCGGCAGCCTGCATGGCCGACTCCAGGCGCGCCTGCGCTTCGCCAGGCAGCATAGGCATTGCGCTGATCGCGTGCAGCCGCAACAACAGGCCCTGTCCGCCCTGCAGCAGGGTGTCGTGCAGGTCACGGGCAATGCGCTCACGTTCCTCCAGCCGCTCTTCGTAGCGCGCTTTGACCAGGGCGGTGATGTGGCGGCCCCGCACGCGCGCGGCCGCAGCGACGAGCACCACCACCGCGATCAACAACAGCCCGCGGAACCAGAACGTCTGCGTCAGCAGCGGCTCGATCCGGAAGGCACGCGTGGTTGGGGTGCTCCCCCATACGCCGTCTTCGTTGGCAGCCAGCACCTCGAAGGTGTAGCTGTCCGGGCCAAGGTTGGTGTAGTACGCCGTGGTGGTGCTGCCGGCATCGCGCCAGCCGGGGTCCACACCGGAAAGTCGGTACCGGTAGCGGTTGCGTTCCGGGCGGGCCAGCGACTGCGCGACGAAGTCGATCTGCAGCTGGGTGATGCCCGCGGGAACCACGGTGCCGTCGCGCAGGGGCAGGGTTTCATCGCCGAAGTGCACATCGCCGATGCGCGCGCTGGGGGCGGCGCGCGTGCGGTGGAGGCGGGTGGTATCCAGCCACGCCAGGCCCTGGTTGGTTGCAAGCCACAGCAGTCCATCCTTCGAGAGTTGCGCGGTGGGAATCGGGCCGCTCTGCAGCGCGATACCGGGCATGCCATCGACGTCATCGAACAGCCTCGGCGAGACGGCGTTTCCGGTGCGCGCGCTGGCGATCGCATCGGCAAGATCCAGGCGCACCAGGCCGCGCCCGCCGTTCAACCACACCTGCTGGTCCGGGTCGATGACGATGCCGGTAATGCCTTCCAGCACGCCGGGAATGTCGGCGGTTACCGCGCTGAACGTACCTCCGTTGCTGCTGATGCTGAAGCCCTTCTCGCCGGCAACCAGCAGCAGGTGCTCGTGGGCAAGCATGGCGGTGACCGGCCCTGCATCGAGGCCGCGGGTCGAGCCGATGCGGTGCACCCCGGTGGCATCGCGCAGGACCAGCTCGCCGCTCGCATAGCCGAACAGCAGGCCCTGCGCGCTGCCCGGTGCAATGACGGTGCAGCCGGGCAGGGTGATGCGCGCGTCCTCCGTCCACAAGCCGCGCAGGTAATGCACGACGCGGTTCTCGCCCACGCAGGCCCAGGCTTCTTCGGCGCCCGGAAAATGCAGTGCCTGCGGTTGCAGGCCGCGTGCAGTGCCGGGGAACTGCATTACCTCCAGCGCCGTTCCCCTGCGCCGGGCGAGGCTGGTCCATTCGAACTGCCACAGCGGGCGGGTGTCCTTCAATGCCGCGCGCTGCAGACCGGCCCGATCCAGGCCAAGACCGTGGCGGTCGAGGTCATACGGCACCATGTCTTCGCCATACCCGAACAGCGCGCCGTCCGCATTCCTCGCCAGGATGCGGTAAGGATCGTTGGGCCCTTCCGTGAGAGTGCGCACGCTCTGCGCGCGGAAGCGGTTGAGGCCGAGGTTGGTACCCACCCACACGTTGCCCTCGCGATCCTCGAAGACCGGCACGGCCGAGGTGGAGGTCAGCCCCTGCGGAACATCGAAGCGCTCCATGCGCACCGCGTGCTTGCCGTCGAACAGCACCCGCAGGATGCCGCCGCCCCCGCGCATGGGCGCCCACATGGCGCCGTCCGAGGTGAAATGCAGGCGGCTGGCCAGCACGTCCGGAAGCAGGCGGGCCTGCCGTTCAGCGGCGGGGAGCAGGCCGTTGGCATCGGCGATAGGCACCGCACCGCGGCGCCGGTCGGCCAGCCAGATCTCGCCCGACGGGCTTTCGGCCAGCGTCGCCATCAAGGACACCTCGATGCCGGTGGGGACGAACGCAGCGCCGCCCTTGGGAATGAACCACACCTTCTGGCCGACCAGCGCCCAGAACCGGCCCCGCGAATCGTTGAGCAGCCAGTGCGCGTGGCGCTCGGGCAGGCCCATGGATGCGGGCGGTTTCTCCCAGCGCGTGCCGTTGAACCGGCGCAGGCCTTCGTCAACCGCTGCCCAGAGCACGCCGTTGCTGTCGTATGCAAACCCCGACACCACGCCCGGCGGCACCCCTTCATTTCGCTGGTAAGAGCGCAGGGTGCCGTCGCTGCCCAGATGGGCGATGCCGGCGTGGTAATACCCCAACCACAGGCCACCGCTCCTGTCGCCCAGCAGGGTCACCAGGTTGAGCGAGGGCTGCGCAGCACCGGCGTTCGTCTGCTGGCGTACGTACCGGTGCCCATCGAAGCTGTACAGCCCGGAGCCTGTCGCCAGCCACAGCGTGCCGTTGGGGTCCTGCTGGATGTCCCAGATATCGCCCGGTGCGCCCTGGCCGGCCCGCCACGCGGTGTGGTGGTAGCCGGTAAACCCGGTGCCGGGCGACGGATGCTGTTGCGCAAGACCCGGCGGAGCCAGGCTGAAAAGAACAACCAGCAGCAGCGCACGCATGGCGTGGCCGGGGAACGAAGACAACAGGGGCATGCGGTGAACTACGGGGCCGGGGCAGGGGCCCGCTGCGGTGACAACCGCAGCGGGACGCGCCGGAGCTTATCACCCGGCGCTGGGCGGCACCGGCGTGCTGAGCAGCTGCTGCTCCCACAGGTAGGCGATGCCACTGCCGGCGGCGTGCTGCTTGAATACCTCGGTCACTTCGGCCACGTGATCCAGCCGTGCCCAGTCGCGCTGCCATTCGCCAGCCAGGGCCATCCAGGTCATCACGTTGGCGCCGGCAGCGATCATGCGCTGGATGGCAACCTGGTGCGCTTCCACCGATACCGCGCCACATGCATCGGTAATGACGGTGACATCCCAGCCCTCGCCGAGCGCCTGGATGACCGGCATCGCTACGCAGATCTCGGTCCACAGACCCGCGATGATCAGCTGCTTGCGGCCGGTAGCCTTGACCGCATCCACCACCGCCTTGTCCTGCCAGGTGTTGATCAGGGTGCGGTCGATGACCTGCTGGTCTGGAAACACATCGGTGATGTGCGGGAAGATCAGCCCGCCGCGTTCGGCGATCACGCTGGTGAGGATGGTGGGAACGCGGTAAGCCTTGGCGGTCTTGGCCAAGGCCGTGGCACTGTTCACCACGGCATGCGGGTCGTGGCTGTTGAGGTTGGCCAGCTGGTAGGGCTGGTGGTCGATGAGCACGAGGACGGAATCTTCGGGGCGAAGCAGCGAGTCGAGGCCATTGCGGAAGGTCATGGGTTCATCCTGTGTGGGTGGGGCAGAGCAAGCCCAAACCTTGTCATTCCCCTCCATGAGGCGGTAGCCGCGTTCCGTGCCAAGCTGTGTCGCGGAAAGTGGAACGCGCGTTGGGCCATTGCTGTGTCAGGCTGGTGGGCGAACCCGGGAGGAACGGCGTGGATATCGAAGACCTGCGGACATTCGTGGAAGTGGCCAGCGCCGGTGGCGTGTCACCGGCGGCGCGTCGACTCGGCGTGGCCAAGTCGATCGTCAGCCGACGGCTTGGGCGCCTCGAAGACGAGCTGGGCGTGCAACTGCTGGCGCGGACCACGCGCGGTGCATCGCTGACCGAGGCCGGTGCCACGTTCCGTATCCACGCGGCCAAGGCCTGCGCGGAGATCGATGCGGCGCGCGATGCCATCCTGCCCAGTGGCGACCTGCGCGGGCGGCTGCGCGTTGCAGCGCCGCTGACCTTTGGTCCCACCCACTTCGCACCGGTCTTCGCGGACCTGGCACGGCGACATCCCCAGCTGCACGTGCATGCTACTTACAGCGATCGCTTCGTCGATCTGGTGGGAGAAGGCTATGACTGTGCGATCCGCGTGGGGTATCTGCAGGATTCCAACCTGATCGCGCGCTGCGTCGGGCCGCTCCACGGCGGCCTGGTCGCCAGCCCGGGCTATGTCACCGCGAACGGCTCCCCGCAGTCGCCGGACCAGCTGGCCGACCACGAGGCGCTGATGCAGGGCACCGAAGCGTGGCAGTTCATGGACGGCGACAGCGTGGTGACGGTGCATCCGCGTGGTCGCTTCAAGGCCGACAACGGTACCGCGCTGCTTGCCGCCGCCCTGGCCGGCCTCGGCATCGCGTGGCTGCCCGATGGCATCACCCGTGAGCACCTGGATGCGGGTGCGCTGGTGCCGGTCATGCCGCGCCATCCGCCACCGCCGGCCGGCATCTATGTCGTCAGGCCGCCGGGCCAGCACCCGTCATTGAAGGTGCGGGCGCTCACCGAGCTGCTGATCGCGTGTTTCGATCTGGCGCCTCTGCCAGTGAAGCATTCGCGGTAGTGCCTCAGGCTGGCCGCGTCCGGGGCCATCATCTGCGCTGTTTGATCGCGTGCCCGGCGGGAAAGAAGCGCCCGCCCAGCCCCAACGCCACGCGGACCAGCAGCACCAGCACGGGTACTTCGACCAGTGGCCCGATGACGGCGGCAAAGGCCACCGGGGAGGCAAGCCCAAAAGCAGCGATGGCAACGGCGATGGCCAGTTCAAAGTTGTTACCGGCGGCAGTGAAGGCTATGGCCGTGGTACGCGGATAATCCCTTGCGATGAGCCGCCCCATGAAGAAGCTGAGGCCGAACTGGATGATGAAATAGAGCGTGAGCGGAATGGCGATGCGCACCGCATCGAACGGAAGGCGCAGCACGTCGGCGCCCTTCAGGCTGAACATCGCCACGATGGTCAGCAGCAGTGCAACCAGCGTGATCGGGCTGATCGCCGGCAGGAAGCGCTCTTCGTACCAGCGTTCACCCCTGGCGGCTCGCAGCCAGCGACGGGTGAGGTAGCCGGCGAGGAATGGAACGCCCAGGTAGATCAGCACCGCTTCGGCGATGGTCCACATGCTGACGTTGACCACGCTTCCCTGCAGGCCGAACACCGGCGGCAGCCAGGAAAGGAAGAACCAGGCGTACACGCTGAAAAACAGGATCTGGAAGATCGAGTTGAAGGCCACCAGCCCGGCCACGTACTGGTTGTCGCCGCGTGCAAGCTGGTTCCACACCAGCACCATGGCAATGCAGCGCGCCAACCCGATCAGGATAAGCCCGGTCATGTACTCGGGGGAATCGCGCAGGAAAAGCACCGCCAGGCCGAACATGAGGCACGGCCCCACGATCCAGTTCTGCAGCAGCGAGAGCGCCAGCACCCGTTTGTCGGCAAACACCTCTGGCAGCGCCTCGTACTTCACCTTGGCCAGCGGCGGATACATCATCAGGATCAGGCCGATGGCAATCGGTACGTTGGTCGTGCCGATCGACAGGCGGTTCAGCGCGGTGGGAACGTCGTGGAACAGTGCACCGAGGCCCACGCCCAACGCCATCGCGGAGAATATCCACAGCGTCAGATATCGATCGAGGAAGGACAGGCGGGAGGTCTCCATGCGCATGGAAGGGACTCAGCAGCAGCCAGGCCGCTCGGACGGCGTGTCGTCAGCGCAGCAGTTCTCGGTGAGGTAGCCGACCAAGGCGTTCATTGCAGTGAAGTTCGCCCGATAGCAGATGGACCGGCCCAGGTGTTCGGCGGTAATCAGCTTGGCGGCTGACAGTGCCTTCAAGTGGAAAGACAGCGTCGCGCCAGGCAGGTTGAGTGCCTGGGCGATATCGCCCGCCAGTTTGCCGCCCGTACCGGCCTGTACCAGGAGACGGTAGATGGACAGGCGGGTGGCATGGCTCAGGGCGGCGAGGGCCCGGGTTGCGCGCTTATGTTCCATAATTCTAGAATAATGGAAATAGTACGACACGACAAACCATGACTGACCTTCGCTGCTGCCGGCGTCGTCGTAACCGTTCTTGATCAGGAGGGCACATGAAGGCCGTCATCTACCACAACCCGAAATGCGGCACCTCGCGCAACACGCTGGCGTTGATCCGGCATGCGGGGATCGAACCTGAGGTGATCGAGTACCTGGTTGATCCGCCAAGCCGTGCGCGCCTGGTCGAACTGATCAATGCCGCCGGCGTTAACGTACGCGGCGCCATCCGCAAGAAAGAGAAGCGCTACCTGGAATTGGGGCTGGACGACGTTGCGCTCAGCGATGACGCATTGCTGGATGCGCTGATGGACAACTCGATCCTGATCGAGCGGCCGTGGGTGCAGACCGATCTGGGAACGCGCCTGTGTCGGCCTTCCGAGGTCGTCCTGGAAATTCTTCCGACCGTCACCATGCCCTTCGCCAAGGAAGACGGTGAGGTGGTGATCGATCAGGACGGCAAGCGGGTTTCCTGATCACCGCCGTAGTGCAGCCAGGGTCAGCCCTGTTGGAGCCGAGAACATGTTGTCCTTCAAGCAGATGGCATTGAACGCAGAGGTCATTGCGTTGCTTCAACGCGTCGGGTTGCCCACCGAAGACCTCGACCCGGTGTCCACCACGTTCTGCGGTATGTGGGAAGACGAAATGCTGTGCGGGGCCATCGCGATCGAGCCGTACCACGATGTCGGACTGCTGAGGTCGCTCGCGGTCAGCCCCGCGTTTCGAGGCCGCGGCCAGGGTGAGGTGCTGGTGGGCAAGGCGGAGGAGCTTGCCCGCCGCGTGGGCGTGGAGGAGCTTTATCTGCTTACGGTCTCTTCCAGCACCCTGTTCGAGCGCTGCGGCTTTGCCCACGTTGCACGGGACGATGTCCCCGTTTCGATTCGGGAAACCAGGCAGTTTTCGGGCCTGTGCCCGGCCACCTGCGCGGTCATGCGCAAGCGGATCTGATACGCATCGCCCGCCGCACGGCGGGCGATGGTCGCAGGCTGCGCTTACTTCGCCGCCAGCCGCTTCAGCAGTACGGCGGCGGTTTCAGCGGAGGACGCGGGGTTCTGGCCGGTGATCAGCAGGCCATCGCTGACCACGTACGAGCCCCAGTCCGGCCCCTTCGAGTAGTCACCGCCCAGCGCCTTGAGCGTGTCTTCGACCAGGAAGGGCACTACGTCGGTCAGCCCCACGCCGGCTTCCTCGCTGTTGGTGAAACCGGTGACCTTCCGGCCCTGCACCAGCGGGTTGCCGTTGGCGGCCTTGACGTGGCGAAGCACGCCCGGGGCGTGGCAGACCAGCGCGACCGGCTTTTCGGCGGCGATGAACGATTCGATCAGCGCGATGGACTGGCTGTCTTCGGCCAGGTCCCAAAGCGGCCCGTGGCCACCGGGATAGAACACGGTGTCGAAGTCGGCCTGCGAAACGCTGTCCAGGCGAACGGTGTTGGTCAGTTGTGCGTTCGCCGCCGCATCGGCCTCGAAGCGACGGGTGAGGTCGGTCTGGAAGTCGGGCTCGTTGCTCTTTGGATCCAGCGGCGGCTGCCCGCCGTTGGGCGAGGCCAGGGTGATGGTGGCGCCCGCGTCCTGGAACGCGTAGTAGGGCGCGGCGAGTTCTTCGAGCCAGAAGCCGGTCTTGCGACCGGTGTTGCCAAGCGTGTCGTGGGAGGTGAGGACGATCAATACCTTCATGGGGAACGGTTCCTGGTAGATGGAGGAGCACAGTAGACCGGTCGTCTAGACTACCGGCGTGAAAAAACGCCCACAGGGCGTGAAGTACCTGCGGCCTGGGGTCAGGGCGAAGGGTGGAGAATCTGTTGCGTGGTCCGCCACGCGGCGTCGAAGGGCTGGGTATCGCGCACGATCTTCACCATCAGGCTCGCCCCCAACCACAGCGCGTAGAGGCTCTGCGCCACTGCGTCGGGTTTGCCGGTGAAGGCAAACGAACCCTCGGCGGTGCCCGCTTCCAGTACATGCGCCAGCCGCTCGATGATGCCGGCGGTGCCCCGCTGCAGCGTTGTGCGCATGCTGTGGGACAGGTCTGCCACTTCGGCGCCGAGTTTCACCGCCAGGCACTTGCCCTGGCAGTCCTCGAACGACTGGTTGTCCTTCCAGGCGGCGAAATACGCCTCCAACTGCTGCGCGCGGTTCTTCCCGGGCTGGGCAAAGGTGCGGTCCATGTCGGCCAGATAGGCCGCGAAGTAGTCGTCAAGAAGCGCGTCGCCGAAGGCTTCCTTCGACGCAAAGTAATGGTAGAACGAGCCTTTCGGTACGCCTGCGGCACTCAGCACTTCATTCAAGCCCACCGCCGAGAACCCCTTGCCGCCCATGATGCGCTGGCCGGTGGACAGGATCCTGTCGCGGACGTCGGTGCTTTCAGTGGCTGCGGTCGGGCTCATGGACCGCACTGTACTCTCGATTAGACCGGTCGTCTAGTGTCGCGACACGGTCGGCCGGCGCCCAAGCTAGCTGGCCTTCCGGCTGCAGCCCAACGCACGCTCCACGTGGGCCAGCAGGTCGTCTATCTCGAACGGCTTGGCGATGAAGGGCACCGCCTTGTGAGCAGCGGGCACTGCCTGCAGGTACACGGCGGACGCAAACAGATACGGTGTGCCCAGACGCGCAAGGCGATCAGCGACCGGGAACACGGCGCCGTCGCGCAACTCAACGTCCAGGATCGCCGCGTCGAACGGCTGATCGGCAATGGCGAACAGTGCATCGGTCACCGAGTAGGCCGGAACGACCGTGTAGCCCGCGCCACTGAGTACTTCAATGAAGAGTCTCGAGAGCTCGATTTCATCCTCGACCACCAGGATGACCTTGTTTGTACGTGATGACGCCAGGGTGCTCATGAAGTGCGCAGGAACGGTAGATAAGCCTAAGGTCTACCTTCAGGTGTCAACGCGGCGGAAAGTCCTCTAGTCGCGGTCTTCATCACAGCGGTCGACCCCACTGCGGGCAATGCGGGCCGAACCGCAGTAGAAGTACGGTTTTTGGCGCGCGGGGCCATTGCTACGCTCCAGCTTTCCGCGTTGGAGATCCCGCCGTGAATCACGACGTTACGCGCAAGTCCCACTTCGCCCTCCCGTTGGTCGCCCTCGCCTTAGCGGTGGCCTTATCCGCCTGCCGACGCGAGCCGGACGCGCCGGCCGCAGACGCAGCCAGTGCGCCACCGACGCCTGCTTCATCAACGGCGCCACCCGCACCGGCGCCCGCCGAACCCAACCGCGCGCCAGAACCCGGAAGCGTGCCGGTGACCGCCGACAACTTCGTGCGCGCCGAATCCGATCGCTATCTCGGCGCGCTGGTGAAGGAGCAGGGACTGGGCAAGCTGTTCCATCATCGCGAACCGGCATCGATCGACAGCCAGACCGTGGTCCGTTTGAATCGCGACACGCTGTACTCCAGCGCGGTTTTCGACCTCGATGCCGGCCCGGTCACGATCACGCTCCCCGATGCGGGTGATCGCTTCATGTCCATGCAGGTCATCGACGAAGACCAGTACACCACCCAGGTCAACTACACGCCCGGCGACTACACGCTCAGCCGTGGCAAGGACGGCACCCGCTACGTGGTGGTCGCCCTTCGAACGCTGGTGGATCCATCCAGCCCGGATGACGTCGCAAAGGTGCACGCGCTGCAGGATGCGATCAAGGTCCAGCAGGCCGCGCCGGGCAGCTTCGAGGTACCGAAGTGGGACACGGTGAGCCAGGACAAGGTGCGCGCCGCGCTGCTGACGCTGGCATCCACGCTGCCGGACACCCGGCACATGTTCGGCACCCGCGACACGGTCGACCCGGTGCGCCGCGTGATCGGTGCCGCCTCGGCCTGGGGCGGCAACCCTGACAAGGACGCGATGTACCTCAACGTGGTGCCGGCCCGGAACGATGGCAGCACCGTGTACCGGCTGCACGTGGCCGATGTGCCCGTGGACGGGTTCTGGTCGGTGAGCCTGTACAACGCCGACGGGTACTACGAAAAAAACCCGCAGAACGCCTACACGCTCAACAACCTCACCGCGAAGAAGAGCGCCGACGGCTCGATCGACATCCAGTTCGGTGGCTGCGATGGCCAGGTGCCCAACTGCCTGCCCACCATGGCCGGCTGGAACTACATGGTGCGGCTGTACCGGCCCCGTGCGGAGATCCTGGAAGGGCGCTGGACCTTCCCTGACGCCGTGCCGGTGCAATAGCGCAGCCGGCCGCGGCCCCTCCGTACAGGTGCCGTGTACGCGGCACCTGCGATGCTGTACGCATGAATCCGTCGACCCGTTCCGATCATGAAGCCAGCGTGGCAGCAGACAACCCGCCGCGCTCGCGAGCGTTCGCACTACGCCGCTGGCTGGGCTGGCTGGTGTTTCCGCTGCTGCTGGGCCTGGTGCTGCTGACCCTGTGGAATGGCGAGTGGCTCAAGGCGCCACGCGCGATGTGGGAACTGTCGCGCATGCCCGCGCCGACGACGTTGCCGGTTCCGGTGGACGGGGTTGCGGCCCGGCGCATCGCCGATACGTTCGGCGCGCCGCGCGGACGCGACCGCACCCATGCCGGCGTGGACATCTTCGCCAAGCGCGGCACGCCGGTACGGAGCGCGGCGCCGGGCGTGGTTGTCGCGGTGCGCGACAGCGGGCTGGGCGGGCGCCAGGTATGGGTCATTGGACCGGCGCGCGAGCGCTACTACTACGCGCATCTCGAGGACTGGCGCAAGGGGCTGGCCGAGGGCGAAGTGGTCAGCGAAGGCACCGTGCTGGGCTACGTCGGTGACAGTGGCAATGCGGCCGGTACGCCGCCGCACCTGCACTGGGGGATCTACGGTGTCGATGGGGCCTACGATCCGCTGCCGCTGCTGAAGGCGCACCGCACCACCAACGGTCGTGCGCTACCCCGGTAGGTAACGACCGTTGGTCGTTACGCCTTCGACCGCCGGCCGGACACGTGCGCATGCCCGCGCACATGCCAGCGCCATGGGAACTCCACTGCGCGGCTGATGCCGATGCGGGGACCCGCTGCCGGATCCTCCGGTGGCGCCATCCCGTCCGACACGATCCGGATGCCGCGGTCATTGCTGACGAGGTCCGCGCCATCCAGTGCCTTGTCGATGCCCATCGCCTGCGACAGCCGTCCAGGCCCGCTGGCCAGTTCGCGATCGCGGCGAATGGCTGGCCGCGCCTCACGGATCAGTTCCAATCCCTGCACGGGTTCCAGTGCCCGCAGCAGCACGCCCCAGCCCTGGCCGACCTCGCCGCAGACCGCGTTGCTGCCCCAGTGCATGCCGTAGGTGAAATAGACATAGAGATGGCCGCACTCGCCAAACATGGTGGCCGTACGCGGGGTCATCCCCCGGAACGAATGCGCGGCCGGGTCCTGGTCGCCTGCATAGGCCTCGACTTCCACGATGCGACCGGCCCGGCCATCGTCGCGCACCAGCAGCTTGTTCAGCAGCTCGGGCGCGACCTCGGTCGGATGCCGCCGGTAGAAGCTGCGCGGGAGCGTACGCCAGCGCGACGGAGGCAGGGTCATCAGCGTAGCGCCGGATGCTGCGCGGCCAGGATCCGCGCCAGCTTGTTCGGATTGCGCTGCACCAGGATCTGGGTGATGCGCTCGCCATCGGTATCGAACGACATCGCCGAATCCAGTTGCTCGCCAAAGTAGCGCAGCACCCCCAAGCGGCCATTGATGAACGCGGGCACCATGCGCAGCTCGGCGCGGCGCCGCAGGGTGGGCGCGAACAGGAGCTGGGCGATGCGCGCACCGCCAAGCATCGGCCTGGGGAAGCTGCTGACGAAGCCGCCACCATCGCCGATCAGCTGCGCCGACGTGTCCATCAGCGCGATCATCGACTTCAGGTCGCCCTTGTCCAGCGCCTCGGTAAACGCCTGCAGCAGTTGCTGGTGGGTGTGGTGCGGCACCGCGTGCATGGGGCGCTCCTCGCGCAGGCGGGCGCGTGCGCGGTGCACGATCTGCCGGCAGGCTGCTTCGCTCTTGTCGAGGATGCGGGCGATTTCGGGATAGTCACGGTCGAACACATCGTGCAGCAGGAAGGCGGCGCGTGCTTCCGGCGCCAGCCGTTCCAGTACCGCCAGGAAGGCAACGGAGAGATCGCTGGCCGCTTCGTGCAGGCGCTCCGGCGTGCTGGCATCGTCCGTCAGTACCGGCTCGGGCAGCCAGATGCCCACATAGTGCTCGCGGCTGCGGCGCGCCATGCGCAGCTCGTCGATGGCGATGCGGGTGGTGGTGGCGACCAGCCAGGCTTCGGCGTTCTCGATGGCGTCGCGGTCGGTGCCGTTCCAGCGCAGCCACACCTCCTGCGCGACATCTTCGGCTTCGGCCATGGAGCCCAGCATGCGATAGGCCACGCCAAGCACGCGCGGGCGCAGCTGGGTGAAGCGGTCGAGGGAAGTATCCATGGCGGCATTCAACACGAGCGCGCGCCGCAGGGACAGTGCCGTAAGCAGGATACTGTTGACGCACGGTGTTGAGCGCTGGGCACCAATCCAACGGACGCGGGGCTGTCACAGCGCATCGCGCTGGTCCGTCTGCCTTGCATGATCACCTCATCCACCGCCGACGCCGCAGGCCTGCCACGCCCCGCCGACCAGGTCTGGACCACGTTCCTGTGTGCGCTGGAGGCGCTGCCTGCCGACGCCCGCCTGCTGCTGTTGCTGCATGACGTGGCCGGTGCGTCGATCGAGGAGCTCATGCCGTTGCTGGGGTTGCCTGCTGCTGAATGCAGGCAACGGCTGGAAGCGGCCCACGCCTGCCTGCGCGCACATGCGCGCCATCTTGGAGCGCCGCCCGCATGTCCCTGACTGATCCGGCCACCGTAGACGACGGTGTCGACCCGCTCACCACCGGCTTTTCGGCCAGCTACGCCGGGGTGATGGCGTTCATTGCCGTGGCCCACGAGGGCAGCTTCTCGCGCGCGGCCGACCGTCTCGGCATCGGACGCTCGGCGGTCAGCCGCAGCGTGCAGAAACTGGAGGGGCAGCTGGGCGTGCGCCTTTTCCTGCGCACCACCCGGTCGACCTCGCTCACCCGCGAAGGCGAGCTGTTCCACGACGGCTGCCGCCCCGGTGTCGACCGCATCCTGCAGGCGCTGGAGGAAATGCGCGACCTGCGTGACGGGCCGCCACGGGGGCACCTGCGGGTGAGTGCCACGCACGGGTTCGGGCGCAAGGTGATCGCGCCGCTGCTGTCGGCATTCCGGGCCCACTTCCCCGATGTCACCCTCGAACTGCAGCTGGAAGAGCGCCCGCTGGACCTGGCCGCCGACCGGATCGATGTGGCGTTCCGCGACGGCGTGCTGGAAGACAGCGAGGTCATCGCAAAGCACCTGATCCCGATGCAGATGCTGGTCTGCGCCGCACCGGACTATGTGGTGCGGCACGGCCTGCCGGCCACCGTTGGCGAACTGGCCGCGCATGCCTGCATCAGCCAGCGACAGGCCAACGGGCGGCTGCAGCCTTGGGAGTTTCGTGTGGAAGGCCGGCCACTGAGCGTGGAACCGGCGTCGGCGCTGGTGTTCAACGACGCCGACCTGGCGCTGCAGGCGGTCCTGCAGGGACAGGGCCTGGCGCAGCTGCCGAACTACCAGGTGCGCGCTGCGCTGGATGCCGGGTTGGCGGTCAGCTGCCTGGACCAGTACGCCGCCGACGACCGCGGGCACTACCTGTGCTATCTCAGCCGACGCCAGCTGCCCAAGCGCATCCGCGCGTTCATCGATTTCATCACCAGCGAGGTGCGTGCACTCGACCTGGACGTGGTGACCCATTGGGAAAGCGTGCAGCAGGCCAGTGCACCGGCGCGCGACGTCGATGCCGGCGCGTGGCAATGAACGCCATTGGTGCCTGACAGGCAACAGTGCGCGTCCGCGCGCGGACCTACTGCCGCCGCAGCGGCCTGCCTAGCATCGTCACATGCCCCGGCCACCGGGGTTCCACCTTCCCCTCCTGGAGCAAGTACATGAAGATCCTGGTCATCGGCGGCACCGGCCGCATTGGCAGCAAGGTCGTCGACCGCCTGCGCGCGGCAGGCCATGACATCGTCATCGCCGCACCGTCCACCGGCATCGACATCATCAGCGGCGACGGCCTGGAGGCGGCCATGGCCGGCACCGACGTGGTCATCGACCTGGCCAACTCGCCATCGTTCGAAGACGCAGAGGTGCTGGCCTTCTTCCAGACCGCGGGGCGCAACATCCTGGCCGCCGAAGCCAAGGCCGGCGTACGCCATCACGTGGCCCTCTCCGTGGTGGGCACCGACAAGCTGGCGGCCAGTGGCTACTTCCGCGGCAAGATCGCGCAGGAAAGGTTGATCCGCGAGGCGGGCATCGCCTACACCATCATCCATTCCACCCAGTTCTTCGAATTCCTGCCGGGCATCCTGCAGTCCGCCGGTGAAGCGCTGCGCCTGCCCACCGCGCTGGTGCAGCCGATTTCGGCGGACGACGTGGCCGACGCAGTGGCGCGCATCGCGCTGCAGCCTGCCGTCAACGGGGTGGTGGAGATCGCCGGCCCCGAGCGCGCACCGATGGACGAACTGGCACAGCGCTTCCTCGACCGTACCCACGATCCCCGCCAGGTGGTGGGCGACGCACAGGCACCGTACTTCGGTGCGCAACTGCAGGACGACACGCTGGTGCCGGTCGGCCAGGCGTGGCTGGGCCGGCAGGGCTTCGATGCCTGGCTGCAGCAGTCCGGGTGGGTACGCAGCAACTGATTGCCCGTCCGCCCGCACCTCGTGGAAACGCCATGTCCGACCTGAAGCCGCCGTCGCCCACCGTTCTCGACAAATACCGTGGCGACGAGGTGCGCCCGCTCTACACCGGGCGGGTGCGGGTGAGCGGCGGCGAGACGGGACACGGACGCGCTTCGGGCGTGGTCGTCTCCGACGATGGCGCCTTGGCACTCGACCTGCGCCTGCCTCCCTCGCTGGGCGGTCCAGGGGGCGGCAGCAACCCCGAGCAGCTGTTGGCTGCCGGCTATGCGGCCTGCTTCCACGGCGCGATGAACCTGCTGGCCAGCCGTGCCGGGCTGGTGCTGGTAGACCCCTGCATCGAGGTGTCGGTGACCTTCTCGCGCGACCCGATCGACGGCCTGTACCTGCTGTCGGCCGAGGTGGAAGCCTACCTGCCCGGCCTGGAGGCCGGCGTGGCTGCCGAGCTGGTGCGCAACACCGAACGTGTCTGCCCCTACGCAAAGATGTTCCGCAACGGCATCACCCACGTGGTGAGCGTGGTGCCCACCGCCGCCCCCTGAGCGGCGCTTCCCCCTGCTGGAGAACACCCTCATGCACGCCGGCCGCTCCTATACCTTCACCGAGTTCCTGCTGTGGACCCGCCGCCCGCTGTACCTGCTGATCCTGCTGGATGTGGCGCTGGTGGCGCTGTACCAGCTCGGCGGGCTGCACTGGCTGGCGGTGCCATGGAACGTGATCTTCATGCTGGGTACCAGCGTGGCGCTGATCGCAGGCTTCAAGAACACCCAGACCTACAACCGGTTGTGGGAAGCGCAGCAGGTGTGGGCCTCCATCACCGCCGCCAGCCGCCTGTGGGGCACGATGAGCCGCGACTACGTGGCCCATCCCGAACACACCCGGCGGCTGGTGTACCGCCACCTGGCGTGGCTGACCGCGCTACGCTACCAGATGCGCGAAACCAAACCCTGGGAGACCGTGCAGCTGGCGCCCAACGTCGAGTACCGCAAGCGCTATGACGTGCCGGAAAAGGTGCGCACGCTGGATGCCGAGCTGATCAAGTACGTCACTCCCGAAGAGCGCTCGCGCATCCTGGGCGCTGGCGGCAAGGCCACCGAAGTACTTTCCCTGCAGGGCGCATCGCTGCGTCAGCTGCTGGATGCAGGTGACATACCGCAGGCCAGCTTCGCCGAACTGCAGCGCGTGCTGCGCGACCTGCACGACCAGCAGGCGCGCAGCGAACGGATCAAGAACTACCCCTACCCGCGCCAGTACGCGGTGATCAACGTGATCTTTGTCCGCATCCTGTGCCTGCTGCTGCCACTGGGCATGATCGACCTGCTGGCACCCATGAACGACACCGTGGGCGGGGCGATGGCCGGGCAGATGGTGTGGCTGGCGATTCCGTTGAGCGTGCTGGTGTCGTGGATGTACGCCGCGCTGGACCAGGTCGGCGAAAGCAGCGCCAATCCCTTCGAAGGTGGCGCCAACGACATTCCGATTTCGCAGCTGTGCACCTCCATCGAGCTGGACCTGCGCCGGCTGCTGGATGAGCGCGACATTCCGGTGCCGCAGGTGCCGGCCAGCCCCATCGTGATGTGATCGCGCCGGCGTTGCGCACTACGTTGGCCTCTGCCGCGGGTGCACCTCCCCAATCCAATGCCCGCACCGCCGACCGTCATCGTGCGGTCTTCAACGCCCGCTACAACGTAGGCACTGCGCGGACAGCGCAGGATGCAGGTGGATCCAGCCCTAAAGTCCAAGCGAATGCGGCCGATACCGATGCGTCCTTCTGTCTGGAGTGCGTCATGTCGGCCATCCCCCGCCGTGTGCTGTCGTCCCTCGCCCGCAGGGCTGAACCCCTGCGCCGGCTCAGCGTGGCGCGCAAGCTGAAAATCAGCCTGGTGGCCTGTGCAGCGGGCCTGCTGCTGGTGGCCGCCGTCTACGCCTGGACAAGGTACAACAGCGAACGCGCCGCCGACACCTTCGCCTCCCATCAGCAGGCGACCAGCCTGATGGCGGCACTGGGCACCCAGGTGGCCGATGCCCGCCGCCTGCAGACCCGCTACGCAGCGAGCTTCGACGATGCCGACCGGGAGGCGCTGCAGCAGGCACGCCAACGCCTGCAGGTGTCGCTGGAGGCACTGCAGCGCACCGCCGCCGCCAACGGCAATGCGGCTTCACTCAGGGCACTGGCCACCCGCATCGGCGAGTTTGCCGAGGGGATCAACGCGCTGAATGCACGCGTGGATGAAATGGGAAGGGGCGAGGCCGGGCTGCGCGCGCAGCTGGAGGCCGCCGCTGCTGCGATGGAGGCCGAGCTGGCCCCCCTGCAACAACCCGCACTGGACGCCCAGTGGCAGGCCATCCGCCGGCAGGAAGCGCTGCTGCTGCTCAGCGGCGATTCCACCCATGCCGACCGCGCCAGCGAAGCCAAGCTGCCGTTCGAACTGGCGCTGGCAGCGCCGGGCGTGCCGGCGGCCGCCCAGGACGCGCTTCGCACCGCGATGGACAGCTACCAGGGTGCACTGCTTGGCTACACCGCCGCGCGAGTGGGGTTGGATGTGGAAGCGCAGTCGCTGGCCGATACCGCTGCACAGATCGCGCCGTCGCTTGAGCAGGTGCAGCGTGCACAGGCAACGGCGCTGGAGGCCGCGCGTGGGCGCCTGCAGGCACAGGCGAGGGCGATGACGGTGGTGTTCGCGGTCACGCTGCTGCTGGTGGCTGGGTTGCTGATCGCCACGTTGCTGCTGACCCTGCAGGCGGTGCAGCGCCCGATCGCCAACACGTTGCGCTTCGCCGAGGACATCGCCGAGGACCGGCTGGATACGGTGCTGGTCGTGCATAACCCGCACGATGAGTTCGGCCAGCTGGCGCAACGCCTGCGACATATGCAGGAACGGCTGCGCGGCCGGATCGTGGCCGAGCGGGCCGCCGCGCGCGACAACACCCGTGCGCGCCAGGCCCTGGACAGTGCCCAGACCGGCTTGATGGTGCTGGAGCCTGACGGCCGCATCGGCTTCCTCAACCATGCGCTGTGCACTGCGCTGGGCTGCACGCCCAGCCAGTGGCAGGGCCAACCGGCGCAGGTGCTGCATCCGGTGTTTGCGGGCGTCGCCGCGCAGCTGCAGCGCGGCCATGCCAGTGCACACGAGATCGAGCAGGGCGGAATCCGCTATCAGCTGGTACTCAACCCCATCCTCGACCACGACCAGTTGCTGGGAGCCGCAGTGGAATGGCGCAGCCGCGCGCTGGAAACCACGGTCGAAACCGAAGTGGCCGCGCTGGTGGACGCCGCCGCGCAGGGTCAGCTGCAGGCGCGTATCGCGGTGAACGACAAGCAGGGTTTCGTGCTGACCTTGGCGGTGAGCATCAACCGCCTGCTGGATACCTTCCAGGGCAACCTGGCCGGGCTGCAGGCGCTGCTGTCCGGGCTGGCGCACGGTGACCTGGGCGTTCGCATGCAGGGTGACTACCAGGGCGTGTTCGCGCAGATGCGCGACGATGCCAACGCCAGCGTGGCACAGCTGGCCGACATCGTGGCGCGCATCCAGCACGCCACCGCGGCGATCAACGGCGCGGCTGGTGAAATCGTGGCCGGCAACCGTGACCTCGCCGAACGCACGGAACGGCAGGCGGCGCATCTTGAAGAAACCGCGTCCTCCATGGAGGAACTCACTGCAACCGTGCGCGAGAACGCGGATTCGGCGCAGCAGGCCAACCAGCTGGCGATGGACGCCGCTGCCATTGCGGGGCAGGGCGGCAACGCGGTGGCACAGGTCGTGTCCACGATGCACGACATCGCCGCCTCCTCACGACACATCGGCGACATCACCGGGGTGATCGACGGCATCGCCTTCCAGACCAACATCCTCGCCCTCAACGCTGCGGTGGAAGCCGCACGGGCCGGCGAGCAGGGCCGGAGTTTCGCGGTGGTAGCGGGCGAAGTGCGCCTGCTGGCCCAGCGCAGCGCCGATGCCGCCCGCCAGATCAAGCAGCTGATCGAAGCCTCGGTGGAGACGGTCAACGCCGGTACCCGCCTGGTAGGCGAGGCTGGTGCCACCATGCGCCGCATCGTCGGCAGCGTGGAGCAGGTCACCGCGATCAGCGCCAGCATCGCGGCGGCCTCGCAGCAGCAGAGCGTGGGCATCGAGCAGGTAGGCAAGACGTTGTTGCAGATGGACGGCAGCACGCAGCAGAACGCGGCGATGGTGGAGGAAGCCTCGGCGTCCGCCCAGGCGATGCAGCGGCAGGCGGCTCTGTTGTCCGAAGCGGTGGCGGCGTTCGTGGTGGCACGGCCTGCGGTAGTGCGCGGGCTTCGTCCTGCGGTAGCGTGATGGGTTCGTGATTGCGGCGTCTACGTGGGCCGCCCAATGGGCGGCGCCACCGGCGGTATGCTTCCCACCATGAGCACACGTCGAAAAACATCGTCTCCCGCCCAGACCCGCAACGCATTTGTCCGCGTGCGCGGGGCGCGCGAGCACAACCTGAAGAACGTCGACGTGGACATCCCGCGCGATGCGCTGGTGGTGTTCTCGGGAATTTCCGGATCCGGCAAGTCCTCGCTCGCCTTCGGCACACTGTATGCCGAAGCGCAGCGTCGCTACCTGGAGTCGTTGTCACCCTATGCGCGCCGCCTGATCGACCAGGTGGGCGTGCCTGATGTGGATGCCATCGAAGGCCTGCCGCCGGCGGTGGCGCTGCAGCAGCAGCGCGGCACCGCGAGCGTACGCTCCAGCGTGGGCAGCGTGACCACGCTGTCCAGCCTGCTGCGCATGTTGTATTCGCGCGCTGGTACGTATCCGGCCAGACAGCCGATGCTGTATGCCGAGGACTTTTCGCCGAACACACCGCAGGGCGCTTGCCCGAACTGCCACGGCCTGGGCCACGTGTATGAAGTGACCGAACAGTCCATGGTTCCCGACCCCTCGCTGACCATCCGCGAGCGCGCCATCGCCGCATGGCCGCCGGCGTGGCACGGGCAGAACCAGCGCGACATCCTGGTGACGCTGGGCTACGACGTTGACATTCCCTGGCGCGACCTGCCGAAGAAGCAGCGCGACTGGATCCTGTTCACTGACGAGCAGCCGGTGGCGCCGGTGTATGCCGGGTTCACCCCGGCAGAAACCCGCGCCGCGCTGCGCCGCAAGGAAGAGCCCAGCTATATGGGCACCTTCAGTGGCGCGCGCCGCTATGTGCTGCACACCTTCGCCACCACCCAGAGCGCCATGATGAAGAAGCGCGTGGCGCGCTACATGGTGGGTACGGTCTGTCCGGTCTGCGACGGCAAGCGGCTCAAGCGTGCTGCCTTGTCGGTGACCTTCGCCGGCATGGACATCGGCGCGCTGTCCCAGCTGTCGCTGGCGGCGATGGCCGAGGCGCTGCGGCCGGCGGCGGAAGGCCGCTTCAGCGCGCCGGCAAAGGGGGCAACGCGCAGCCGCGCAGCCGGGCGCAAGGCTGAACAGCTGCGCCACACCCCCGACCTGTCCGAGGAGAAGCGCATCGCTGCCCAGCGCATCGCGCACGATCTGGTGGAGCGCATCGGTACGCTCGAATCGCTGGGATTGGGCTACCTGTCGATGGACCGCGCTACCCCGACGCTGTCACCGGGTGAGCTGCAGCGGCTGCGCCTGGCCACCCAGATCCGCTCCAGCCTGTTCGGCGTGGTGTACGTGCTGGATGAGCCCACCGCCGGTCTGCATCCGGCAGATGGCGAGGCCCTGTATGGCGCGCTCGACCAGCTCAAGGCAGGCGGCAACACGTTGTTCGTGGTGGAGCACGACTTGGAGATGCTGCGCCGTGCCGATTGGCTGGTGGATGTCGGTCCCGGTGCAGGCCAGCACGGTGGGCAGGTGCTGTACAGCGGTGAGCCCGAGGGGCTGCGTGGCGTCGCCGCCTCGGCCACGGCACCGTACCTGTTCGGCAAGCACGACCGTGCCACCCGCAGCCCGCGCACGCCTGCCGGTTGGCTGGAGCTGCGCGGCATCCATCGCAACAACCTGCACGGGCTGGATGCACGCTTCCCGCTGGGCACGTTCTGCGCAGTTACCGGTGTCTCCGGCTCGGGCAAGTCCAGCCTGGTCAGCCAGGCGCTGGTGGAGCTGGTGGGTGAGCACCTGGGCCATGAACCGGTTGTGCCCGATGCGGACGATGATCTACCACAACCCAGCCGGATCGAGCGTACCCGCGGCCGACTGCATGCCGGTCACACGGCGATCAAGCGCCTGGTGAACGTGGACCAGAAGCCGATCGGGCGCACGCCACGTTCCAACCTGGCCACCTACACCGGCCTGTTCGACCACGTCCGCAAGCTGTTCGCCGGCACCCGCATGGCCAAGGCGCGGCGCTACAGCGCCAGCCGTTTTTCCTTCAACGTGGCGCAGGGCCGCTGCGACACCTGCGAAGGCGAAGGCTTCGTGCACGTGGAGCTGCTGTTCATGCCCAGCGTGTACGCGCCATGCCCGACCTGCCACGGCCAGCGCTACAACGCCAAGACGCTGGAGGTGGAGTGGAACGGCCGCAGCATCGCGCAGGTGCTGGCGATGACGGTGGAAGAGGCGCTGGCGTTCTTTGCCGGTGAATCGGTCGTGCAGCGTCCGTTGCAGCTGCTGCGCGACATCGGGCTGGGCTATCTGCGGTTGGGCCAGCCCGCCACGGAACTGTCCGGTGGCGAAGCGCAGCGGATCAAGCTGGCCACCGAACTGCAGCGCAGCCAGCACGGCAGCAGCCTGTACGTGCTCGACGAGCCCACCACCGGCCTGCATCCGGCCGACGTGGACAAGCTGATGGCGCAGCTGCACGGGCTGGTGGATGCGGGCAACACAGTGGTGGTGGTCGAGCACGACCTGCGCGTGGTGGCCGATGCCGACTGGGTGATCGACGTGGGTCCCGGCGCGGGCGAGCAGGGTGGGCAGATCGTGGCGGCGGGAACACCCGAGCAGGTGAGCCGATCGAAAGCAGGCAGGACGGCGGGCTACCTGCGGCGGTTCTTCGCCTGACTGCCCACCCACCGTTCGACCTCCCCCTCTGCGAACGGCCCCAGCTTCTGCTTGACGATCTTCCCGTCCGCACCCACCAGCACCGTGTAGGGCAGCAGACCCTGGGCGTTGCCCAAGCGCACGCTGGCGTCATCCGGCGCAGGCTGCTCGATCACGATCGGGTAGGTCACCGGCACGCGGTCAAGAAAATCGCGTACGCCGTCCGGCGTATCGATGGCCAGGCCCACCACCTGCACGCCATCGGCCGGCTGTGCAGCGGCAAACGCGGCCAGCATGGGCATCTCTTCCACGCACGGACCGCACCAGCTGGCCCACACGTTGATCAACAGGGGGCGGCCACCGAAGCGGGCGAAGTCCACGGGCGTGCCATCCACGTCCGGCAGGGTGATGGCCGGCATCGCATCGCCGGGTTGGGCCGGCGCGGCGGCCGGGCGCTCCACTGCGGGAAACCGCGTTTCCTGTGGCGTGCGTGCCACGTAGTACACGCCGGTGCCCAACCCCAGCGCCGCAGCCAGCGCCGCCACCACCATCAACGAGGTGCGGGGCGGCGTCGTGCTCATCGCGCGGTGCGCAGCAGCGCTTCTTCCACCAGTGCCTGGGTCAGCACGGTGGGCAGCACGGTCGGCGGTGCGCCGGGGCCGTAGACCACGTACAGCGGCACGCCGACCGCCTTGTGTTCTTCCAGGAACGCGGTGATCTCCGGATCCACGTTGGTGTAGTCACCGCGCATGTACACCGCGTTGGTACGGCGCAGGGTTTCCTCGAAACCCTGGGTGCCCAGCACCGCGCGTTCGTTGGCCTTGCAGGTCACGCACCAGTCGGCGGTCATGTTGACGAACACCACGCGGTTGTCCTGGCGCAGCCGGTCGAGCATCTGCGGCGAATAGGCCACCACGTTGTCGGCGGCGGCCAGTGCGGCTTTGGCCGGTGCAGCGATGCGTGTCACGCCCCATACCGGCACGAGTGCGCCCAGCAGCAGCACCAGCGCCAATGCGGCACCGACGCGCTGGCTGCGCCAGCGGCTGCGCTCGAACCACCACAGCGCCAGGCCCAGCACCACCAGCCCGGCCAGCACCAAGGCCATCGCATCCACGCCACGCTGCTTGCCCAGCACCCACAGCAGCCACAGCGCGGTGGCATACATCGGGAAGGCCAGCACCTGCTTCAGGGTTTCCATCCACGCGCCCGGGCGCGGCAGGCGCTTGGCCAGCGAAGGCACGAAGCCGATCAGCAGGAACGGCAGCGCCAGGCCCAGGCCCAGCATCAGGAACACCAGCATCGCCGGCACCGCCGGTGCGGTGAAGGCATAGGCCAGCGGCGCCCCCATGAACGGCGCTACGCACGGGCTGGCCACCACGCAGGCGAGCACGCCGGTGAAGAAGTCGCCCATCGGTCCGCTGCGCGAGGCCAGCGACTGGCCCACGCCGCCCAGGCTGCCGCCCAGGGTGAACACCCCGGACAGGCTCAAGCCCACGGTGAACATCAGGTACACCAGTGCGGCAATGAACCACGGGTGCTGCAGCTGGAAGCCCCAGCCCGCCGCCTGCCCGGCGGCACGCAGCGCCAGCACCAGTGCGCCAATCGCGGCGAACGCCACCAGCACGCCTGCCGTGTACCAGAGCGCGTGGCTGCGCGCGCGCTGGCGGCTTTCGCCGCTCTGCGCCACGCCCAGCACCTTCAGCGACAGGATCGGCAGCACGCACGGCATGAGGTTGAGGATCAGGCCGCCGGCCAGGGCCAGCAGCAACGCGGTGATCAGGGTGATCGGCGTGGCACTGCCGCTGCTGCCCGGCGGACGCGTGCGCTGGTCGTTGTCGGCGCTGGCGTCGGGCGTGCCGTCGGCGGGCAGCGCCAGCGCCGGTTCGTTCGGGCGGATCAGCATCGGCTGGGTCGCAATGCCGTTGGCCTCGCGTTCCTGCGCACGCTTATCGCGCGTCACCAGCGGGGCGATCACTTCGCTGCGGCGCGCTTCTTCACCCGCACTGGCGTTGACCTTGCCGGCCGGCAGCGCCAGCTTCACCCGCCGGGTCATCGGCGGGTAGCAGATGCCATCGGTCTGGCAGCCCTGGAAGGTGATCACCAGCGTGGCATCGGCGGCCTCGGCCACGCTGCGGCGCAGCGGCAGCTTCACATCGACCTGGTCGAAATACACCGACACATCGCCGAAGTGCTCGTCGCGGTGCGACTTGGCGGCCGGCCACAGCGGCTTGTCCGCGCGGATGCCCGGAGCGCCTTCCAGCTTCAGCGAAGTGCGGTCGCGGTAGAGGTAGTAGCCCGGCGCCGGACTGAAACGCAGCAGCACGGTATTGCCATCGCCGACGATGGCTTCGAAGCCGAAGGCGCGTTCGGACGGAAGCGGCAGTGACGGGGTGCTGGCCGCGCCGGGCAGGCGCAGGCCAGCGGCGGCATTGCCGGCCAGCGGGTTGTTGAACGGCGACGCGGCCGGGCCGCCCAAGGCCGGGGTCATGGCGCTGTCGGCGCGGGCGCCGCCACCCGGCAGCGTGACCTGCACGCTGCGCTTCTGCGGCGGGTAGCACACGCCGGCATCGGCGCAGCCCTGGTAACGCACTTCCAGCGTCACCGTTTCAGCACCGTCGGCAGCCTTGCCGGGCAGGACGGCGGTCAGCCGCTCACGGTAGGTTTCCACTTCGCCGAAGAAGTCATCGTGGTGCTTTTTGCCGGCCGGCATCTGCAGCGCCTCGGCACTGAAGCCGGCGTCGCTCTTGACCGTGGTGCGGTGGCGGTAGAGGTAGTAGCCCGGCGCGATCTTCCAGCTCACCTCGATACGGTCGCGGTCGCGCGCCTGCGCGCTCAGCCCGAAGGCTTCATCCACCGGCAGCAGGTCTTTCTCGCTGACGGCCAGTGCCGGCAGGGACACCACGAACAGCGCGCACAGCGCGGCAACACGACGAAACAGCGTCATCAATCAGTTTCCTCTCGGGTCTGGGCCCGAATCCAATCCAGGTACGCCGGCAGGCCGGCGCGGGTTTCGACCGCGATGCACTCGGGGAGTTCATACGGGTGCAGCACCTGCACGCGCGCGATGGCCGCATCCAGGCGGCTGCCGGTGGTCTTGATCAGTAGTTGGACCTCAGCGTCCTCGGTTACCTCACCGTGCCAGCGGTAGGTCGAGTGCGCCCCGTCCAGCCGGGTCACGCAGGCGGCCAGGCGTTCTTCCACCAGCGCATGCGCCAGCCGCGTGGCGGTGGCCGCATCGGGGCAGGTGGTCAGGAGGATGAATACGGGATCGGGGGTCGACATGACCGCCGAGTATAGAGATCGCGGCGTGGCGATGCCGGCCGGTTCCGCCTGGGAACCGGCCGGAGAATCGAATCCCGGTGGCACCGGCGGGTGGCCGGCGCACCGTATTGCCCTGGTGCCGGCGCCTGGCCGGCAACCCGGGATGCCTCAGTTCGCCAACTCGCAGGTTGCCGGCTTGGCCGACGTGAACAGGGCGGGCGTACCCCATTCCGGGTGGTCGATGAACGGGTTGCGGTTGCCCTGGAAGCTGTAGATCACTTCATTGCGGGCTTTTTCTGCAGCATCCGGCGGGTCGGACAGGTGCCAGTCGATCAGGGTCGAGAGCAGGCCCATGTAGGCCGGCGAGGCGGAGGTCTTCACGATCCTGCTGCGGTCGTCGGTCAGCTCCAGGTCCGGTTCGGACTGGCCGGTGGCTGCGTCCTTGCCGCCCTCATAACGGATCGCCATGTACATCACCGCACGCGCCATGTCGCCCTTGCGGTGGCCCCACACCTCGAAGGTGCCGGCATTCCCGTCCGGGGTGCGTACCCAGTTGGAATTGCCCGGGTAGCCGCCACTTCCCCCGCCGGTGCCGTTGTTGGCCTCGGTGGCGCGCTCGCCGCAGTTGCTGTCGCACTTGGCGAACGGCTTGTTGCCGCGGTCCGCGTTCCACTGCGCATCGGTCAGGTACAGCATGTGGGTGTCGGTATAGGGCGCGTACGGCAGGCCCTTGTCGCCGGTGGTGCTGGCAAAGCCCAGTGAATTGGGCCAGGTGTGCTCGCGGTTGTAGGTCAGCCCGCTGCCGGTGCCGGCCCGGTCGGTGACCTTGGCGTAGCTGCGGTTGCGGTACGCGTCCAGGATGCGGCCGCTGTTGTTGGGATCCTCGTCGGCGATTTCCAGGATGGTCCACGTGCTTGTGCCCGTGCCGCTGTACGGGTACGAGGTGTGGCCCTTGATGGTGGCGTGCAGCGAGCAGCGCAGCTGGCCGGGGCTGGAGGTGTTGACCTTCGAGTAGTAGCTGCCCGGATCCGGGTCCGGACCGGGATCGGTACCGCCGGCGGCCACGGTGAACGCGATGCGCGTGTCGGCCGCCGGTCGTGCGCCCTGGGCGTCCTTGATGCGCGCGGCGCGTATGTCGAAGCGGCAGGCTTCGCCGGCCACCAGTGCGGTGTTGGTGGACAGGGTGAAGCGGGTACCGCTGCTGGCGTGGGTGAGCGGCACCGTGCCGGACTGGCCGCAGCTCAGGGTGAACGCACCGGCGCTGACGGTGACGCTTTCACTGAAGGTCACGGCCAGGTCGGCAGCGGCCGGGAAGCTGGTTGCGCCCTGTTCCGGGGTGGTGGTGCTCACCGACGGCGGGGTATTGGGCCCGGTGCTGCCGCCGCCGCTGAAGGTCTGGCCGGTGTTGCAGGCACCGAAGGTCTGCGCAGCCGATCCGGCCCAGGTGAAGTGGGTGTACTGGCTGCCGCTGCCGGTGAGCTGCAGGGACGTGCCCGGGGCGGTGCTGTTGCTCTCGCTGACCGGGATGTTCTGGCTGGTCAGGCCGGCGGCCGGGCCGCCGGAGGCGGTGATGGTGCCTTCGTAGCTGATGAACTGGACGACCTTGCCGCTGGCATCCACCAGCGCGATGCCGTCGTTGGCGCCGTTCTGCAGGCCGTTGGTGGGGTAGGTGACGGTGGCGATGCTGGCCTTGCCGCAGCCGGCGGCGGTACCGGCCGGCACGGCGTTGTTGGCATAGACCGTGGCCGCCGACGGAGTGCTGCCGTTGTACAGGTACAGCCGGTAGGTACTGAGGTCCTCGCCGCCGGTGGCGACCACCTCGATGGCTTCGCCGACATCCCCGGCCGGGGTGCTGTCGTCGTAGTGCAGTTCATTGATGAATACGTCCGCCTGGGCGGAACCAGCGGCCAGCGCCAACAGGCACCCCAGGGACAGCGGTGTGAGCAACCTCATCTACGTCTCCTTGTGATTGGGTTTTGCTGGCCGAATCTAGCTAATCCATATGACACATCTATCGATTTGTCGGATTCGGCACTCCGCAGTGGGACGCGCGTCAAGAAAATGGCGGTCGGGGGGAATTCGTCGGCACCCCCTTGAAAGGGCTCGGGACAGCACCATCTCTGCCCTGTCCCGCACTGGCGGGTTTTTTCACGAGCGGTGCTGGCAGTCACCTGGGGTGAGTGCTAATATCGCCGGACTTTTTCAAACCAATCAACAACTTAAGAGGCATGCATGAACATCAAGCCGCTTCACGACCGCGTTGTGGTCAAGCCGATCGAAGCCGACGAAGTCTCCGCCGGCGGCATCGTCATCCCCGACTCGGCCAAGGAAAAGTCGACCAAGGGTGAAGTCGTGGCCGTGGGCCCGGGCAAGCCGCTGGACAACGGCAGCGTGCGCGCGCCGTCGCTGAAGGTTGGCGACAAGGTGATCTACGGCCAGTACGCCGGCAGCACCTACAAGAGCGAAGGCGTGGAATACAAGGTCCTGCGCGAAGACGACATCCTCGCCGTCATCGGCTGAGTTTGCGCCGCCGGGCTCGCCCCGCCGCTTCTTCTTTTTTCAGATCAACGCAGCCGGGCATCGCCCGGCGCCACATAAAAGGTAATCGCAATGGCTGCCAAGGAAATTCGTTTCGGTGAAGACGCCCGCGCCCGCATGGTGCGCGGCGTCAACGTTCTCGCCAATGCCGTCAAGGCCACCCTGGGCCCGAAGGGCCGCAACGTCGTGCTCGAAAAGAGCTTCGGCGCCCCGACCATCACCAAGGACGGCGTGTCCGTCGCCAAGGAAATCGAACTGGCTGACAAGTTCGAGAACATGGGCGCGCAGATGGTGAAGGAAGTCGCCTCGCGTACCAACGATGACGCCGGCGACGGCACCACCACCGCCACCGTGCTGGCCCAGGCCCTGATCCGCGAAGGCGCCAAGGCCGTGGCTGCCGGCATGAACCCGATGGACCTCAAGCGCGGTATCGACAAGGCCGTGGTCGCCGCCGTCGCCGAGCTGAAGAACATCTCCAAGCCCACCGCCGACGACAAGGCGATTGCCCAGGTCGGTACGATCTCGGCCAACTCGGACGAGTCGATCGGCAACATCATCGCCGAAGCGATGCGTGAAGTCGGCAAGGAAGGCGTGATCACCGTTGAAGAAGGCTCGGGCCTGGAAAACGAGCTGGACGTGGTCAAGGGCATGCAGTTCGACCGCGGCTACCTGTCCCCGTACTTCATCAACAACCAGCAGGCGCAGACCGCCGACCTGGATGATCCGTACATCCTGCTGCACGACAAGAAGATCTCCAACGTGCGTGACCTGCTGCCGGTGCTGGAAGGCGTCGCCAAGGCCGGCAAGCCGCTGCTGATCGTGGCTGAAGAAGTCGAAGGCGAAGCGCTGGCGACCCTGGTGGTCAACACCATCCGCGGCATCGTGAAGGTCGTGGCCGTCAAGGCACCGGGCTTCGGCGACCGCCGCAAGGCAATGCTGGAAGACATGGCCACCTTGACCGGCGGCACCGTGATCTCCGAAGAAATCGGCCTGTCGCTGGAGAAGGCGACCATCGCCGACCTCGGCCGCGCCAAGAAGGTGCAGGTTTCCAAGGAAAACACCACCATCGTCGACGGCCAGGGCGACCAGGAAGCGGTGCAGGCACGCGTGGCCCGCATCAAGACCCAGATCGAAGACACCTCGTCCGATTACGACCGTGAGAAGCTGCAGGAACGCGTGGCCAAGCTGGCCGGCGGTGTTGCCGTGATCAAGGTCGGTGCGTCGACCGAAATCGAAATGAAGGAAAAGAAGGACCGCGTCGACGACGCCCTGCACGCTACCCGTGCGGCGGTCGAAGAAGGCGTGGTGCCGGGCGGCGGTGTTGCCCTGGTCCGCGCGGTCACCGCGCTGGCTGGCCTGAAGGGCGCCAACGAAGACCAGAACCACGGCATCCAGATCGCCCTGCGCGCGATGGAAGCCCCGCTGCGTGAAATCGTCGCCAACGCCGGCGAAGAGCCGTCCGTGATCGTCAACAAGGTCAAGGAAGGCACCGGCAGCTACGGCTACAACGCCGCCACCGGCGAGTTCGGCGACATGCTGCAGTTCGGCATCCTGGACCCGACCAAGGTGACCCGTTCTGCCCTGCAGAACGCTGCCTCGATCGCCGGCCTGATGATCACCACCGAAGCGATGGTGGCCGAAGCCCCGAAGAAGGATGACGGCGCCGGCGCAGCAGGCGGCGGCATGGGCGGCATGGGTGGCATGGGCGGCATGGACTTCTAAGGTCCCCGCACACGCGACATCCTGTCGTGCTGTAAACGAAGAACCCCGCCGAAAGGCGGGGTTCTTTCGTTAGGGGACAAACACCTTGTTGCCGTATTCCCAGGTCCACGGCGCGCCGGTGTCACCCAGGACGTAGCGCACCAGTGCGGGGAATGCCGCTTCGGCGCGCACATCGTTGCCCAGGATCACCACGCAGCGCTGGCCACGTGCCAGGCAGACCATCGTGTTGCCCACCGCGTCGTCATGCCCGCCTTTGTAGAAACCATGGCCCTGCGGGCCGTCGAACACCACCACGCCCAGCCCGGCGGCAAGGTCGGCACGCCGCTTCGCCGGGGGCAGTTCGTCCTGCAGCGTGGGGAACTGCGAGGCGGTGGTGATCGGCCACTGCGCGCGCACCAGCTCACGTCGCGATGCGGGCGAAAGGCCTTCACCGCTCACCAGTGCGGCGACAAGCCGCGCGATATCGGTGATGGTGGTGTCCATCGAACCCGCCGCCCGCACACGGCTGCGCTCGTCATGCGGTTCGGTGCTGCCGTCCTGGGTCCAGCCGTCGGCCAGGTTGCCGGCGAAGTCCGCGCGCCAGGTCATGCTGGTACGGGTCATGCCGAGGCGATCAAACACCCGCCGCTGCATTTCCCTGCCCACGTCCAGGCCTACGCCCTGTTCGAGCACGAACTGAAGCAGGATCAGCCCTTCCCCGGAATACGCATATCGCGTGCCCGGGTCGAAATGCAGCCGCAGTTTTCCCTCCGGTTCAAGGAAGGCGAAGTTGGAGAAACCGCTGCGATGGCTGAGCAGCATGCGCGGGGTGATCTGCTGCCAGCGCGGGTCATCCTTCAGGTCGGGCCAGGGCGCGTAGCGCTTGTCGGCCGGATACTCCGGCAGTGGACGGTCCAGGTAGGCGGCGATGGGGCGATCCAGATCCACGATGCCGTCGTCCACCAGCTGCAGCACCATGTAGGCAAACGCCGCCTTGGTCAGCGACGCGGCATACATGATGGTGTCCGGCTGCAGCGGCTCGCCGGCCGCATTGCGCTTGCCGGCCGCGTGCACCTGCACGACCTTGCCATCATCGATCACGGCCAACGCCAGCCCCTGGGCCTGGGTTGCCCGCATCAGACGCTGCATCTGCGCATCCACCGCAGGCGGGGACGGCAGCGCGTGGGGTGGGGCGGCGGCCAGCGCAGCGGACGCGGGCATCAACAGGGAGAACATCAGGACGAACGGGCGCATGCACGGCACTCCTCCGGGTCTCGGCGCCAATCGTACCGTCGGGCCTGCAGCCCTGAACACTGCACCCCAGTTGCGAATGAAACAGTTGGCACTCCCAAACCCCTGTGCTATCAATACTCCCCAATGAACGCACGCCACGCCAATTCCTACTTTTGGTATTACTTTCCGAAGCCACCGGCGGAGGAAGGCATGCGCTCACCCTGAAGAAACTTTCAGACGCATTCCCGAAAGCCGCCAGCGCACCTGGCGGCTTTTTTGTTGCCGCCGCGCTGGGGACCCCCACCTTCCAGGAGACACCCCCATGCCCCCCCACACCGACGACCTGCGCATCCGCAAGATCGAACCGTTGACCCCGCCGGCGCAGCTGTTGGCGATGCTGCCCTGCGACGATGAAGCTTCCTCCACGGTGAGCGCCTCGCGCGCCGCACTGCACGAGATCCTGCACGGCCGCGATGACCGCCTGGCGGTGGTGATCGGCCCGTGCTCGATCCATGACCCGGTCGCGGCGATCGAATACGCGCAGCGCCTGAAGCCGCTGCGCGATGCGTACGCGGGCGAACTGGAAATCGTCATGCGCGTCTACTTCGAAAAGCCGCGCACCACGGTGGGCTGGAAGGGACTGATCAACGACCCGGACCTGGATGGCAGCTTCCAGATCAACAAGGGCCTGCGCGTTGCGCGCGGCCTGCTGCGCGACATCAACAAGTTGGGCCTGCCGGCCGGCGTGGAGTTCCTGGATGTGATCTCGCCGCAGTACATCGCCGACCTGGTTGCCTGGGGCGCGATTGGCGCGCGTACCACCGAAAGCCAGGTGCATCGCGAGCTGGCCTCCGGGCTGTCGTGCCCGGTCGGCTTCAAGAACGGTACCGACGGCAACATCAAGATCGCCGCCGACGCGGTGGGTGCCGCATCCAACCCGCACCATTTCCTGTCTGTGACCAAACAGGGCGATACGGCCATTGTCGCCACCGCCGGCAACCCGGATTGCCACGTGATCCTGCGCGGCGGCAAGGTGCCCAACTTCGATGCCGCCAGCGTGGATGCCGCCAGCCAGACGCTGGCCAAGGCGCAGCTGCCGGCGCGATTGATGATTGATGCCAGCCACGCCAACAGCAGCAAGAATCCCGAAAACCAGCCGAAAGTGATCGCCGACATCAATGCACAGCTGGCGGCAGGCGAAGAGCGCATCGTGGGCGTCATGGTGGAAAGCCATCTGGTGGCCGGCCGCCAGGAACTGGTGGAAGGCCAGCCGCTGGTGTACGGCCAGAGCATCACCGATGGCTGCATCGGCTGGGACAGTTCGCTGCAGGTGCTGGAGGCGCTCGCCGAGGCAGTGCGTGCGCGGCGCGCGCGGCGTCTGGCCGAGGCGGCTTGATCCCTCAGGGAGCCGGCCGCCGGCCGGCTCCACGAAAGATCCGCTCTACCGGAAGTCTGGTTTTGTTAAAGAGAATCAATTGGATACTGCGCGCCCGGGGCCGCAGACTGCAGGCCTCACTTGAGGGTCCTACAGGGTGTATGTACAATGTATGCACAGTCCAGCAACGTGCGGGTGCTTCCCATGGGAACCGCAAGCAAAGTCATCAATTTCCGGGCCCCTGCCGATAAGCAGGATCTGATCGATCGTGCCGTAGCAATCAGTGGCGTGAATCGCACCGAGTTCATCCTGGATGCCGCTTGCGACAGGGCGCGCGAGGTGCTGGCCGACCAGACGCAGTTCACGTTGAATGCCGAGCAGCTGCAGCGCTTCAATGCGCTGCTGGACGCGCCGCTGGAGGACAACCTGGCGCTGCGCCGGTTGTTGAGCACGCCGGCGCCCTGGGAACGCTGAGCCCTTGTGGCTCTCCGCTCCAACCCCGCTGCACGCGGAACATCTGTTGGATGACTTCCGCTGCAGTGCTCCAGCCTTGGCGAAATGGCTGCTTGAACGCGCACGCCAGAACCAGGCATCCGGCGCATCACGATGCTTCGTGGCCTGCGACGAGCAGCGTCGCGTTGTCGGTTATTACGCGCTTTCAGCCGGCTCGATAGCGCATGACGCCGTGCCCGGACGAATCCGCCGCAACATGCCCGATCCCATTCCGGTCATCGTGTTGGGGCGGTTGGCGGTACATGCGGACAGGGCGGGGCAAGGCATTGGCCAGGGCTTGTTGAAGGATGCGGTGCTACGTTCGCTGCAGGCGTGCGGTCAGGTCGGCGCACGGGCGTTGCTCTGCCATGCCATCGATGAGCCCGCCAAGGCGTTCTACCTCAAGCACGGTTTCATCGCTTCACCCATTCACCCTCTGACGCTGATGCTGCCCCTTGCGTGCTAATGCACCTCGTCGCGGTACACGAACTTCGGCATCTCCCACTTGAAGTGGATCGCGAGCAGGCGGAAGGCGAAGCCGCCGCCCAGGCACCACAACGTGGCGGCGTTGAGCGACACACCCAGTTCGAGCAGGCCCAGCCATGCCGCGCCGGTAAGCAGGGTGATCACCGCGTACAGCTCCTTCTGGAAGATCAGCGGCACCTCGTTGCACAGCACGTCGCGCAGCACGCCGCCGAAGGCGCCGGTGAGCATGCCGGCGATGAGCACGATCGGCACCGCGTGGCCGCCGTCGCGCGCCACCGCGCAGCCGATCAGGGTGAAGCAGATCAGGCCCAGGCCATCGAGCACCAGGAAGGTGCGGCGGAAGTGGTGCATCCAGCGCGCCACCCAGGTGGCGATCAGCGCCGCACATATGGTGAAGCCCAGGTACTCGGGGTGCTTGACCCAGCCCAGCGGGTAGTGGCCCAGCACGATATCGCGCAGCGAACCGCCGCCCAGCGCGGTGACGCAGGCGATGATGACCACGCCGAACAGGTCCATCCGCCGCCGGCCGGCAGACAGCGCGCCGGTCATGGCTTCGGCGGAAATGGCGATGAGGTAGATGATGGACAGCAGCATGCAATGGCTCCGGAGGTGCAGGCGGGGACGGAAACGCGCACGCGCCAGCGCCGCAGCACTGTCGTGGGGTGGGATTCCGTTGCCGCTCCCGCTGTCCTTTTGCCTGAGAGTTCAGTGGCCAGGCCACGTGCCCCTTCGGCGGGTCATTGAAGACCTCTCTCCAGATCGGCGTGTTGGATGCATGGTTGGTGGAGTATCGAGCCACCGGCCTGAGCGATTATGGGAGCCTGCGCCTTCGGCGGGCGCCAGCGCGGCGCCTCTCTCCTGCATCCGGGTCGGATTCTAGCAGCCAGCGCGCCCCCGCCGGTGGATAATCCCGGTATGCCCGCTGAACCCGCCCCCTGGTACGTCTACCTGCTGGAATGCCGCAACGGCAGCTATTACGCCGGCATCAGCAACGACGTGGACGCCCGCTTCCAGGCACACCTGTGCGGCAAAGGCGCGCGCTACACCCGCGCCAATCCACCAGTGAAGCTGCTGGCGGTGCGCGCGTATCCCAACCGCTCGGCAGCTTCCAAGGCCGAATGCGAGCTCAAGCGCCAGCCGCGCGCACGCAAACTGGCCTGGCTGCAGCAACGGAGTGCCGGAACATGACCGGAATCGACCCGGCCAAGGCGCGCGCAATGATCGGCAAGACCGTGCTCGCCGGCATGACCTACCTTGACGCCCAGGGCAACGCCCTGGAGCACCGCCAGATGGCCGGGCACGTGCTGCGCATCAATGACGACGAGGGCGTGGTACTGGCCAGCGCAGTGGACGGCGGGGAGCTGTTCCTGCCGCCCACGCTGGACCACTACACGCCGGCCGCTCCAGGCGACTACACCCTGCGCTCGATGGCACTGACCATCAGCGATCCGGACTACCTGTGTACCTGGGACGTTCACCTCGCGCCCGGCAACGATCCCTGATCGGATGGCTTCGGCCGCCGGTCCTCGCGGTCATCACCGAAGATGATCCGCGCGCTGCGCTGGTAGCTCCAATACGCCACCGCCCAGTTGAGCAGCACCACGATCCGGTTGCGGAACCCGATCAGGAAGAACACGTGCGCGGCCAGCCAGAACCACCACGCCAGCACGCCCGACAACTGCAGCCGGCCCAGGTGCACGATGGCGGCCATGCGGCCGATCGTGGCCAGGTTGCCGAAGTCCTGGTACTTGAACGGCCCGGGTGACGGCTTGCCCTCCAGCCGTGCACGAATTGTCGCGGCCACATGCTTGCCCATCTGCTTGGCGGCCGGGGCAACGCCCGGCACCGGCCGGCCATCGGCCTGCTGCAGCGCGGCCAGGTCGCCGGCGACGAAGATCTCCGGGTGCCCGGCCAGGGTCAGGTCGGGCTGCACCGGCACGCGTCCGGCGCGGTCCAACGGCACCTCCAGCGTCCGCGCCAGCGGCGAAGCGGCCACGCCCGCGGCCCACACCACGGTGCGCGCGGCAACGAACTGCTCGCCGAGCTGGAAGCCCTCGCCGTCGATGTGATTGACCGCTGTACCCGTCAACACCTCCACCCCGAGCTTCTCCAGCTGGCGCCGCGCTTTCAGCGACAGCACCTCGGGGAAGCTGGACAGCACCCGCGGCCCGGCTTCGACCAGCCGCACCTTGGCGCTGGCCGGATCGATATGGCGGAACTCGTTGCGTAGCGTGTGCCGCGCGATCTCGGCCAACGTGCCGGCCAGTTCCACCCCGGTGGGGCCGCCGCCGACCACCGCGAAGCTCAGCCACGCCGCCTTGCGTGCCGGATCCGGCTCGGCCTCGGCGCGTTCGAAGGCCAGCAGCAGCTTGCGGCGCAGTGCGATCGCATCGTCCAGGGTTTTCAGGCCAGGCGCGTCGGCGGCCCACTCGTCGTGCCCGAAATAGGCGTGGGTGGCGCCGGTGCACAGCATCAGGGTGTCGTAGCCGAGCTGGCTGCCGTCGGCCAGGGTGATCTGGCGGCTGGCCTTGTCGATCGAGGTCACCTCGCCCAGCCGCACTTCAACATTGCGCTGGTCGCCCAGGATGTGGCGCAGCGGCGCGGCGATGTCGGGTGCGGACAGGCCGGCGGTGGCGACCTGGTACAGCAGCGGCTGGAACAGATGGTGGTTGCGACGGTCCACCAGGGTGATGCGGATGCGCGCGCTGGCCAGCGCGCGGGTGGCCCAGAGGCCGGCGAAGCCGCCACCGATGATGACCAGGTGGGGCAGGGAATCGCGGGTCATGCAATGACTCCTTGGCGGGGGTCGAAGCGAAGCACTGCATGGTCGCACGTGACGCGCGATATTCACGTGGATGGCAGATACGGGGTTCAGCAGCCGTCGCACCTGCCGGCGGCCGATCCGTTCGTTGCCTGGAAAGTCCACCTGCGTGCGCGCATTTCCGAAAGAAGACCGTCAACACCGGCGCGTTGATCGGCGTATCGTATCGGCGCCTATCGACAACCGGGAACACCAACATGCTGAAGATCTGGGGCCGCCGCAATTCCAGCAACGTGCGCAAAGTGCTGTGGTGCGCGGAGGAAATCGGCCTGCCGTACGAATCCATCGAAGTGGGCGGCCCCTTCGGTGGCACCCAGTCGCCGGAATACGTGGGCATGAACCCCAACGGCCTGGTGCCGGTGATCGAAGACCACGGCCTGCCGCTGTGGGAATCCAACACCATCGTGCGTTATCTGAGCGCGCGCTACGCGCTGGGCACGCTGTACCCCGAAGATGCGATGGCGCGCGCCCAGGCCGAGAAGTGGATGGATTGGAGTACCTCGCGCATGGCGCCGCTGTACACCGACCTGATCTGGGGGATCATGCGCACCGCCCCGGCCGACCGCGACGAGGCCCGCATCAATGCCGCGATCACCCGTGCCGGCGAGTTGCTGGGCATGGCTGATGCCACCCTGGCGCAGCAACCGTGGTTGTCCGGCGAGCAGTTCGCGATGGGCGACATTCCGTTGGGCGCGCTGGTCTATGCGTGGTTCGAGCTGCCGATCCAGCGGCCGTCGTTGCCGCACCTGGAAGCGTGGTACCAGCGCCTCCAGCAGCGCCCGGCGTACGTCAAAGCGGTCATGACGCCGTTGACGTGAGGTAACGGACGGCAGGTGCGGACCGTTGGTCCGCACGCTTTCAATACAGGTCGGTGGGATCGACGTCCAATGACCAGCGCACCTTGCGCGCCTGCGGCAAGCCGTACACCTGCGGCATGATCTGATCCAGCAGCGCATGCAGCGGCCGCCGCGCCGGGGCCGACAGCAGCAGCTGCGTGCGCTGGTAACCGGCGCGGCGCGGCATCGGCGCCGGCATCGGGCCGAAGCGTTCCACGGGGCACTCATGCGCGATCAGCTCGCGCACCGCCATCAGCATGGCGTTGGCGTGCTCCACCTGCTGCGCCTCGGCGCGCATCAGCGCCAGGTGCGCGAACGGCGGGAAGCCGGCCGCTTCGCGCTGCTGCAGCTCGGCGTCGGCGAAGGCGTGGTAGCCCCCGTTGACCAGTGTTTCCAGCAACGGGTGCCCGGGGTGATGGGTCTGCAGCCAGACTTCGCCGGCATCGGTGGCGCGCCCCGCGCGCCCGGCCACCTGGATCAGCTGCTGGGCCAGTTTCTCGCTGGCGCGGAAATCGGCGGAGAACAGTCCCTCGTCGATGCCCACCACCACCACCAGGGTCAGCTTGGGCAGGTCGTGGCCCTTGGCCAGGATCTGGGTGCCGACCAGGATGCCGGCGCGGTCGCCCAGCGTGGCAAGTTGGGTCTCCAGCGCGTCGCGCCGGTTGGTGGTGCCGCGGTCGATGCGGATCACCGGGAAATCGGCGAAGGCTTCCGCCAGGTGTTCTTCCAGCCGCTCGGTGCCGATGCCCTGTGGCTGCAGCGCCAGGCTGGCGCAGTCGGGGCAGGCCAGTGGCGCCGGCTGGCGCGCGCCGCAGTGGTGGCATTGCAGCCGGCGGCCGCCGGCGTGCACGGTCATCGGCGCATCGCAGCGTTTGCAGGGCGCGGTCCAGCCGCAGTCGTGGCACAGCAGCACCGGTGCGTAACCGCGGCGGTTCTTGAACACCAGCACCTGGTGGCCGGCCGCCAGGTGCTGGCCGATGCCTTCCATCACCTCGGGCGAAAGGCCGTCCTTCAACGGGCGCTTGCGCACGTCCAGCACCCGCACCCGCGGCGGGCGCGCCTCGCCTGCGCGCTGTTTCAGGCGCAGATGGGTGTAGCGGCCGGCATGTGCGTTGTGCAGTGATTCCAGCGACGGCGTGGCGCTGCCCAGTACCACCGGCACATCCAGCGCCTTGGCCCGCACCAGCGCGAAATCGCGCGCGTGGTAACGAATGCCGTCCTGTTGCTTGTAACTGCCGTCGTGCTCTTCATCGACCACGATCAGCCCGGCGTTGGGCAACGGGGTGAACACCGCCGAGCGCGTGCCCACGATCACCTGTGCCTCGCCGCGCGCGGTGGCCGCCCAGACCCGTGCGCGCTCGTTGTCGTTCAGGCCCGAATGCAGCACGTGCACCGCAATGCCCAGGCGGCTGCGGAAGCGCGCGAGCGTCTGCGGGGTCAGCCCGATCTCGGGCACCAGCACCAGCGCCTGCCGGCCGCGGGCCAGGCAGTCCACGATGGCCTGCAGGTACACCTCGGTCTTGCCGCTGCCGGTCACCCCGTCGAGCAGGAACGCGCCGAACCGCGCGTGGGCGGTGATCGCGGCGATGGCGTTGGCCTGCTCCGCATTCGGGGTCGGCCCCGGCCGCAGGGCCGGCATCGCCGGGGCGTGCTCCAGCGCGATGCGCTCGACCAGGCCGCGCTTGGCCAGCGAGCGCGCCGCGCTGCGCCAGTCGTCCATCGCCTCGTCGAGCAGGTCCTCGTCCACGCTGCCGCCGGCCAGCTGTTCGGCCAGGCGGTGCGGACGGGTGCCGGCCCGCAGCTTGGCGCGGTGTTCGAGTCCTTCGGCAGTGAGCTGCCAGCCCCAGCGATGGGTGTCGGGCACCGGCTCACCACGGCGCAATGGCGCGGGCAGGGCGGTGCTGACCACCTCGCCCAGCGGCGCATGGGTATAGCGTGCCAGCCACTGCAGCGAGGTCCACAGCTCGCCGCCCAGCAGCGGCGCCGGGTCCAGCCATTCCACGGCAGCGCGCAGCGCGTTGCCGTCGGTCACCGTACCGATCCCGGCCACCACGCCCACCAGCTCGCGCGAGCCGAACGGCACCCGCAGCCGGCGACCGACCATGCCAGGCCCGGGCGGCGCTCCCGGCGGCGGCGCGTAGTCGAACCACTGCGGCAGCGGCAGGGGCAGGGCAACCTGGAGGGAGGGGGCATCCGGCAGCGGCGCCGGGGCACTTTCCAGGGTCAGCAGGGGGGCTGGATCGGGGGGCAGCATCGCGCCAGTGTAGCGGCCCGAACCGGCCCTGTTCAGCGCACGAAACCGATCGCCGCATGGCGCCGTGGAACCTAAATAGGAGCTAAATATCCGTGGCCATTGGAGATTCGGTCTTATCCACATCTTCTGTGGATAAGTCTGTGTGCGAGTGTCGAACTCCGAGCTGTTTGTCAGGGAGTTCCGCAGTGAAGCCTGGGTTGGTCAAAAAATAGCCACACAACTAAATGTATGTAAATCAAGAAGATGGCTGTGAAACACAGCTGACACATGGGTGACGCCGGCTTCACCTGCCGGTTTTCTGCCGATTTTGTTGGTGCTGTGCACAACCTGCGCCGCTGTCAAGCCATCTACATCACCGCGGTAGTCGCACGTGACCCGTATCGGCATCCCCCTGCGCGGGCGCACTCGCTATCATTTCGGCACTTGATGGAGTTGCTATGACGGCTGTGAACGCCCCTGTTTCCTCTACTGCAGCGGGTGCCCTGTCCGCATTCCTGCGAGGCGTCGAACGCCGTGCCCTGGTGGTTGCCGAGCTGCAGTGCGGCGACCCGACCGTCGCCGAACAGGCACTGGTGGCGGTGATGCGCGCCTTCGCCGGCATCGCCAGCGATGTGCCGATGGCACAGTGGCCGGACCGGTTCTGGATCCTGCTGGCCCACCGCACCCCGATCCGCATGCCGGCCCCTGGCGGCCAGTGGGCCCCTGGCCTGGCGCACCTGCCCAGCCTGGCGCCGCCGGCACGTCTGGCGCTGCTGCTGCGGGTAGGGGGCGGGCTGGACGAGGCGGCCGCCGCGCAGATCCTGGACCTGCCGGTCGCCGACTACCAGCAGGCGCTGGCGCAGGCCTGCCCACGCGATGCGCAGGGCCACCCCGATGCGGCAGGCTGGCGTGCCCTGGCCGAACAGGTGCAGCAGCGCCTGCGTGACCTGCCGGCCAGCAGGCTGCAGCAACTGCACCAGCCCGCGCCGGCCCCCGCGCCGGGCAAGGGTCCGGCCTCATGGCGCGCGCCGGCCCCGGCCGATGCGGCGCCCCGGCGCACGCCGGTCCGCCGTCACAATCGCCGGCCGCTGTGGCGTGGCCTGCTGATCCTGCTGGTCACCATCGCCGTGTTGCTGGGCGGTGCGGCGTGGTGGAAGCACCGCAGCCCGGCGCTCGCCCCCGAGGCCAGCGTGCCCGACGGCGCGGTGTCCACCGCCGACCCGGTGCGGGTCGAACCGTTGGCGGCTGAAGACCTGCCGGTGACGGCGCCGGCCGATCCGGCCCACGCCGCCAGTGACGCGGCCATGCTGGCCGACCCGGACCTGATGCTCGCCCGCGATGCGGACCTGTACGCGTGGGCTGCCGCCGGTGGGCCGGTCCCGGTGGACGAGTCGCAACCGCAGCCCAGCCGCCCCGAACCTGCCACCGCCGGCCTGGAGACGGCAGCCGCTGATGAATAAATCGATCCTGCTGCTCGCCATGGGCCTGGCGACCGGTGCGCATGCCGCGCCACAGCCGCTGCCCCTGCCATCGGCCACGCCTGTGCCGGTTACCACACCCGCCATTCCCGCCACCCCCGCCGCGCTGGACCCGGCCCAGCTGCGTGAACTGCGCAGCCGCTATGCGCAATGGCAGGCATTGCCTGCATCCGAACGTGCCCGTATCCGCGAGGCCGCCGGCCGTATTGCCGCGATGCCCGCTGCACAGCAGCAGGCGCTGCGGGCCCGCTTCGACGAACAGGACCAGCGGTTCCGCGACGGCTGGCTGCTGGGCCCGCAGCTGGGCCAGCATTTCCCCAAGCTGCAGGGTCTGTTCGGCTACCTGCCCGCTGACCAGCGCGAACCCGCCCTGGCCGCGCTGCGCCAGCTCAACGAGGGCCAGCTGGCCCAGCTCACGCTGATCGCCCAGCGCACGCCGCCGCAGGAGCGCGACCAGGTGCGCGACCAGTTCCTGGGGCTGGCGCCGGCCGCGCGCGATGCGTGGTTAAAGGAAAACCTGGTGCGTTGAGCGTAAGATGACCGGCCGCAACCCGGTGCCTGTGCCCTCCGCGCGCTGCCGTAGTTGCCGTCTGTGATCCCATGTCTACCGTTACCGCAACGCCGCGCCTCTCCCGGGAAGTGCGCGCCACCGGCCTGCTTGCGCTGCCGCTGGTCCTTGGCCACATCTCCACTGGCCTGATTTCCTTCGTCGACAACGTCATCGCCGGGCACCACGGTACCCAGACGCTGGCGGCGGTCACCATCGGCACGGCGCTGCTGTGGCTGCCGATGCTGATCCCGATCGGCACGTTGATCTCACTCACCGCCTCGGTGTCGCAGCTGCATGGCGCCGGCCGCGAGCGGGAGATCGGCCCGCTGTTCCGCCAGGCGCTGTGGCTGGCGCTGGGCCTGGGCCTGATCATGTTCACCTTCCTCACGGTGGTGCCGCCGTCGCTGCCCGCGTTCGGCATCGCCCCGGACATCGTGCCGGGCGCGACCGCGTTCCTGCATGCGGTGCGATGGGGTGGCCCGGCGCTGACCCTGTACTTCTGCATGCGTTACCTCAGCGAAGGTATGCACTGGACGCTCCCGACCATGCTGCTCGGCTTCGGCGGCCTGCTGGTGCTGGCGCCGCTGGGTTACGTGCTGTGTTACGGCAAGCTGGGTTTCCCGGAAATGGGCGCCGAAGGCCTGGGCATCGCCTCGGCCACCATGATGTGGATCCAGGCGCTGTGCTTTGCCGGCTACCTGTGGAAGACCAAGCGCTTTGCCCACCTGGAACTGTTTTCGCACCTGGAGCTGCCGCGCTGGGCGGCGATCTGGGACCTGCTGCGTACCGGTCTGCCGATCGGCATCACGGTGCTGATGGAGGGCGGGTTGTTCATCGTTACCGCCCTGCTGATCGGTCGCCTGGGCGCCACCGAGGCGGCCTCGCACCAGATCGCCATCAACGTGGCCCAGCTGTGCTTCATGATCCCGATGGGCGTGGCCGAAGCCACCACCGTGCGCGTGGGCCATGCGGTAGGCAGTGGCAACGGGCTGGGCGTGCGGCGCGCTGCCATCGCCGGCCTGCTGATCATCCTGGGCACGCAGACGCTGTCGGCGCTGGTGCTGCTGTTCGGGCACGACGCCATCGTCGGGGTGTATACCGCCGACATGGGCGTGGCCGCGCTGGCCTCCACCCTGCTGCTGTATGCGGCCGCGTTCCAGTTCCCGGATGGCATCCAGGTGCTGTCAGCCGGCGCGCTGCGCGGCCTGAAGGACACCCGCGTGCCGATGTTCATCGCCATGTTCTCCTACTGGGGGCTGGGCATGCCGCTCGGCGCCGGGCTCGGCCTGGGCCTGGGCATGGGTCCGCAGGGCATGTGGCTGGGCCTGATCCTGGGGCTGACCGCAGCGGCGATCCTGATGGGCTGGCGGCTGCGCGTGAGCAGCCTTCGTGTCGGCAATGACCTGAACCTGACGGCCTGATGGCCCCCTTACTTGTGTCCGATGCCGGGCTGTCCGGCACGGGCTATGCTGGTACCACGGCAAGAAGCCAACTGGAGTTTTCCCCATGAACCAACCCGTGCGTCGCAATCCCGTCGCCAGCTTCTTCATCGGGCTGTGGGATGTGATGAACTTTACCCGCAGGCTGATCCTCAACCTGCTGTTCTTCGGCCTGTTGCTGCTGATCCTGGTCCTGTTCGTCTTCGCGATGGGCAAGGGCGCCAGCAGCGGCCGCACCCTGCAGGACCGCACCACGCTGGTGATCGCGCCGGAAGGCCGCCTGGTCGAACAGTTCAGTGCGGATCCGGTCAGCCGTGCGCTCGCAAAGGCCATTGGCGACAACAGCGCCGAGGAAGTGCAGCTGCGCGACCTGGTGCGCGCGCTGGATGCGGCGCGCGAGGACAAGAAGATCGAACGCGTGGTCCTGCAGCTGGACAAGCTGCAGCCGAGCGGTTTTGCCTCGATGCGTGAAGTAGCCGCGTCGCTGCAGGAACTGCGCGCGTCGGGCAAGGACATCGTGGCCTACAGCGACAACATGAGCCAGTGGCAGTACCTGCTGGCCGCGCAGGCCAAGGAGATCTACCTCGACCCGATGGGCGGGGTGGTGCTGGAAGGCCTCGGTCGTTACCGCCAGTACTTCCGCACCGGCCTGCAGGACAAGCTGGGCGTGGACGTGCACCTGTTCAAGGTGGGCGAATACAAGTCCGCCGCCGAACCGTACGTGCTGGACGCGGCGTCGCCGCAGGCCAAGGAAGCCGACCTGTTCTGGATGAACGACGTGTGGCAGCGCTACCTGGCCGACATCGCCACGGCGCGCAAGCTGGACGCCGCGCAGCTGGCCGCCGGCATCGACACCATGCCCGAAGGCATCGCTGCTGCCGGTGGCGACCTGGCCAAGTTCGCCCTGCAGCAGAAGCTGGTGGACGGCCTGAAGACCCGCGAGGAAGTCGAAGACCTGCTGGCCGATCGTGGCGTGGCCGATGAAGACGCCGACGGTGGCTTCCGCAGCATCAACCTTGACGAATACCTGACCCAGATCGACACCCGTCGTTCGCCGGTGGATTCGCGACCGCAGGTGGCGGTGGTGGTGGCGTCCGGCGAGATCGCCGGTGGCGACCTGCCGGCCGGCCGCGTGGGCGGTGAGTCGACCTCGGCGCTGTTGCGCGAAGCGCGCGACGACGACAACGTGAAGGCCGTGGTGCTTCGCGTGGATTCGCCCGGCGGTGAAGTGTTCGCCTCGGAGCAGATCCGCCGTGAGGTGGTGGCGCTGAAGGCGGCCGGCAAGCCGGTGGTGGTATCGATGGGCGACCTGGCGGCATCGGGCGGCTACTGGATCAGCATGAATGCCGACCGCATTTACGCCGATCCGTCGACGATCACCGGTTCGATCGGCATCTTCGGCATGATCCCCAACCTGTCGCGTTCGCTGGACAAGATCGGCGTGCACACCGACGGCGTGGGCACCACCCGCTTCGCCGGTGCGTTCGACATCACCCGCCCGATGGATCCGGCCGTGGGCCAGGTGATCCAGTCGGTGATCAACAAGGGCTACGCCGATTTCACCGGCAAGGTGGCCGATGCACGCAGCAAGCCGGTGGAAGCGGTGGACGAAGTCGCCCGCGGTCGCGTGTGGAGCGGTGCGCAGGCCAAGGAACGCGGCCTGGTCGATGCCTTCGGCGGCCTCAAGGCGGCCATTGCCGACGCCTCCAACCGCGCCAAGCTGGGCGGCCCGGACAAGGTGCGCGTGCGCTACATCGAGAAGCCTGCCACTCCGTTCGCGCAGTTCCTCAGCGGCTTCGCCGGCAGCCATGCCGGTGCCTGGATGCTGGGCGAATCGGGCGTGGCGCGGATGATGCTGGCCCGGTCGATGCCGGAAGTGGACACCCAGCTGCGCTTCGTCGAAGACGCCGCCCGCGACCCGCGCGGCAGCGCCCCGGTCAAGGCGCTGGCGTACTGCTTCTGCGGTTTCTGACGGCGGATCACGACCAACGGTCGTGATCTACCCGATGCGATTGTCCTGGTAGGTCACCACCGTTGGTGGTGACGCCCTTCAAAAAAACCCGGCCAAGGCCGGGTTTTTTTATTCTTTACCGGCCCGCTTCGACCTCGTCGGCGGCGCTGGTGTCCGGTGCTTTTTCCAGCGTTTCGCGCGCGGCCTTGGCCTTGTCCAGCGGTTGCTGCATGGCGTCGCGCAATGCGGTGGCCTGGGGCTCCGGACGCTTGTCAGGGTCCGGTGGCACCGGGCGGCTGCAGCCGCTCAAGGCGAGCAGGGCAGCCAGCGGCAGGGCGATACGGATCAACATGGCAACCTCGCAGGCGAACCCAGGGACGCGCAGTTTCGCACCGCTTTGCCGGCCCGTGTGTGATGGGGTGCGCCGCACCGGCATGCGGGCTATCCTGCAGTGCCCTAAGGCAGGAGAAGCAGGTGAGTGCGCATCGTTGGCGACTGGACGGACAGACCGCATTGATCACCGGTGCCAGTGCCGGTATCGGACTGGCGATCGCGCGCGAGCTGCTGGGATTCGGCGCCGACCTGCTGATCGTGGGGCGCGACGCGGACGCATTGGAAATGGCCCGCGATGAGCTGGCCGATGCCTATCCGGATCGTGAGATCCATGGGCTGTCCGCCGACGTTTCCGACGACGAGGATCGTCGCGAGATCCTGGACTGGGTGGAAGACCACAGCGATGGGCTGCACCTGCTGATCAACAATGCCGGCGGCAACATCACCAAGCCGGCCACCGAGTACACCGAAGACGAGTGGCGCGGCATCTTCGAGACGAACCTGTTCTCGGCGTTCGAACTGTCGCGTTATGCGCACCCGTTGCTGGCCCGCCACGCCGCCTCGGCCATCGTCAACGTCGGCAGTGTCTCTGGGCTCACCCATGTGCGCAGTGGCGCGGTGTACGGGATGACCAAGGCGGCGATGCACCAGATGACGCGCAACCTGGCGGTGGAGTGGGCCGAAGACGGCATCCGGGTCAACGCGGTGGCGCCCTGGTACATCCGCACCCGCCGCACCTCCGGCCCGCTGGCGGACCCGGATTACTACGAACAGGTGATCGACCGCACCCCGATGCGGCGCATCGGCGAGCCTGAGGAAGTAGCTGCCGCCGTCGGGTTCCTGTGCCTGCCTGCGGCCAGCTATGTCACCGGCGAATGCATTGCCGTGGACGGCGGATTCCTGCGCTACGGGTTCTGAGGCGTACCGGCCAACGGTCGGTACCTACCGGGGTACCGCGCAGTTGCTTTCTGACAGCACGCCCTGCAGGCGCTCGCGCTCGGCGGCAGCGGCGGCTGCCGTGCCGGGCGAGGCGAAGCGTTCCCGCCCGCGCGCATCGCGGAAGCGCTGCTGCCACGCATTGCAGCGCTGGTCTTCAGCCAGCGGCTCGCAGGTATCGCGGACCACTTCGCAGCTGGCGGCGTTGACCGGCGTGTTGCCGCCCAGCGCAGTGACCGACAGCAGCACGCAGGTCGGCGGTGCCGGTTCAAGCTCGTGCAGGTAGCGTCCGCCGTCCTGGCCCTGGCACTGGTAGATCTCCGGCAGCGGCGGTTTTGCCGGGCCGTCGCCGGGCAACTCGTCGCCGGGCTTGGGCAGGTTGGCACTGTCCAGGATCGCGGTGCCGCGTGGCACTTCGTACGCCTCTGAAATCATGCGCTCCATCGGCTGCGCCTTGCCGGGTACCTGCGGCGGCATCGGTGCGGGTGACAACGGCTGGACCGTCGGCGCGGCAGGCGGCGGGGGCGTCGCCTGGGTCGACACGGACACCTCCGCGCGCGATGGCGCGGCATTCATGCGCTGGATCACCTGGTGGCTGCCGGCCGGGCAGGGCTTGCCTTGCACGGTCACGTTGTCGTCCGCATCGGTGCAGCGGAACACGATCGGCTCATCGGCCACCGCCGACGACGCCACACACAGCAGCAACAGGAGCCAATACGGTTTCATCGGCGCAGGATACAACGCGCCGGTTGCCGCGCCCTACCGGCAATCCCGGTCAAGGCGCGCATCCACGCCACGCTGCTCGCGGCTGATCGCATCGCGCTCGCCCTGCAGCGCGCTGTTGTAGCGCCGCACCAGCTCCCAGCGGCGGTCACGCAGGATCGAACACACTTCGCTGGCGGGCAACGGGTGGCACTGGTCGCGCACCAGCACGTTGCCGGCCGGAACCACCACGTCCTGGTAGGTGCCCGGGTACGCCGACCCTTCGCTGTGCCACTGGGTACTGCCGCTGCCGACGGAGAGGCTGCCGCCAACCCGTGAGCCGCCGCCGGAAACGGTCAGCGAGCCGCCACTGGAGCTGACCGAGCCGCTGCCCATCGGGGCGATCGGGGGCAATGGGCGTGGTCCCGGCCCCGGTCCCGGGCCAGGGCCAGGGCCAGGGCCGGGATGGATGCCACCGGGCCGGCGTCCTGGGATCCAGGCGCTGGTCCACACCGGCACCCAGCGCGGATTGCCCTCGCTGGTTTCGCTGGTATACCGGCTGCCGTCGTCGCGGATGCATTCGTACATCGGCTGCGGCGGCTGTACCTGCACATAGCGCACCTCGCGCTCGGGTGCTGCCGGTGCCGGCGTGGCGGGGTCACGGTCGCTGCGCACCACGCGCGGCGCCGGATCGCGCGGGCGCTGCATCTCGCGCACTTCCTGGCGGCCGTCGCGGCAAGGGGCGTCCTGCAGCGATACCGCCCCGTTGCTGCCTACGCAGCGGTAGACACGCACGCTGCTGTCCTGCGCCGCCAGCGGGGCGCTGCACAGCAGCAACAGGTAGAGCGGGAGGGCAGGGTGTGGGCGCATGGCCGCAGTGTGCGGCCTTGCCTGTGCAGGCGCAAAGAACGCCATGCGGCTCAGGTGCGCAGGACGTGGCCGGTGAGGGCGTCGCGGATCGGGGTGGGCTGGTCCAAGCCACCGGTGGCGCCGTCAACCAAGCCGTCCAGGTCGCGCAGCAGGTTCGGGTCCAGTCCCGCACGGCTGCGCGCCGGCGGCTGGCCGGCCAGGTTGGCGCTGGTGGACACCAGCGGCCCGCCCCATGCGCGGCACAACGCCGCCACCAGCGGGTGGGCGCTGACCCGCACGGCAATGCCGGTGTGTTCCCCTGTGATCCATCGTGGCGCGCGAGGCCCGGCGGGCAGGATCCAGGTATTGGCGCCGGGCCAGCTGGCCAGTACCTCGTCCCTGCGCTCGGCAGGCAGCGCGTCGATCCGCACCCAGCCTTGCAGCTGGGCCAGGTCGGCAGCGACCAGGATCATGCCCTTCTCGACCGGCCGCTGCTTGAGTTGCAGCAGCTTCAGCACGGCCGCTTCGTTGGCCGGGTCGCAGCCCAGTCCCCACACCGCTTCGGTGGGGTAGGCGATCACGCCGCCGGCGCGCAGCGCGGGAGAGGCAGAGTCGACGGTGAGTTCATTCATGGTGACGACCGTTCCAGTGCGCCGTGTTGTCGCCCGACCCACGGTCGGGCGCTACCGGGGTCAGGCCTTCTTTACTGCCTTCTTTGCTGCGGCCTTCTTCGTGGCGGCCTTCTTGGTCGCCGCCTTCTTCGCAGGTGCCTTCTTGGCAGGGGCTTTTTTGACGGCCGCCTTCTTCGCCGCCGGCTCCTTCTTCACTGCCGCCTTCTTCGCCGGGGCCTTCTTGGCCACGACCTTCTTGGCGGCCTTCTTTCCGAAGCCCTTGCGCACCGGCTTGCCGGTTTCTTCCATCAGCTGCTGCACTTCGGCCAGGGTCAGCGAGGCCGGCTCGCGATCCTTCGGGATCTTGCCGTTCATCTTGCCGTCGCTGAGGTACGGGCCGAAACGGCCGTTCAATACCTGGATCTCGCTGCCGTCGAATTCCTTGATGATGCGGTTGCGGGCGATCTCTTCCTTCTCTTCGATCAGGAACACCGCGCGGGCCAGATCGATGGTGTAGGGGTCATCTTCCTTCTTCAGCGAAGCGTAGGTGCTGCCACGCTTGGCGAACGGGCCGAAGCGGCCGATGCCCACGCTGACGTCCTCGCCCTTGTCCTCACCCAGCGCGCGCGGCATCAGGAACAGCTCCAGCGCGTCTTCCAGATTGATGGTGTGCATCGACTGGCCCGGGCGCAGCGAGGCGAACTTGGGCTTGTCCTCGGCGTCCTCGGCGGTGCTGCCGATGGCCGCGTACGGCCCGAAGCGGCCCAGCCGGACGCTGACAGGCTTGCCGGTCTTGGGGTCAGTGCCGAGCTCGCGCGCGCCACTGGCCTCGGCGCGGTCGACCGATTCCTTCTTCTCTTCCACCAGCTGGTTGAAGGGTTCCCAGAAGCGGGCCATCAACGGAATCCAGTCTTCTTCGCCGCGCGACACCGCATCGAGCTCGTCTTCGAGCTTGGCGGTGAAGTCGTAGTCCACGTACTGGGTGAAGTGGCTGGAGAGGAACTTGGAGACCGCACGGCCCACGTCGGACGGGCGGAAGCTGCGGCCTTCCATTTCCACGTACTTGCGGAACAGCAGGGTCTGGATGATCGACGAATAGGTCGACGGACGGCCGATGCCATACTCTTCCAGCGCCTTGACCAGCGCCGCTTCGGTGAAGCGCGGCGGCGGCTGGGTGAAGTGCTGTTCGGCCAGGATGCGCTCCAGCGGCACGCGGTCGCCGGGCTTCATCGCCGGCAGCTTGCGGCCTTCGTCGTCGTCCTCGGCGCTCTTGTTGTCCTTGCCTTCCTCGTACACGGCCAGGAAGCCGGGCACCACCACGGTGGTGCCGCTGGCGCGGAACACGTGTTCGCTGCCGGCCGACAGGTCCACGCTGACGGTGTTGAGCGTGGCCGGAATCATCTGGCTGGCCACCGCACGCTTCCAGATCAGCTCGTACAGCTTGCGCTCGTCGTCGGTGAGGTAGCGCGCCACCGACGCCGGGGTGCGCAGCGCGGCCGTCGGGCGTACCGCTTCATGCGCTTCCTGGGCGTTCTTGGACTTGGTCTGGTAGGTGTTGGGCTTGTCCGGCAGGGCGGCAATGCCGTAATCGCGGGCGATCACGTCGCGGATTTCGGCCAGCGCATCCTGGGACAGGTTGACCGAGTCGGTACGCATGTACGAAATCAAGCCTACGGTGCCTTCGTCGCCGATCGCCACGCCTTCGTACAGCTTCTGCGCCACCTGCATGGTCTTGCGGGTGGTGAAGCCCAGCTTGCGCGAGGCTTCCTGCTGCAGCGTGGAGGTGGTGAACGGGGCGGCCGGACGGCGCTTGCGCTCCTTGCTGGCCACGTCGGTGACGTGCAGGTTGCCCTGGGCGGCCTGCTGGATGCGCAGGCGCGCGGCCTCGGCGGTGTCGCCGTCGGTCACGGTGAACTGCTCGAACTTCTGGCCGTCCAGCTTGATCAGGCGGGCATTGAACGGCTGCGAGGGGTGCGCGCAGGCGGCATCGATGCTCCAGTATTCGCGGGCGATGAAGGCTTCGATTTCTTCCTCGCGCTCGACGATCATGCGCAGCGCCGGGCTCTGCACGCGGCCGGCGGACAGGCCGCGCTGGACCTTGCGCCACAGCACCGGGGACAGGTTGAAGCCGACCAGGTAATCCAGCGCGCGGCGCGCCTGCTGGGCATCGACCAGGTCGCTGGCGATGGCGCGCGGCTGGCTCATCGCCTCCTTGATCGCGCGCGGGGTGATCTCCGTGAAGACCACCCGCTGCATCGGCTTGTCCTTGACCAGCCCGCGTTCCTTCAGGATCTCGGCGATGTGCCAGCTGATCGCCTCACCCTCGCGATCCGGGTCGGTGGCCAGGAAGATGTCGTCGGCGCCCTTGGCGGCCTTGGCGATCGCATCGACGTGCTTCTCGTTCTTCTCGATCAGGTCGTAGCGCATCGCGAAGTTGTTGTCGGGGTCGACCGCACCTTCCTTGGGGACCAGGTCGCGCACATGCCCATACGAGGCCAGGACGGTGAAGTCCTTGCCGAGGTATTTGTTGATCGTCTTGGCCTTGGCGGGCGATTCGACGATGAGCAGGTGCTTGGGCATGTCGTTGATTTCTGTGGGCAGCAGCCCGGGAGAGGGCGCTAGGGTGGAGCAAATGGCCGCATTAGTGAAGGGCAGCCGTCGAATTCCATATGCTGAACGCCCGGGTATGCGCCGGGCGTTCAGGTTTTGCGCCTGCTAGAGGAATCACGCCGGAGCCGCCTGTGTCAAGCGGCCGGGTGTGAGGGCCGGTCAGGACATGGACGCGGCAATGGCCCCGAAACCGAGGATCAACAGGCCGATCATGGCCACCGTCAGGATGCCGCTGATGACCAGGATCACGATGGTGACCGTGCCCAGGCCTCGTTCCTGGAACTCGGCGTTCTCGGTGAAGGCCCACTTGTCCACCACCAAGGTGTCGCACAGCATGTCGTGCAGTGCCTGCTTGCGCTCGGTGAAGGCGGCCATGATGAAGCCGATGAAAAGGGTCAGGCTGCTCAGGATGAAACCGAAGTAGCGGCCCACGCCGCGCAGGAAGGTGATCCGCTCGCCGTCGCTGCGCACCACCTTGATGCCCACGGCCATCTTGCCCAGGGTGGCGCCGCCGCGCGAGGCGTGGAAGCCTGCGTAGTAGCCGATGCCGATGGCGAAACCGCTCAGCATGGCCACCAGGCTCATCGCCAGGGCCAGGCTTTCGTTGCCGCTGGACGCGCCGATCAGGTTGAACACCACGCTGACCGGGACGTTGATGATGCCCACCACGATCGAGTCCAGGAAGTATGCCGCGTATCGCTTCCAGAAGCCGGCGTAGACCACCTCGCCACCGCCCACCACGGCCGCGCCGTAGCCGCCGGTGGCGGCAGGTGCCGTATACGGCGAATAGGTGCCGCCGCCGGTGCCGGGCAGCGGTGCGGTGCCGTTGTCGATGGCGGTGTAATCCCCGCGCAGGTCGAAGCCGCTGCCCAGGTTGCTCGCGGCGCTGGTCAGGTTCTGCAGCTGCAGTTCCTCGACCGCTTCGGACACCGGCTTCCACTGCGGGTAGCCTTCGCGCCATACCAGCGTCGTGAGGCTGATTTCACCGCGCTGGAAGCGCTGGCGCAGGTCTTCGACCAGCAACGGACCCTGGCGGTCCTGGCCGTCTGCGTAATACCACTCAGTCATTGCGTGCTTCCCCTCTCATCCATAATTGAAGTGCTGCTCAACCGCGGCACTGCGCGGGCAGATACTTGGTGTCGAGATCGCTGCTGCAGGTCCACGCCTGGCTCTGCATGTCGTATTCGAACCACAACATTTTGCCATCGAGTGCGCGCTTGCCCGGCACGGCAAATTCCATTTCGATGCCGCACTTGTCTTCGCCGATGCGGCCGATGCGCACCGCACCCACGTAGTCGCCGGCGTACGAGGTCGGGCTCTGGAAGCCATCGTCGGCGTTGACCGGGCAGCGGTCGGTGCTCATGGCGAACTCGGTCACCTGGTTCTTCAGCTGCGACACGATGCCCACCGCATTGGCCACGCGGGCACGGTGCTGGTAATCGCTGTAGGCAGGAAGCGCGATCGCGGCAAGGATGGCGATCACCACCAGGAACACCAGGCCCACCACCAGCCCGATGATCAGGCAGCCGGAGGTCTTTTTCGGCGGCGGCGCGGCGCGCGGGTAACCCGGCGCCGAGGCATAGGCGGGCGTGGCCGGCCCGGGTCCGGTGGCGCGCGGCGCAGGCGTGTCGAACCCGGGAATCCTCGGCGGGCTGGGCACGACCGGCTCCAACTGCGGGGCGTCCAGCGGGAGCGGCGGATCCACCGCCGGCGGCGGTGCGATCACCAGACCGATCTCGTCGGCGACAGTTCGCAGGGGCTGCCATTGGGCAAGCCCGTCGCGCCATACCAGGGTATCCAGCGCAATGCGGCTGGACTGGTACAGCGCGATCAACTCTTCAGATGTCAGCGGACCCCGCTGCTGACGATTCCCTTCTGCATAGAACCACTGGCTCACTTTCCATTCCCCTGAATGCGCGAAGCACCCAGTGTACGGTCAGTGAAGGGGTTCCGGTTCGTCGACGAACATCTGGGTTTCCATCCAGGCATACGCTGCCTCGGCGCCGGGCTGGTTGAACAGCACCATCAGCACCACCCATTTGAGGTCGTCCAGGTCCAGTTCGTCCTGGTCCAGGGCCATGGCGCGGTCCAGCACCAGCTCGCGCTGGTTGGCATCCAGGATGCCGTGCTGTTCCAGGAACATCAGGAAGCCACGGCCTTCCACGTCGAGCTTGTCCAGCTCCGGGCCATGGAAAATGCGCACGGGACCGTCGACGCGGGCCAGTGTCACAGCCGGGCGCTGCTCGGCCAGGGCGTCCAGCCAATCGAAGGCCTTGTTGATTTCGGTGGGGCTGAAGCCGGCCTGTATCAGGCCGTTCTGGAGGGAGTCGCGGTCGCGGATGAGGTCCGCGTCTTCGCTGAAATAGTGTTCGAACAGGTACAGCAGGACATCCAGAATGCTCTCTTTCATTGCCCCTCGGCCTGCGTCAACGACGCTGTGGAGGTGAAGAAACTAGGGTTTTCGACAGTAGCGGCCATGGTTGGCGACCACCTTTCCATCCAGTTCCATGATCAGCAGCATGGCCGACAGCTGGTCCGCCGTCAATCCGCTGCGCTGGATCAATGAATCCATACCCGTTGGGTTTTCATCCAGCGCGTTCCACAATCGCTGGTAGTCGGGGAGGGGGAAGGGGGAAGCGCTGGCATGCGCCGACCGTGCCTGTTCATTGGGGGCGTCCAGGCGCCAACGCAAGGCCTGCCCCAAGCTGGCGGCCGCCCCGGTCAGCCCGGCCACGACCTCGGCCGGGGTTTCCACCAGCTGGGCGCCATCACGGATCAGCCGGTGACAGCCGCGCGCGCGCGGGTTGCGCACCGAGCCGGGCAGCGCGAATACCTCACGGCCGATCTCCGCGGCCAGGCGCGCGGTGATCAGGGCCCCGGAGCGGGCTGCCGCCTCGATCACCAGGGTGCCCAGGGTCAGCCCGGCCACGATCCGGTTGCGGGCCGGGAACTGCCCCGGGCGCGCCACGGTGCCGGGCGGATACTCGCTGACCACGGCCCCGCGCTCGGCGATGCGTGCCTGCAGCGCTTCGTGCCGGGGCGGGTAGGTCAGGTCCAGGCCGGTGGCCACCACGGCCACGGTGCGCCCGCCGGGTACGTCCAGGGCGGCCTGGTGGGCCCGCGCATCGACCCCGGCGGCCAGCCCGCTGACCACGCCCAGGCCGCTGCGGGCCAGGGCGCCGGCGAACTCGGCGGCCAGCTCGGCACCCGTGGGCGATGGGGTGCGGCTGCCGACCACGGCCACCGCGGGGTGCCAGAGGGTGGCCGGGTCGCCGTGCACGAACAGCGCCAGCGGCGCCGGATCCAGCGGGCGCAGCAGAGTGGGATAGTCGTCGGTTTCGATCGACAGCAGGTGCCGGCCGGGTTGCGACAGCCAATGCAGGCCGCGAGCGAGCGCGTCGCGGTCGGGCAGCGCCAGCAGTGCCCGCTGGTGCGGGCTGCAACCGGCGGCGCGCCATGCGGCAGGGCCGGCACCCAGGGCCTGGGCGGGATCAGCGAAGCGGACCAGCAGGGCGCGGCGGGGTGCCGGGGCGCCACCGGCGAGGACCAGGCGCAGCAGCGCCTCGGTAGAGCAGGGCAGGTCATCGGGCATCGGCTCAGGCTAGCCCGCATACGACGACGGCGCCCTGGGGCGCCGTCGTGTTGTTGCGTCAGGATGTGTACCGACCAACGGTCGGTACCTACCGCGTGGTGGGGTCGGCAGCGCCGACCCGGCGCGGTTATTGCGCGTCGGGGTGCTTGGCCGAATAGCCGACCAGCACCGGCTTCACGCCCTGCATCACCAGCGCATAGCTGACCTTGTCGAAGGTGCGGAACACCATCGCGTGGGCGGCGTACTCATCGGGCAGGGAAACGCGCCCGGCACCGTCGGTGAGCGAGTCGTCCATGCGCGAGGAGCCCGGGTACTTCATGCGGTGGGCCACATGCCGCCCCTGGCGCCACAGCGAAACCACGGTTCCGTTGTCGATGCCGTTGGCGCTGCCTGCCGAGATCGCGATGACGTCGCGCGGGCCGCCGGCCAGGTACATGTCCGTCACCGCCAGCACACGAACGTCCAGGCCTTCGGTCTGGGCGGCGGGGGCGTGCGGGAAGAACTGCAGGTCGTACGGGGTGGCTTCCACCGGCACCAGGCGGTCGCCGGCGCGCACTTCACGCCCGTCGGTCCGGCCCTGCAGCGCGATGGAGGTCACGTCCGACTTGTCGTCCGGCACCTTCACGACCGTGCCCACGTTCAGCTGGGACAGCTCGTAGCCCAGCATCTCGTTGCGCTTGCTCGGCGCGGCCACGAAGTTCTTCCACAGGTTGCCGCTGCCCGGAGTGACATCCCCGTTGGCGGTCAGGTCCTCGGTCGGCTTGGGCAGCGAGTAGCGCACGGTCGGTCGGACCACGGCCCAGCGCTGGCCCACCTGTGCCCCTTCCAGCCCCCGCACGTAGGCGGTCTGGCCGGTGGTGGCGCGCAGGCGGTTGTCTTCCAGGGCCACCACGTAGGGCAACGAGTCGATCTCGTCCACCACGCTGAGCTGCTTCAGGAAGGGTTCGACCTGGCTGAGCGGGATCGCATTGATCGGCGCTTCCTGGCGCGGGCCGGGCTGGGCCACGACGCGGTCCAGGTAGGCCAGGCTCAGCACGTCACCTGGATAGATGAGGTGCGGGTTCTTGACCTGCGGGTTGGCCTGCCAGATTTCCGGCCACAACCACGGCTTTTTAAGGAAGCGCGCGGAAATGTCCCACAAGGTATCGCCCTTCTGGACGACGTAGGTTTCCGGGTGCCCGCCATTCACTTCAACGGCGGTAGCATAGGTAGCGACGGTCAGCATCGCGACGGCGACGACCGTACGAGTTCTTTCAAACATAGGTGTGGTGCCTGATTCCCCAACAGGTTCGAGCACTATAGTCCAGAAACCGGGGCGCAAGGCAAGCGTTGGCGATAGAATTGCGACGTACGCCGCTTTAAGGGCGCCCCCAAACGGTATTTGCCATGGCCATCCTGCCCATTCTCGAGTTCCCGGACCCGCGCCTGCGCACCAAGGCGGCGCTGATCGACGCCGCCGAAGTGACCACCCCGGCCTTCCAGGAACTGATCGACAACATGTTCCAGACCATGTACGACGCCCCGGGCATTGGCCTGGCGGCCTCCCAGGTCGACGTCCACAAGCGCTTCATGGTCATCGACGTCAGCGAAGAGAAGGACACCCCGCGGGTGTTCATCAACCCGGAGATCGTGGCCAGCGAAGGCGGCCAGGTCTACCAGGAAGGCTGTCTGTCGGTGCCCGGCATCTTTGCCGACGTGACCCGCGCCGACACCATCACCGTGCGCTTCCTGGACCGCCAGGGCGTGGCCCAGGAGCTGACCACCGACGGCCTGCTGGCGGTGTGCGTGCAGCATGAGATGGACCACCTGGACGGCAAGCTGTTCATTGATTACCTGTCTCCGCTCAAGCGCGAGATGGTCCGCAAGAAGCTGGCCAAGTCGCGCAAGCACGTTGCCTGACCTGGCCACGCCGCCTGACCGGTTGTTCGGCGCCGTGCCCCGGCGCCGTTTTTCTTTCTGCAAGTGGGAACGCCATGAAGATCGTCTTTGCCGGAACGCCTGAGTTCGCCGTCGCCTCGCTGCGCGCCGCCGCGCGCCACCAGGAGGTGGTGGGCGTGTACACCCAGCCGGACCGCCCGGCCGGCCGTGGCCGCGGGCTGATGCCCTCGCCGGTGAAGCTGGAAGCGATCGCCCGAGGCATCCCGGTGTTCCAGCCCGAATCGCTCAAGACCGAACAGGCCCAGCAGCAGCTGCGCGACCTGCAGCCGGACCTGATGGTGGTGGTGGCCTACGGGCTGATCCTGCCCAAGGCGGTGCTGGCCATCCCGACCTACGGTTGCTGGAACGTGCATGCCTCGCTGCTGCCACGCTGGCGCGGCGCCGCGCCGATCCAGCGCGCCATCCAGGCCGGCGATGCGGACACCGGCGTGTGCCTGATGCAGATGGAAGCCGGGCTGGACACCGGCCCGGTGCTGCTGCGCCAGCACACCCCGATCCAGGCCGGTGAACTGGGCGGCTCGCTGCACGACCGCCTGGCCGAACTTGGCGCGCAGGTGCTGTCCGACGGCCTGGGCCTGCTGCGCGCCGGCCTCAAGCCGATCGCCCAGCCGCAGCCGGAACAGGGGGTGACCTACGCGCACAAGCTGGACAAGGCCGAAGCGCGGCTGGACTGGTCGCAGGATGCGCAGGTGCTGGAGCGCACCGTGCGCGCCTTCAACCCGTGGCCGATTGCCGAAGCCCAGCTGGCCGGCGAGCGCGTGCGCATCCACGGTGCGGTGGCGCTGGCCGACAACCAGGGCAAGGCCCCGGGCACCCTGCTGGCGGCCGGCCGCGACGGCATCGATATCGCCTGTGGCCAGGGCGCGCTGCGCCTGCGCGTGCTGCAGCGCGAGGGCGGCAAGGCGATCACCGCGGCCGACTACCTCAATGCCCGCCGCGACCTGGCCGTGGGCACCTGAGATGGCCCAGTCCCGCCAGAACAAACCGTCCCCCGCGCTGTCCGGCCTGGCCCCGGGCGTACCCACCCGCGTGCTCGCCGCCCGTGTGCTGGCCCAGGTGATCGGCCGTGGGCGCTCGCTCAAGGCCGAACTGGCCACCGCGCTGCCTACGCTGGACGACAGCCGCGACCGCGCCCTGCTCGAAGCGTTGTGCTTTGCCGTGCTGCGCCGGCGCACCGCCTATGACGCCGCCCTGGCGAAATGGATGCAGCGCCCGCTCAGCGTGCGCGAGGACGAACTGCGCGCGCTGCTGCTGGTCGGCTTTGCCCAGCTCGATGCGCTCGACCTGCCGGCGCATGCCGCACTTTCGGCCACGGTCGACGCCGCCCGCGCGCTGGGCAAGGAGCGCCAGGCCGGAATGGTCAATGCATTGCTGCGCCGCGCCCAGCGCGATGGCATTCCAGCGCTGCCGGCGCGCGAGGCCTTCCCGCAGTGGATGGCCGAACAGATCGAACAGGACTGGCCCGACCAGGCCGAGGACGTTTTTGCCGCCAGCCTGCAGCCGGCGCCGTTGTGGCTGCGGGTCAACCGCCAGCACGGCAGTCGCGATGTGATGCTGGAGCGGCTGCAAGCGGCCGGCATCGCCGCCGAGGCCAGCGCGCTGGGCAGCGATGCGATCCGCCTGCCGGTACCGGTGGCCGTCTCCGCGTTGCCAGGCTTCAGCGATGGCGCGTTGTCGGTGCAGGACCTGTCGGCCCAGCAGGTGGCGGATGCGCTGGCCGTGCCCAAGGGCGCGCGCGTGCTTGACGCCTGCGCCGCGCCGGGCGGCAAGTCCGCGCACCTGCTCGAGCGCGACCCGAGCCTGCGGCTGCTGGCGCTGGATATCGATGCGCGCCGGCTCAAGCGCATCAGCGAGACCTTCGCGCGCACCGGCGTGGGCGAACACGCCCAGGTGCGTGCGGCCGATGCCACCGATCCGGCCAGCTGGTGGGACGGGCAGCCTTTTGATGTGATCCTGCTCGATGCGCCGTGCTCGGCCACCGGCATCATCCGCCGCCAGCCGGACGTGCTGCTGCACCGCCGCGCTACCGATATTCCGGCGCTGGTGGCGTTGCAGGCGCGCCTGCTCGATGCCTGCTTCGGCATGCTCGCCCCGGGCGGCACCCTGTTGTATGCGACATGCTCGATCCTGCGCGAGGAAAACCAGTTCCAGATCGAGGCCTTCCTGCAGCGCACCCGCGGCGCGGGGTTCCTGCCACTGGGTGACGCTTACGGCCATGACTCCTGGGCCGGGCGCCAGCGCCTGCCCGGGGAACAGGGTGCTGACGGCTTCTTCTATGCACGTCTGCTAAAGAAAGGGTAACCCTGCACCGTTAGAATCGCGCCCATGCTGAAAACACGCGAATCCCGGGAATTCTGGTTGCTTGCGCTGATGGCCCTGCTGGTACTGGGGGCAGGGCTGGGCATGCGCGATCCCTGGCCATCGGACGAACCGCGCTTTGCGCTGGTGGCCAAGCAGATGGTGCTCAGCGGGGACTGGCTGTTCCCGCACCGTGGCACCGAGCTGTACTCGGACAAGCCACCGATGCTGATGTGGCTGCAGGCCACGCTGTATACGTTGCTGCGCGACTGGCGGGTGGCGTTCCTGCTGCCGACCCTGCTGGCGTCGCTGGGCACGCTGGCCTGCGTGTATGACCTGGGGCGCCGGCTGTGGACCCGCAAGGTGGGCCTGTACGCCGCCTGGGCGCTGCTGTTTGCGGTGCACTTCACCTTCCAGGCAAAGAAGGCCCAGATCGATCCCCTCGTGGTGTTCTTCATCACCCTGGCCAACTACGGCCTGCTGCGCCACCTGCTGTGCGGGCCGACCTGGCGCTGGTGGTGGCTGGGCTGGTTCGCCGCCGGGCTGGGGGTGATCACCAAGGGCGTGGGCGTGCTGGCGCTGTTCATGCTGGTGCCGGCGCTGGCCGCCGTCGCCATGGGCTGGCCGCGCGTCCGGCTCGACCTGCGCAACTGGCGGTTCTGGGTGGGGCCGTTGGCCTTCCTGGCCGCCATTGCGCTGTGGCTGGTGCCGATGGTACTGGCCGCCACCGCCAGCGGCTCGGCCGAATACCGTGCGTACATGAACGACATCCTGTTCCGGCAGACCGCCAAGCGTTACGCGCAGTCCTGGGACCACCACCAGCCGTGGTGGTATTTCCTGGCCACCATGCCGTCCATGTGGGTCCCCGCGTTCCTGCTGGTGCCATGGGCGATCCCGGCCTGGTGGCGGCGCCTGCGCCGGCACGACCCGCGCTACCTGCTGCTGCTGGGCTGGTGGCTGCTGATCGTGCTGTTCTTCTCCATTCCGCACGGCAAGCGCGATGTCTACATCCTGCCGGCGCTGCCGATGTTCTGCCTGGCGCTGGCCCCGCTGCTGCCGGGCCTGCTGCGGCGGCGCGACGTGCAATGGGTGCTGGGCGGCTTCGCGCTCCTGCTTACCGTGGCGCTGCTGGGGATCGGCGTGGCCATGCTCGGCGGTGAGCCCAGCTTCGAGCGCAAGCTCATCCTTGAGCGCGGCATCGACACCTCGGTGACCGCCGCGCTGGGCTGGGTGGGCATCGCGCTGGGCAGCTGGGGCGTGGTCAGCCTGGTCTTCAGCGGTGCGCGTCGTTTCCACCTGGCGGTGGTGTCGATCCTGGCCATGGCATGGGTGGCTTACGGGCTGGTGGGCTACCCGCTGTTCAACGATTCCAGTTCGGCGCGCGGGCTGATGTACCAGGTGGGCCAGCGCATCGGCCCGGATGCCGAGCTGGGCCTGGTGGGCTGGAAGGAACAGAACCTGCTCATGTCCGACCGGCCGGTGCGCACCTTCGGCTTCAAGCGGCGCTGGTACCTGCAGCTGCAGGACGGCCGGGCATGGCAGGCACAGGCGCCCGAGCAGCGCTGGCTGCTCGTGCAGCAGGCCGCACTGCTGGCCTGCGTGGACCGGGCCCAGGGCGAGCGGGTGGGCGTGGCCAACCGGCGGGGCTGGTGGCTGGTACCGGCGCGTGCGTTCGCAGGGCCCTGCCAGCCCAGTGCCGTGGACCTGGCGCGGATACGCCGCGAACAGGGCAAGGAAGAGGGCGAGGACTGACCCTGCGCTCATGGATCATTCCCGACCGATCAGCGACAATGCCGCCCGCTCTGCCCGAGTCGCATTGAACGTGAACAACGCGCTTCCCCGTACCGCCGGCGTCCACCCTGTCCTGGCCTGGGTGTTCACGGTCGCGCTTGGCCTGTCGCCGGTACTGCTGATGTCCACCATGGACGGCGGCAGCGCGGGCTATTACGGGCTGGTGCTGCTCAGCTTCATCGTGCTGGCCTGGGTGCGTCGCCCGGCCGTCGGCACCGTCTGGTGCGACAACCGCCGCGAGTACCTGTGGATGGTGGCAGGCATGGGCGTGATGCTGCTGGGCGTGCTGACCAGCCTTGCCGTGCATGGCATCTGGAAGGGATCGGAAACCGAAAAGGCGGTGCGTTTCCTCACCGTGGGCCTGATTCTCGCCGCCGCGTTGCGCATGCCGCGCCCTGTGCTGGCCCATGCCGCGTTCGGCCTGCTGGCCGGCATCTGGTATGCCGTGATCAACGTGGCTTGGCTGGTGCTGAGTACCGGTGCGCGCCCCGCGACCCGCCAGTTCAACGCCGTCACCTACGGCGACCTGACCCTGTTGTTCTCGGTGATCGCCTTCCTGTTGCTGGGCCTGCGCATCACCCGCTTCCGCCGCACCGAGTTCGCACTCAAGCTGGTCAGCGGCATCGCCGGTATCGGGGCGTTCCTGGCCACGCAGACCCGTGGCGGCCTGCTGGCCATTCCGTTTTTCCTGTTCATTGCGCTGCTGGTGCAGGGGCGCCGCATGAACCGCTTCAAGGTCCTGGCCGCTGCGCTGCTGCTGGGCCTGGCCGGCATCATCGTGGCCAGCGACGCCTCGATGCGCGAGCGCATCCACCTTGGCGTGAGCGAGTTCGACCAGTGCCAGGTGGCGCACCTCTCTGATACCTCGGTATGCATCCGCCTGCAGCTGTGGAGCGCGGCCGGCCATATGATCCGCAGCGAGCCGCTGTTCGGCGTGGGCGGCGGCGACCGCTTCCGCGAGGAGCTGGCGCAGCTCGCCGACGCCAAGCAGGTCACCCCGACCGTGGCGCGCGACTTCGGCGAAACCCACAACGACCTGCTGTACTTCCTGGCCACCTACGGCGTGCTGGGCGGGTTGGGCCTGGTACTGCTCTACATCGCGCCGGGCTGGGTGTTCGCCAGGCGCCTGCGGCTGGGCGTGACCGACCGGCCCACCCGCCTGTTCGCTGGTGCGGGCCTGATGATCTGCGTGGGCTTTGCGGTGTTCGGCCTGACCGAAATGATGTTCCGCGACATGCGCACCGCCTCGTTCTACGCCACCTGGATCGCCTTCTTCCTGGCCCTGTCCGACCCCCTGCGCCTGCGCACCCCAACCGACGTGTAGAGCCGACGTGTAGAGCCGACGTGTAGAGCCGACTGTTAGTCGGCTGCTAGTCGGCTGCCCCACCCAACACCGCCAAATAACAAGCTTCAGTCAACGCACTGAACGTCTCCAACCCGAACGCTTCCACCGCATGCGCGCGCGCGGCCTGGCCAACGGCCGGCAATGTCTGCCGCTGCTCATACAGCGCTACCACCTGGGCCGCAATGGCGGCCACGTTCCGCACCGGCACGATCCAGCCGTTGTGCCCATGCGTGATGTTCTCAGGCAAACCCGCGTAATCACTGACCATCACCGGCTTGCCCATCGCCATCATTTCGCGGCAGGCAAACGAGATGGTTTCCACATCGTAGGACAGCACGAAGCCCGCATCGCCGCTGGCCACGAACGGGCGGATGTCTTCCAGCAGCCCGGCAAAATGCACCTGCCCGGCCACGCCAAGCTGTTCCACTTCCGCCACCAGAAGCGGGTCGGGCTCGCGTCCGGCCACGGCCATGTGCACCTTGCCGCGCAGCGGCTCGGGCAGGGTGGCGATGGCGCGGGCCAGATCGATCCAGCCCTTGTGGCCATCGGTGCCGGCGTTGCTCACCAGCACCAGCGCATCCGGGTCAAGCGTCCAGCGCGCGCGCAGCGCCGCGCCATCGGCGGGCGCAACCGGCGAAAAGCGCTGCAGGTCCACCCCGTTGCGCACCACGTCGATCGGGCAGTGCCGGTACGGGCTGTCCAGCAGCATCTGCCGGGTGTGTTCGGACACGGCGATCACCCGGTCGGTGCCCCAGCGCGCACGCACGGCATTGCCGAAGGTGTTGCTGGATTTGCTGTTGTGCTTGGTGAACACCAGCTTGGGCCGCCGGGACAGACCCGCCACGGCCTCCATGGCCACCCGGTGATCGCGTGCGCCGTTGGCATGCACGATATCGATGGCGTGCTCGCGGATCAGCCCGCGCAGCGTGCGCAGGTCTGCCCACTGCCGGCCCAGCGTGGCCAGGCCGCTGCTGAAGGCGATCTCCACCGGCTCGGCGATGCGCTCCTGGCGCACTACCCGCAGTATCCGGCTGCCGCCGGGTGCGGCCATGAACAGCTGATGGCGCGGCGACAGTGCGCGCGCCAGCGACGCCAGGTAGGTGGTGTGCCCACCGCCATCACCGGCGTGGAAGTTGGTGTAGAGGATCTTCATGGGGGCCTTCGGTAATACGCCCCCAAAGTCTGACATACCCGTGTTCAGGGAGTGTCGCCAACGTCCCGTGGCGGATCGCTGACCGGCTGCCCGTGCTGCAGCATCCACAGCATGATGGTCTTCTGCCGCACGTAGTTGGCGCGCACGTAGGCATACACCAGGCCATGCCAGCCATCGCGGAAACCGCCGCGCAGCAGCAACCCCCGCCAGAACCGCCACGCCGGGGCCAGCACCAGCTTGGCCAGCGTGGCGCGCTTGCCGCGCGCGAACTCGTGCTCGGCCATCATCCGCGCATAGCGCTGGGTCTTGGCCAGCTGCTGTTCCAGTGAGCGGTAGGGGTAGTGGATGAGGTCGCCGCGCAGGGTGCCCACGCTGCCATCGACACTGGCTGCTTCGTGGATCTCGCGCTTGCCGCGCCAGCCGCCGTGGCGGCGGTCGAACAGCCGCAGCACCCGGTCCGGGTAGGCATTGCCATGGCGCAGGAACTTGCCGAAGTACTCGGAAAGCCGGGCAAAGCGATAGCCATGGTGGCCGGTGAAGCCCACCGCCTGGGCGGCGAGGATCGCTGCGCGCAGGTCGTCGCTGATGCGTTCGTCGGCATCCAGGCACAGCACCCAGTCGTGCGTGGCCTGCGCCACGCAGAATGCCTTCTGGCTGCGGAAGCCGTCGAACGGGCGTTGCAGCACCCGCGCCCCGGCGGCCGTGGCGATGGCCACCGTGGCATCGGTGGAGTACGAGTCCACCACGATGACCTCATCGCAGAAGGCCAGCGAGGCCAGGCAGTCGCCGATGCGGTCGGCTTCATTGAACGCGATAATGCAGGCCGAGATGCGAGGCCGTTCAACGGGAGCGGTCGTGGAGGACATGATGGCCGAGTACCTGCTGTTTGCGACGGAACGCTATGCGTTGCCTATTCTCGCCCCGTTGGCCCAGGCGTTGCACGCCTCCGGTCAACCGGTGTCGGCGTGGTTTGCCGACGGAGCGGCCGGGGCCAGCCTGCCAGGCGTGCCCAACGTTGGCCTGCAGCAGGCGCTGGCGCTGCGCCCGCGCGCGGTGTTCAGCGCGGCCAACTGGGTGCCGCCGTTCATTGCCGGGGCCAAGGTGCAGGTCTTCCATGGCTTCAACGTGCAGAAGCGCGACAGTGCCCGTGGCCACTTCCGCGTACGCGGGCTGTTCGACCTGTACTGCACCCAGGGCCCGGCCACCACCACCCCGTTCCGTGAGCTGGCCGCACGTGAGGGCCACTTCGCGGTAGCCGAGACCGGCTGGCCCAAGCTCGACCCGCTGTTCCTGGACGACGGCGGCGCCAGTGCGGCGCTGCGCGCGCCCGCGCAGGGGCGGCCGGTGATCCTGTTCGGCTCCACATTCACCGAGCGCCTCAGTGCGGCCCCGCACCTCTACGAGCAGATCGCCGGGGACATCGCACGGGGCGGCCACTACTGGCTGCTGACCCTGCACCCCAAGTGCCCGCCGGAGTTGTTCGCGCGCTACCGCGCACTGGCCGGCGCCAACGCCGCCTTCATCGAACCGGAACAGGTGATGGCCGCGCAGCGCGCCGCCGATGTGCTGGTGTCGGACACCTCCTCGATCGTCTCCGAGTTCGTGGTGCAGCACAAACCCGTGGTGACCTTCCGCAACCGCGTCCCGCAGCCGCACATGATCGATTTCGACGATCCGGCCCAGCTGCCGGCGATGCTGGCACGCGCGCTGCACCCGGAGCCGGCGTTGATGGCGGAGATCCGCCGCTACGCCGACGACATCCACCCGTGGCGAGACGGCCGCTCCAGCGAGCGCGTAATCGCCGCCACCGAGGATTTCCTGGCAGGCGAGATGGGTATCCTGAAGCGCAAGCCGTTCGGCGCGTGGACGCGCGGCCTGCAGATCCGCAAGGACCTGGGCTATTGGGGCCCATCAAAGCGATAACGGTTACCGATACGGGCGGCGCTTCACGAACGCAGCATTGAGCTGTTCAAACACCGCCCGCGCCTCGGCTTCCGGCAGATACCGCAGGCACAACGCGATGCTGCCGCTTGCCCCCGCCGTATCCAGCCATACGCTGGACGTGCCCAGCCACCGGTCCAGCGGCGAGCGGCCCAGCCGCAGCGCCTGCAGCTTGTCCAGCTCGGCAAACCGCCACCAGCGCTGCCACCAGCCACCGCGCACGGCCACGTAACGCGCATCCAGGTGCCAGCCCATATGCGCCATGGTGCGATGTGCGCGCAGCGCCGACCACGGCAGCCACGCCAGCACCAGCGCGCCCCACGGCCCCACTTCCCACACGGCACCGGCAGCCAGCAGCGGCACGATCACCAGCGCCGGCAGGCACAACCGCCACCAGCCGCGCAGCGGCACCGGCCGCCACTGCGCCGGTGGCCACTGCAGCTGCGGCAGAAGGTGCTGCACCAGCGTGTTGCAGGCCTCGGGCGTAGCCAGCGGCGCCAGTTCGCGCAGGTCGCGGCGTTCGCCATCGGTGGATACACCTGCGGCGATATCGATGCGCAGGTGGCGGCGATTGAACCAGCGCTGCAGCGCGGTTTCGCGCAGCGTCCAGGCCTGGATCCGCCGGCGCGCCACACTGGTGCGCATACGCGTGAGCAGGCCGCTGGCCACGGTGAGGCGGCGCTCGTGTTCGGTCAGCCGGAAGCCGTGATAGCGCAGCAGCGCCACTGCCACGGAGAACACCCGCAGCAGTGCCCAGAAGCCGATCACCATTACCAGTGCCGCCACCACCCAGACCCAGGTGGCCGGGTGCAAGGAGCTGGCATAGCCGAACGCCTGGCGGCCACCGTGTTCAATGGCGTCGTCGACCGCGCCGCGCGGGAACAGCTGGTACGACGCACCGATAGCGGCCAGCACCACCACCCAGCCGCGATTGGACAACAGCCCGACGCGCACCACATCGGCGGTACCCAGCTGCAGCAGGACATCTTCGGCCGGGACGTCGGGGGTTTGCACCGCCGTCGTATCCCCGCTGGCCACCTGCTGCTGCCCGCGCTGGCGCACCAGCTGCTCCAGCGCCAGCGCCTGGTCCAGCTTGAGCACGCGCATTTCCGCTTCCGGCCGATTCCCGCCGGCCGATTCCAGGCGCAGTTCGGCCACGCCGAACAGCCGGTGCAACGGATTCTGGTGCACCACCACGTTGTGGATGCGTGCGAAGGGAATCTCGCGCCGGTTGCGTGAAATCACCCCGCTGCGCACGCTGATCGCATCGCGGCCGATCCGGTAATGGAAGGTGAGGTACTGCAGGATGGAAACGGCCACCAGCACCACGATCACCACCAGCGCGGCCAGGTTCGACCACATCTCCTCCTGGTCACTGTCGCCGCGGCCACCGAACACCACCAGCGCTACCAGCGGCAGCAGGAACTGGCGCAGCTGCATCAGCAGCACGAACAGCCACGACCATGGATGCAGGCGCTGGTCGGGGGCGCCGTCGTCAGCCAGGGGTGTGCTCACAGGGCGTCGTCGTCCTGGTCCAGCTGGCGCCCCAGCGTATCGCGCAGGTGCTCGGCATCGGCCTGGTCCAGCCCGGCCAGCGACACCGCACTGAAACGGCTGCCGGCGGTATGCACCACCAGGGTGGACAGCCGCGCGGTGCGTTCGATCGGGCCACGGCGCAGGTCCAGGTGCTGCACGCGCGACAGCGGCACCCGGGTCTCCAGCTGCCACATCAGGTCACGGCGCACGCCCAGCCCCTGCGCATCCAGCCGCCACCACGTGCGGCGCTGCCGGCGGAAGCCGAAGACGCCGCCGATCAGCGCGCCGGGAATCAGCATGGCCGGTCCCGCGATCCAGCGCATCGGCAGGTCGAAGACCACCCACAGCGTGCCGAGCACGCCCCCGATGAAGATTGCACCGGTGATGGCACCGGCCACGCCGGCGATGGTGGCCGCGCGCAGCGGCAGCGGCTGCCACGTGCCCTGGTCGGGCAGGGGGGGCGGGGACGGCAACGGGGCAGGGGACGGGTCGGACAAGGCAGGCGCTCGGCAGGAGGAAACATGCCGGGCGTCCACATCAGGTCGGCTGCGCCCGTCGCGCAGACGGTAGCAGGTTGGCGCGGGCTATTGCGCGGCCTGGATCAGCGCGTCCACATCCAGCAGGTGGCCGGCGCGTTCGGCCTTGGTGCGCAGGTAGTGCTCGTTCTCGGCGGTGATGTCGCCGGTCACCGGCACACAGTCCACCACCTCGATCCCGGCATGGCGCAGGCGCTGGGCCTTGGTCGGGTTGTTGCTGAGCAGCTGTACGCGCTGTACGCCCAGGCCCTGCAGCATCGCCACCGCGCTGCCATAGCGGCGCTCGTCGGCGCCGAAGCCCAGCTGTGCATCGGCATCGATCGTATCCAGCCCATCGTGCTGGTAGCCATAGGCGCGCATCTTGGCGGCAATGCCGGTGCCGCGGCCTTCCTGGTCCAGGTACAGCAGCACCCCACCGCCCAGTTCCTTGAGCTTGCGCAGCCCGCGCCGCAGCTGGTCGCCGCAGTCGCACTTGAGCGAGCCGAACAGATCGCCGGTCAGGCACGAGGAATGCACGCGCACCGGTACCACGCCGGCAAGATCGGGGTTGCCCACGATGATCGCCACCTGGTCGCGCTGGGCCACGCCGCCGCGGAACACCGCAAATTCGGTCATGCCCACTTCGCGCAGCGGCACCGGCGAGCGCGCCACCAGCTCATAGGCGTGGGCGGCCTGCTCGGCGCCCTGGGCCAGGTCGCACAGCGATACCTGCGCGCAGCTGTCGAAGCGGGCATCGCCCGGGGCAAGCAGTACCCCGACCATGGCCGGCAGCAGCAGGCCCAGCCGGGCGATTTCCACCGCGCCCTCATCCAGGGCCTGCCCGGCGGACCAGCCAGCCGGCATCGGCTCGGCATCGCGCAGGTAGCTCAGCGAGGGCAGCGCATCGAAGTCGACCCCGGCCAGCGGGACGCGTGCGCCGTCTTCGGCGGCCACCCCCAGCACCCGCGCGCGGGTAGCGGTCAGGAACAGGTAATGCTGCCCGGCGGCCACCCCGGCAAAGGCGGTGTAGCTGCTGCGCGTACTGCTGTCCAGGGCAATGAAAGCCAGGCGCTGGCCGTGGCCGTCATCGATCACCACCGGGCGGCCGGCACGCAGTTCGGCCACCGCGCGCTCGCAGCGGATCGCGGCCGGATCGCCGAACGGGGAAGAAGCAACTGGGGACATGGCAGGGGCCGTGGGGGACATCGTGGTTTCACAGTGGGGTCGGAAGGCGCCGATTCAATCGTGGCCGATGCGACGCAGCGTCGCGCTCAGTGCGGATGTCGGTCGGTGGCGTACGGGTCCACTTCGTCGCTGTGCGGCGGGCGCAGCGTGTAACGCTTGTAGGTCCACTGGTACTGGGCCGGATCGCGGCGGGCAATCGCCTCGATGCCGGCATTGAGCGCACTGGCGGCCGTGCGCGCGTCAGGATCGGCCACGGCGACGTCAGCCGGCGTGATGTGCAGGGCGAACTGCATGCCCGGCCCGGTGCGTTCGCACCAGCCGTACAGCACCGTGGCCCCGGTGCGCTCGGCCAGCCGGTTGACCAGGGTCATGGTCAGCGCTTCCACCCCGAAGAACGGGGCGAACACGCCATCGCCGGCCTTGGGTTGCTGGTCCGGCAGGATGCCGGTGGCGCCGCCGTCCTTGAGCACCTTGAACAGCTGGCGCACCGCCGGCCCTTCGGCCCGGACCTGCTGCACGTTGCTGCCGCCCCGGACCAGCTGCAGGAATTCATCGCCCACCGCTTCATCCGGCGCCTTGTAGACGATGGCGATCGGCCCGCGCGAGGCCAGCCACTGGTTGAGCAGCTCCCAGTTGCCGTAGTGCGGGGCGGCCACGATCACGCCCTTGCCGCTGGCCAGGGCCGCGTCGTACAGCGCCTCGCCATGGCGTTCGGTCAGCAGGGCCAGGTTGCGGTCGCGCGGACGGGTCCACAGGCGCAGGGTTTCCACTGCCTGCAGCGCGGTCGAGCGCAGCACCGCCTTGTGCAGGGCGTCGCGGTCCTCGGCCGACAGCTCAGGGTAGGCCAGCTCCAGGTTGCGCCGGGTCACCCGGCTCTCGCGGGCGTTCAGGGCGATCCATAGCCCGGCCAGGCCATGGGCAAAGCCGCGCAGCCAGGACCAGGGCAGGCGGGTGAACAAAGCGGCGGCGCGGTAGGCCAGGCGGGCAGTGGTTTGCGGTTTCATCGGGGCAAAGTCTAGCCGGTGCAGGCGCTCAACCCCTAAGGTAGGCCGCTTGTTCATCCTGGAAAGCCCCACCATGCTCGTCCTCATCCAGCGCGTTACCCAGGCAAGCGTCAGCGTGGACCACGCCGTAGTCGGCCAGATCGGCCCGGGCCTGCTGGCCCTGGTGGGCATGGAGCCGGGCGATACCGAGGCCCAGATCCGGCGGATGGCCGATCGCCTGCTTGGTTACCGTGTGTTTGCAGATGAGAGCGGGAAAATGAACCGATCCCTGGGGGAGACAGGGGGCGGCCTGCTGCTGGTGAGCCAGTTCACCCTCGCGGCAGACACAGCCAGCGGGATGCGCCCGGGCTTCAGTACCGCCGCGCCGCCTGACGAGGCTGAACGTGGATTCAACAGATTGGTGGAGATCTGTCGTCAAAAGCACGTTTCAGGGGTGGAAACCGGTCAGTTTGGCGCCCATATGGTTGTCAGCCTGATCAACGATGGTCCGGTGACCTTCCTGCTCAGACCCTGACCCCGGGACCACCGCCCGGGCCCGAGGGGCGCTGGGCTGGTATAATGCTAGGTTCTATTCCCTATCCCTGCCGGTGGCGCGAGCACTACATGGCCAACGAACGTCCTGCCCAGCAAAACGACATCAAGCTTCTGATCAGCAAGGGCCTGGAACAGGGCTACCTGACCTACGCCGAAGTCAATGACCACCTGCCCGACGACATTGTCGACCCGGAGCAGATCGAAGACATCATCGGCATGATCAACGGCATGGGCATTGATGTCCATGAAGTTGCGCCCGATGCCGAAACCCTGCTGCTCAACGACGGCAACACCGGTAACCGCGAAGTCGATGACACCGCGGCCGAAGAAGCTGCCGCCGCACTGAGCGCACTCGACACCGAAGGTGGCCGCACCACCGACCCGGTGCGCATGTACATGCGCGAAATGGGTACCGTGGAGCTGCTGACCCGCGAAGGCGAAATCGCCATCGCCAAGCGCATCGAAGAAGGCCTGGGCCAGGTCCAGGCTGCACTCGGCACCTTCCCGGTGTCGGTGGAATCGTTGCTGGCCGATTACGAAGCGCACAAGGAAGGCAAGAAGCGCCTGGCCGAAGTGATCGTCGGTTTCAACGACCTGGTGGAAGAAGTCCCGGCCCCGGTCGTGGCTGAAGACACCAGCGACGACGCCGATGCGGACGCCGACGAAGACGAAGAAGACGGCGACGACGTCGAAGAAGAAGCCGGCCCGACCGGTCCGGACCCGGAAGAAGTCGCCCGCCGCATGGCCGAGCTGGCTGCTGCCTACGCTGCCTTCAAGAAGGCGGCGACCAAGGCCGACCGCAAGCCGCTGACCAAGCTGCGCGACGACATGGCCGCCGTGTTCGTCACCCTGAAGCTGCCGTTGCCGCTGACCGACGTGCTGGTCAAGCAGCTGCGCGACGTGATGGCCGACATCAAGGGCCACGAGCGCCGCGTGCTGAACCTGGCCACCGTGACCGCCCGCATGCCGCGCAAGGACTTCATCCGTTCCTGGGAAGGCAACCAGACCAACCTGGAGTGGGTGGAAGACGCACTGAAGCGCAAGCAGAAGTGGTCCTCGGCCCTGCGTGACGTCAAGGACCAGATCATTGCCGAGCAGCAGGCCACCATCGACATCGAGAAGAACACCTCGCTGGAGCTGGAAGAGCTGAAGGAAATCAGCCGGGCCATGGCCTACGGCGAAGCCAAGGCGCGCAAGGCCAAGAAGGAAATGGTCGAGGCCAACCTGCGCCTGGTGATCTCCATCGCCAAGAAGTACACCAACCGCGGCCTGCAGTTCCTCGACCTGATCCAGGAAGGCAACATCGGCCTGATGAAGGCCGTGGACAAGTTCGAATACCGCCGCGGCTACAAGTTCTCCACGTATGCGACCTGGTGGATCCGCCAGGCCATCACCCGTTCGATCGCCGACCAGGCGCGCACCATCCGTATTCCGGTGCACATGATCGAAACGATCAACAAGTTGAACCGCATTTCCCGCCAGATGCTCCAGCAGTACGGCCGCGAGGCCACGCCGGAGGAGCTGGCCAAGGAAATGGACATGCCGGAAGACAAGATCCGCAAGGTGATGAAGATCGCCAAGGAGCCGATCTCGATGGAAACCCCGATCGGCGACGACGAGGATTCCCATCTGGGCGACTTCATCGAGGATACCAACGTGGAGTCCCCGATCGAGAACACCACCAACATCAACCTGTCGGAAACCGTACGTGACGTGCTGGCTGGCCTCACCCCGAGGGAAGCCAAGGTGCTGCGCATGCGCTTCGGCATCGACATGAACACCGACCACACCCTCGAGGAAGTGGGCAAGCAGTTCGACGTCACCCGCGAGCGCATCCGCCAGATCGAAGCCAAGGCGCTGCGCAAGCTGCGCCACCCGAGCCGCTCCGAGCAGCTGCGCAGCTTCCTGGACATCGATTGATTTCCAGGTAGTCGCGTAAATGAAAAAACCCCGCTTCGGCGGGGTTTTTTCTATGGGTTGCCGCCAGCGACGGACGGATCGGGCTCCGCCGCATCGCGCCGGACGCTGGCACACATGATGCTGGGGTCGGGTAGGGTCGGTTCCCAAACGACCGCCGACCTCGCCAATCGGTACGGTAACGCATGGCCCCAACCGAAGATCGCTCTTGCCCGCCCCGGCGCCTTGCCGCGCTGATCAGGCCAGTGGCGCCATGTAGCACTGGCTATCTCAAGCGTGACACGGGCCCGAACGCCCGCCAAAGGCACTGGAGTGGGGCATAGCACGCCCTGCTTCCACCGGTCCCCAGTAGCAACCCCCGCTTCGCCTCCACTACACTGTGCAACCGCGAAGGGCCTATAGCTCAACGGTTAGAGCAGAGGACTCATAATCCTTTGGTTCCAGGTTCGAATCCTGGTGGGCCCACCAGCCAGATCAGGCGCATCGGATGTGCCGGGATCGTCTGCGCGCATTTCTATCGCCTATGGAACTGACGGAATCCATAGGCAAGGTCCAATTGGCGAGTGCGGTCTCGACGCGTAGGAGCAGCACAGGAAATGTCCCCATTTCGCCAGTACGGCTTCGTTGGGATGGGGTGCGCGCTTTGACCGGACGGGGGTTGAATGGACGCAGTGCGACAAGACATAGCCCGGGCGCGTCAGATCGTCGCTCAGCCAAAGCAATGGGCTGGCCCTGATGCGGTGCCGTGGAGAGCCGCTCTCGCCAGACGCAAGGGCTTCGAATTCACAGCGGCTTTGACCATCGACGCGACTCAGCCCGAGGGTCTTTTCGTCAAGGGATACTTCAAGGCAGACGGGATCGGGAGAGTGCGTGACAAGCTATCCCTTAGCCTGGTCCACGGAGCCCGGCTCGTGGGCTCGATGAGGGTGGAATGAACATGCACCGCAGCCATGTGGGAGTGGGGAGGCCTTACCATGGACTGCGGGTAGGAGTTCCCCACCTCCACACCATATCGGATGACGCAATCGAGGGGTATGCTGAACCCATCGAAGTGGCGCCGCTGGAAGAGCTATGGGAGCTGTTCCTGCGGCACGCCAACATCACTCTCGCACCGAAACTTTCACTGCCAGTCATTCAGCGGCCACTGCTATGAATCTGTCTGCCATTGCCAACGTTCTCAACGGACGATACGTCCCCATCGGCGAGGACCATGGCTTCATCGAGTCGAGCCTCACAATCCCCAGGGATGGCACCCTGCTGGGGGCCTACTTGTTTGATTGCGGAAACGGCGAAGTGCGTCTGACTGATGATGGGGACACGCTCTTCAATGTTGCAGCCGCAGGTGCGGTAATAAGCAAATCGAAAATATCAAAGTACCGCGACATCGCAACAGAATGCGGGGTGACTTTGACAGAAGATGGTGAGCTAACTGCGAACTGCAGAGAGACATCTGCGAGCATTGCATTGCCGCGCTTCTTCGAGGCAGCACACCGGATAGCAATCAGCAGTCTGGCCCATCGTCCGAAACCGTCTTCAAACTTCATTGGAGTGATCGATGAGGTGCTGACCCGTGCCATGCCAAAGCGCGTCACTCGTCGATTCACTGTGGTCGGAGCAAGCGGACATCAATTGATGTTCCCGTTTGCGCTTGATGCTGGCTCCGATAATCCGATCCTCCTCCAGACGGTGTCTGCAGACCACGGAGACGTGGATTGGGCTGGGGTGTACCAGGCGGATGGAAAGTTCCGAGACGTGATGAATACGGGAGCGAAGATCCGCCGCATCGCCGTCGTTGAGCAGGCCGACGCTACTCAGATTGCCCAAGCGCGAGTCGCACTTGGCGATTCTGCGGATGTGATTTTGTTCAAGTCACCGGAATCCCTTATCAGCGCCCTTGCCGCCTGACTTCAAACTGCGGCCATGTTCTTTCAACGGCTTTGCTGATCTCCCTCGACGGTCGAGGGTGTCAGTCTCGCCCAGACCGTTTGCGCAGAAGGTGGCGAATGAGCGTGGGGTGACGGTGTACGCACCCAATACACAGGTCTGGTTCACTCGGAAGGGCGTTACAGGGGCCATGCCTAGAGTCGGGGGTAACGGGCCAGATCCTGACTGGTCCAATCCTGGCCACTGTTCTCCCATCTACCCGCAATCGCCGGTGCCAAGATGAAACTAGTAATGCCCGTGGTGTTGCTTATAGCTGTTGCATTCGCACTGGCTGGCTGTGAAGGCGAGCGAGGCGTCCCCGACGATAATGAGATCATGAGTCCAAGCGATGCGCACATGATTCCGGAAAAGGAGCGTGCATTGGTGGAGGCGGCCGCGAAGAAGGGCGATCTCGAATCCGTGAGGCGATTGATCGCGCACTATGAGGCGCTCTCGGGGAGCGACGAAATTGCCGAGAAGTGGAAGGCAACCGCTCGCGAGCTTGGTGATTCGAACGAGCTGTACTTCTACGCATCAAGTACTGTCTTGGCGGCAAGGCGGGAGAGCGATGCAGCGAAGCGACATGCAATGCTGCTTGATGCCTTGGAGGCGGCCAAGCGATCCGATGCAAGTAAAGCCAATGCAGCTGCACAGCAGCTCATTCGTGAGGTAAGGCGGCAAATGGAGGTCGAGCGGTAGGTCCGCAATTGTCCGGCTGCGGCATGCAGAGTCTGCTGGTCAAAGGGGCGGTCGCGACGCCTGATACATGGGAGTGAGCTGTGATGAAAGCACAGGTGGAGCGCGGTGTTGGCGCTGTCCAGGGTCAATCCGAGAGGAAGGCGGGGCGATGATGCGTGCGCCATCCAGGTGGAGTTGGTTGCTCTTGACTGCGTGGATAGCGCTGCCGGCACTGCTCTGGTGGTGCGCGACGCTGCTGGATAACCTGCACTTGTTCATACTCCACCAAGCGTACTATCTGCCGCTTGGTAGTTGGATGGGTGAGCCTTTCTTCCGGCCTGACTCCGAAGTAATGTTCTTGGTAATGCCTGCAGGTCGGTTATTGACGGCTCTCGTTTACGCGGGCGTCGCGTGGATGTTGATGGTGGTCTGGCGACGCTGGCGAATGCGTCGCCTTTAACGGCCAAGGGGGCACGGATCTAGTAGGAGTCGCCGGGCGATGCTCCATACGCGACGGCGCGATGCGTGGCGCAAGACTTATCGTATGCCTCCAAGGTGCCCGCACTCCCGAGACTCCCATCCAAGTATCGCCAGCTCTACCGTCTTCGGAATGGGTCGCTCACCGCTGCGGTAGTGCGCCAGCATGCGGCGGCTGATGCCAAACGCGTCGGCTGCGCTGTCAAGCGACAGGCCATGGTGGTGCAACCAGGTGACGACCTGCTGATGTGAGTAGCAACCTGCCTGCTCAATTGCCATTGCCCGCAGGTTGTCGCTGGCGAGAGTCAGATCGTCGTCATCGGCGAAGATTACGCCGCGGTTCCACTTATCAGGCGACACAACGCGGAATATGTCCGGCTCGGCAAGCCTTGCAAGCGAGGGATGCTTGTTGATTACCTCTCGGAGATCAACAAATACATCAATGCCGTCGCCAAACTGCAGCCCGAGGTGACCAGGTGCCAAGGCGATAACGTTTCGAATCAAAAATTGTGGCTGGTTCACGGATTCAACTCCTCCCACTTGCCGCTGAGAACTTGCATGTTTGCCCCAGCCCACGCGAGGAACTCGGCAAGTTGCGAGGCTTGATGGAGCCGGACATTCCCGAATAGCCTGCCTGCGGCCACTGTCCATGAAGCGGGCTATGGCGGCAGCCGATCACCTGGTACGCAATCCATTCGCGTAAGAGTGCCTCGTTCGTGGACGAACCGGCATCAAGGCAGGCCAGGTTGCGGTCGTTGTCCAGCACTTCCAGTCACGCAGTCCACGGCGTATTTGTATATGAACCGGAGCGCGGTGCAATGCAAAGCATTGAATCGTACGGCATAAATACATGGCACTTGCCTCCAGCTGACGGGGTGAGGCTCTTGCCGATCTAACCTCCAATCTGACCAACATGGAGCGATGATTTTTGCCGTATGCGGAGCTTCTTGGTGGACAACTTATGCCTCCAGGCTGCGGACAATTTATGCTTCCACGAACGGCCTCCTCTGCATACGTGTATCGCGTGGAGAGTTGTGGCAAGCCCCATGTCGCGAAAGGCCGGCGACGCCAGTGCACGCTTCACATTTCGTGGGGGCGCTGATACCCCGCGCACAGATTGATGTCCGCCGCGTTGACGCGCGGCACTCTCAAGAATCAGGATGGCATCGTCACCGCAACATCGGTGGCCGGGATTTGCAGCCCGAAAAGCAAGGCGCATCAGCGCCCAGCCCGTTGCAGGGCGCTGGATCTCAACTCAACTGAGGAATCCCGCCATGTCATCCGAAAATCTCACCGCGCCTACGCGTACATCCGTCGACTTCACCCACTACTTCGGCCAGATCGCCGATACCCTGGAGTGGGGGAGCTCGACCTGGCTTACGCTCGAAGAGCATCTAACTGCCAACGACACGCCATTCGAGGCGCTTACGCTCAGCGATGTCATTGGTGCCATACACACCACCCGCAGCGCACACCCTCACGCACCGGGTACCTTGGTCAACCGGTTGATCGGCGTGGACGATGTATCCAGGACGGATCTGTTCCGGGTCATCCGCGAGCTGCTGCGCATCTATGACCTGCGCATCGTGGAACTGCTGGCACTCATCGACATCCTGGAGCACTGCCCGGGAACCGTGGAAGATCTGACCATCAGGAACCTGCTGGCGTTGATCTCCGTCGTGGATGTCTGCAACTTGCCGCTTACGCCTGCGGCTGTTACGGAAGCCACCAAGGCGGCTGCGGCGGTGCACTAGCGCCCTGGAGGTGTCCGTGACTGCCCAGCTGGGGAGCGGATGATGGAGATGCGGCCCGCGCATGTTGTCGCGGGCTATGCGGAGAGTCGCCGGACCAACGGTCCGGCGCTATCGGTATTGCTGCTACAGAACGTTCACAACTCCGGTTCCACACTGCCTGAGCCACTAGGGCAGTTCTGGAGATGGCTCATGCGTCGCATCAATTTCGCCGTGCTCGCTGCTGCCATCGCGGTCGCCGGAGCAGCGGGGTGTTCCCAGCAGAACCAGGAGGCACGCGAGAATGGCGTTCCTGTTGGCATGGCCAACCCGGCGTCCGAGTACTGCGTGAAGCGCGGTGGCAAGGTCATGATCGAGAAGGACCGGGATGGCAACGAGCGGGGCATCTGCCACCTGCCGGACGGCAAACGGATCGATGAGTGGGAGCTGTTCCGGCGGGAGGCTCCGAAGAAGCCGGGCTAGCGCCCAGGGCCTGCTAGTTCTGGAGCAGCTCGGCGATGGAAGCAACCGGCACGAACTCGTTGGCTCGACCGACCTTGTGCCGTTCCAGCAGTCCACCCTCGACCAAGGCGCTTAGATCACCGAGAGCGGTGGGATACGAAATCTGATGAGCGGATCGATGCGTGGCGACCGTGTAGGCACGATCAGGATCCTTGATGGCGTTCGCCAGCAACGCCCGCTGCCTATGGTTCAACTCCAGGCCCGCTACGTGCGACTTGCGCAACACCCGGCGCACGCGCCGGTTCTCGTCATTCTTGCTCTTTATGTACTGGTGAAGTGCCGTAATCGATTGCTCGATGGCATCCAGCTGCTGCGAAACGAAGTACGTCATGTCCGAGTCGTCGTGTTCGGTATACAGGTAGGCCCGCATGTAGTTGCCCTGCGACTTCTTCAGGACACTTGAGATGGAGAGATACTCGGTAAGCCAGTACCCAGCGTTCATCATCGCCCAGTAAAACAGAACGCGGGCGGTACGGCCGTTGCCGTCGCAGAAGGGATGGTCGTAGCCAATCTGGAAGTGGATGGCTATCGCTCTTACCACCGGATGGATGAAGGGCTCTTCGTCCTGGCTGTTGGCGAACCTGCAGAGCCTTTCCAGCCGTTCTCTGACTTCACGTGCAGGCGGCGGCGTGTGCAGCACCGTATCCGAACCCCGATCGAAGATGAGGACGTTGTCTTCCGCATCGCGCAACCGTCCACAATCGCTCTTGGATTCCAGGGTTCCTTCAGTCAGCAGGGCGTGCAGCTCCAGAATCTCGTCTACGGAGAAAGCGCGCTTCCCTCGTTCCCTCACCAGCTTCATGGTGAGGTAGTTGTTGTAGATCATCCTCTCGCTTTGATCCCGTGGCTGCCGCCCGGTGCTGAGCATCTCTTTTGCGACTACACGGGTTGTGGCTGCGCCCTCCAGCTGCGATGACGTCATTGACTCTTCGATAAGGGAGCGCATCAGGAAGCGCCCCTGCCCGCCGGAGTTCTCCATGCCTTGGATTGCGCCCGCCGCCTCGCGGTCGATGTAGTGAAGGTTCTTCTGCAATCGGTCGGTGATGGAGATCGTGAAGTGTGTCCCATACTTGTCCAGCAACGGAAGGCTTCGCTTCAGGCCAAGCCGCGCGAACTTGATGCTGGCCCACCAAGTGCGGGATGTCAGTCCTTCGGGCGGGGTCTTGTGGCGCAATTTGTCCCAATGGATGTAGTCACCCTTCACTTCAGGAGATGCGCTGCCCATCATCAAGTCCATGAGGGTCCCGGCTTTGGCGGCCTCTTCCATGATTTCGTTCAGTTTCGGCGGGTCTACGGGGATCTTCATGGGAACGAACTATAAAGTTTGACTAAGTTTTATAGCAAATTACAGTTCGCGGGAAGACCTAGGCGACGAGAACTCCCGCAGGGCTGTGGGTTTTCGTCGCATTTGATCGTGAGACTTCGCTGAACAAGAGTGAAATCGCCAAGGGGCCCAGCGAGCGCGGGTGCCTCAAAAGGCGGGCCTGGCCGAATCCTTGGGATTGATAGGGCGGACGTATCAACGACCTATAAAGTTTGACTAAGTTTTATAGCAACTTTCTAGCAAGACCAAGACCTTCGGACGCTTCATCGTTGGCGTGATAAGTCGAACCGACCGTGCCCTAGGCGGCAGGCAGGGAGGCCGCTCCAGCCCCCGAAGAGCCATAGAACAGCCACTCCGCCAACAGCAGATTGGGCAGCCAGCAAAGCCACGCAATAATCGGGTATGCAATATCGAACGGGATGCCTAGCACCATGGACGACGGCAGATAGATGCGTAGCGTCACGGCTGCCAGGGTGAGCGAGAAGTTGCGCACCATCCACCTGCGATGTTCGGCGACCGCGCCCTGGCGAATGCACAGGAAGGCCTTCGTGCCGTTAAAAAAGCCACATCAAAGCAAGCGCCGCAAATCCGATCTTTGCCGCAAGACCGCCAAAGGCAAACGTGGCCATGTAGAGGCCTGACAGGCCGCCCACCAGTACGCCTACTGACAGGTACGCCCGGCCAGCCCAGCGGTGCGCGGCTGGATAGCGCTGGCGCAAGCGGGTGGAGAACTGGAACGGGCCCACTGCCAGTGCCACGGTCGACGCAAAGATGTGCTTGTAGATCCCTGTGCTCTCTTGGGACTTGCAGCCGCACCCTTTCCCTGTTGTACCGGCTTACCGGTGCTGCTGCCCCACGTCCCTGGCGGCACGATCAATCGTATCGGCCACCACCTTCGGCTGGGTCATGAATACGGCATGGCTCGCAGGCACTTTGGTGATCTGCGCGTTGATGCGTTCGGCCATGTGGATCAGCATTGCCTGATCAAACGCCTTGTCTTCAGTGGCGATCACCGCCCAGCTCGGCTTGGTGCGCCACGCCGCTTGCGTCACTTTAGTGCCAAACGCCGACATGTTGATCGGCACCTGCGAATCGCGCAGGAATGCCGCGTCCGCATCGGTGGTGTCATGCGCAAAGCCTGCCTTGAACTTGTCGGGCTTGATGAAGCCAAACCCGTCGCTTCCAGTCTCGATCACGAACTCAGGCGTGGGCGCAAAACCGGTGTACAGCTGCGCCGTGGTCTCGCCCGCATCCGGCGCCAGCGCTGAGACGTAGACCAGCCCGGCAACCTTGTCGTGCACACCCGCTTCGGTAATCACGGTGCCGCCCCACGAATGCCCGACCAGGATGGCCGGCCCATCCTGACGATCCAGCACGCGCTGGGTGGCCTTCACGTCGTCAGCGAGCGAGGTCAGCGGGTTCTGCACGATCGACACGTGGTAGCCACGCGCGGTCAGGTCGTCGTACACCCCACGCCAGCCGCTGCCATCGGCGAAGGCGCCATGCACCAGCACGACGTTGTGCACCGGTTGGTCGCGAACGGCGTCGCTGGCCTGGGCGGGGGAGAGGGCGGCCGCCAGGGCGACCGCGAACACTGCAGGAATGAGCTTGAACATGGACGACTCCTCGGTACGGTGGGATTGCGGGGGCGGCGTTGGCCGGCAGGGGTACTTTGCCGGCGACGAGCGAACGATCGGTCGCATAAAGTCCTGATAACTTGATCCGGCGTCCAAATCGCCCCGGACCTGCGTCCCTCACACCGTAGGCACTGTCCCGCCGTCGATGGTGTACTCCGTGCCCGAAATCGAAGCCGCGCGTGGCGAGACCAGGAACGCGATGAGGTCGGCCACCTCGCCCGGCTGCGCCGGTCGCCCCAGCGGAATGCCGCCCAGCCCGTCCATGACCCGTTTCCTGCCGCCTTCGTAATCGGTCTGTGCTTCGGCCGCGATACGTTCGACGAAGGCGACGGAAGCTTCGGTTTCAATCCAGCCCGGCGCGACCCGCACCACCCGCACGCCCTTCGGCGTGACTTCCTTGGACAGTGCCTTGCTGTAGGTGGACAAGGCGGCCTTCGCTGCGGCATAGGCGGTGGTCGCCTCGGGCAGCGGCAGGGTGCGCTGGATCGAGGTGACGTGCAGGATCACGCCGGATCCCTGCGCGATCATCGTCGGCAGCAGTGCGCGATCCAGCCGCACGGAAGACATCAGATTGAGGTCCAGCGCGTTGGCCCATTCGGCATCATCCAGCGCGGCGAACCCGCCGGCAGGTGCCGATGAGCCGCCCGCCACGTTGATCAGCACGTCGATGCCGCCGAGGTGATGCAGCGTTGCCTCGCCGGCCTGGCGGGCGCCTTCAGCGCTGGCGAGATCTGCTTCCATGTAATGCACACCCTTGATGGGCGCGCGCGGCAAGGTACGCGCTGTTGCCACCACGCGTGCGCCCAGCCCCGCCAGCAGCTCGACCACCGCTGCGCCCAGCCCGCGCGTGCCGCCGGTCACCAGCACGCGCTTCCCGGTCAGTTCCAGATCGAAGTTCATGCCCCGATCTCCAGCCGGGCGATCTTTCCGCGCTCCAGGGTGAAGGCGTAGCGCAGGTCCAGCGGGCTGCCGGGGAAGTTGCCCGCCACGGTGCTGGTGACCAGGTAGCTGCGGCCATGCTGCTCAAGCGCGTGCGGCGTGGCGGTGTAGCTGTAGCGGGCGGCGGCATCGGTCTTCCACGCCGCGATGGCCGCGGGCCCGGCATGGGTATGGCCCTCGTCCAGCACCACTCCATCGCGGGTGAAGCAGCGGGCCACGGCCGCGGCGCCCTGGCTGTCGGCATGGAAGTAGGCGGCTATCGGCTCGGGCAGGTTCAGTTCTTTCATGGCAGTGCTCCAGTGGGTTCGGGGTGGAGCAAGCGTGAGCCGATCTGGAGGGTAAGAGAATCGCCTATGATCGGATCAGACCATGTAGGGAACAGTGCACAATGCGCGGCGCTGAATTCGCGGAACTGAAGGCCTTCGTGGCGGTGGTGGATCGCACCAGCTTTGCCCGGGCGGCCGATCACCTGGGCCTGTCCCGGTCTGCCCTGAGCCAGGTCATCCGCCAGCTCGAATCCCGCCTGGGCGTTCGCCTGTTGAACCGGACCACCCGCAGCGTGTCGCCCACCGAAGCCGGGCGCCGGCTGCATGAGCGCATAGCGCCGATGCTGCGCGACATGGACCAGGCCGTGGCAGAAGCGGTCGGTGCCAACGCGCGCGCGGCGGGCACGCTGCGCATCAATACGCTGAGCATGGCGGCGAAGAAGGTGATTGCCCCGCGCCTGGGCCGGTTCGCGCAGGCGCATCCGGAGGTGGTGCTGGACATCGTGATCGACGATGGCTTGGCCGATATCGCCGGAGAGGGTTTCGACGCCGGGATCCGGGTGGGTGGACGCCTGCAGAAGGATATGGTGGCGGTACGGCTCACGCCGGACATCGAACTGCTGGCGGTGGCGTCGCCCGACTACCTCGCCAGGTCTGGTGAGCCCAGGACACCGGATGACCTCGGTAACCACGCCTGCATCAACTGGCGTTTCCCGGGCAGCGGAAAGGTGGCGGGATGGGAATTCATCAAGCGCGGCAAGCGCGCCGAGTACGTCGGCGAGGGCCCGCTGATCTCCAACCACCAGGACATCGTGGTGCCTGCTGCCCTGCAGGGGCTGGGTATCCTGTACGCCTACAATGACGATGGGATCGCCGAGGCCCTGCGCGATGGACGGCTGCGGCGCGTGCTGGCCGACTGGTCGCCCACGGTGCCGGGCCTGTATCTGTACTATTCCAGCAGGCGTTACCTGCGTCCCGCGCTGCGCGCCTTCATCGACTGCCTGCTCGACCGCGACCTTGGCGGTGACGATCATGCCTCGCCTTCCCAGCACCCCGGAGTTCCATGAGCGCCAGCATCAGCGCGTTGTCGCGCATGGCCATCCTTCTCGTTGCCGTGCCGCTGCTCCTTGGAGCGTGCGGAAGGACCAGCCGCGAGACCGTGTTATCCGCCGATCCGCTGAAGGTCGTGGCGGTGACGCAGAGCACGCTGGACATCAATGTCAGCGAATACCGGAAGTACACCCGCTATGACCTGTACGTGGATGGCGAGAAGCTGTCCGACGCTGGATTCGCAGCGTTGCTGCAGGACCCGGAAGCACTGAAGGATCGGGTTGTGCACAGCGACGTGGTGGTGCTGGATGCATCCTCCATCCTTCTGGCATCGCACAACGACACCGGTGCGCGCTGCTGGATGACGCGGCTTTCTGCCAGTGGCGGTGAGGTGCATCTTCAGAAGATCATGAAAAGCAGCATCGACTGCGCGCCCGACCCGGCGCCGCCGGGATGGTCGGCGTTTTACGATGAGGGCAGCAATCTGCTGTTGGTCCGCCACACGCCCTTCCATGTCTACCCTATCGCAGGGTACTGGTACGTGCTCTGGATCCAGGGCGACGTCGTCGCCGTTTATCAGAAGGACCGAGAGCAGGAGCGCCTGGTCGTAAGGCTGGTACGCATGTCCTCCCAGCAGGCACTCGCCGAGCAGATATTGCCGATGGACACTTACGCCGAGCCCGACCTGATGAATGCGTCACCGCAATTGCGGCAGCAGTGGCTGATGGATAACTTCGCCGTAGCCACGGCTCCTGCCGCGTCGCTGCAGCTGCGCGCGGACAACCGGCTCAAAACCATATCGCCGGAGACATGGACCGAGTACAAGGAGATCGATCGCCTCAGCCGCGAGGAAGACGCACGCGACCAGGCCGCTGCCGCAGCCCGCGAACGTGCGTTTTACGAGGAAGTGCTGAAGGAAGAAGCGGCAAGGCAGAAGCCCGCAGTGAACACAACGCCCGGATTGCCGACTCAGCGTTGAGCCTGCTGCATACCAGGCAGCACAATCTGGTTTGCCGCACGGCGATGCTCAATCATGCGGATCAGTAGGTGATTCGTATCTGTGCCATGTCGTCCGTGGTATCGCCCTGATTTCTGTCGGGTCACTCTGGGACGAGCGCGCCAGCTTCGCCATACGCTTACCCTGCGTGTGCGTAGGCAAAAAGAAGGCGCCGGATCTGCATCCGGCGCCTCTCGCAACACGGCGGCCATTGGCCTAACGCGACATTACTTCTGCTGCAGGAACGCCAGCAGATCCTGGTTGACCCTGTCCTTGTGCGTCTCGGTCAGCCCGTGCGGCGCGCCGGGGTACACGATCAGCTTGGCGCCTTTGATCTGCTTGGCCGACATGCGGCCGCCGACATCGATCGGCACGACCTGGTCGTCGTCGCCGTGGATGATCAGCGTCGGGACGTTGAACCGCTTCAGGTCCTCGCGGAAGTCGGTGGCCGAGAACGCGGCAACCGAGTCGTAGGTGTTTTTGATTCCGCCCAGCATGCCCTGCGCCCGCCAGGAGTCGATCAGCGCCTGGTTGGGCTTGGCGCCGGGACGGTTGTAGCCATAGAACGGACCGCTTGCCACGTCGCTGAACAACTGCGCGCGGTTTTCAAGCTGGCCCTTGCGCAGGCCGTCAAAGACCTCGACCGGTACGCCGCCGGGGTTGTCGGTGGTCTTGAGCATGAAGGGCGGCACCGCGCTGATCAATACGGCCTTTTTGACCCGGCCGGTGCCATGTCGGCCGATGTAACGCGCCACTTCGCCGCCACCGGTCGAAAAGCCGACCACCGTGATGTCTTTCAGGTCGAGCGTGTTGATCACCGTGGCCAGATCGTCGGCGTAGTGGTCCATGTCGTTGCCTTCCCACGGCTGGCCTGAGCGGCCATGGCCGCGGCGATCATGCGCGACCACGCGGTAGCCGTGGTTGGCCAGGAACATCATCTGTGCATCCCAGCTGTCCGAATCCAGCGGCCAGCCGTGGCTGAAGGTCACCACCGGGCCATCCTTCGGGCCCCAGTCCTTGTAATACAGCTGCACGCCATCGGCGGTGGTGATGGTGCTGGGGGTGTGGGCAATGGCGGTGACAGCGGCGGGGTTCACCGGTGCAGCGGCCTGCGCGGCGGTACCGGCCTGGACAGCAATGGCCAAGGCGGTGGTGGCCAGGGTGCGGGTAAGCGTGTTCATCGGGTGGTCTCCTGCAGAGGGAAGGGGATGCGACAGGCGCTACATTGGACCCCTCGGGTGGACTTTGGATGGCTGAAAGTCCCTGAAATTTGACCGAGAGTACAAAGCGTCAACGAACTCAGAAGTCCCAGAACACGGGCACCCAGCGGAAGACGTCGCCATCGGCCGAGACGCGGCCGACCGACGGGAACGGCAGGTGGGTGGCCACCAGCATCTCGCCGGTGCCGGCCAGTTCATTGAGCAGGGTGATGCGCACCTGCGCGGCGCCTTCTGGATCGTGTTCGAACCCGTTGTGCCAGTTCGGCTGCTCGAAGCCCACTGCGAAAATGGCGTCACCGGCAAAGGTCAGTGCCTCGCCATTCGAGTTCAGGCGCACCACGCTGTGGCCAGGCGTGTGGCCGCCGGTGCGGTGCGCGGTGACGCCCGGCGCAATCTCGTGCACCTCGTCAAAGGTGCGCACGTAGCTGCCGTACTCGGCCAGGAAGTGGGTAGCGGTGGCGCGCAGCGCATCCGGGAAGCCTGGCGGCATGTTGGTGCGGGTGAAATCGGGCGCCTTCCAGAACTCCACTTCGGCGGCGGCCACATGGATGCGCAGCTCCGGGTGCAGTTGTTCCTTTACGCCATCCACCAGCAGGCCACCGATGTGGTCCATGTGCAGGTGGGTGATCACCACGTCGGTGATCTCGCCAAGGTTGATACCCGAGGCGCCCAGGCGGCGGATCAGCTGGCCGGCGCGCGGCAGGTTCAGGTCGGGGTCCATGCCCAGACCGGCGTCGATCAGGATGTTGCGGTCCCCGCTGCGCACCACCATCACGTTCAACGCCCAGTCCAGCGCATCCGGCGGCAGGTACATCTCTTTGAACCACGGCGCGCGCTCGGCGGCGGAGACGTTGTGGCCGAGCATCTGGGTGGGCAACGGCAGCACGCCATCGCTGACCACCAGCACGTCGATATCGCCCACCTTGAGCGCGTACCGTGAGGGAACCAGTTCGTCGAGCGCGGGCGGGGGCGGGGCTACGGTGTTTTCCAGGGTGAACATGAGGAAATCTCCTTGGCGGGATCCACGGCAGGGGCGCCGTGCGGGATCAGCCTAGGGAAGGGCGCGCGCGGCCAGTAGATCCGCGCAGGGGCTCACACTGTTGCCGATCAGGCAGCAATGCCGGCGCGTTACCGGTGACGGCGAACCCACATGCGGGTGTCTAGACTGGGCCCATGCCGAATCCCACACCTGTCCGCCTGGCCGATATCAACATCGAGTCCTACATCTTCTTCGGTGCAGGCGCGGCGGTCGCGTGGCAGCTTGCCTACCCCGGCGTGGGGCGCGGCGTGGCCCGCCACAGTCAGACATTGAGACGGCCGTTCTCAAGGCTGCGGGCCACCATGAGCTACATCTACGCGGTGTCGCTGGGTACGGACGAGGACCGGGCCACCATCGCCCGCCATGTCAATCGCGCGCATGTGCCCGTGCAGGGCGAGGGCTACAGCGCATTTGATCGCGACCTGCAGTTGTGGGTCGCGGCAACGCTGTACCGCGGCGGGCTGGAGATGTACGAACTGTTCGTTGGCCCGGTTCCTGAAAGCAGCCGCGAACCGTTGTATCAAGAGGCGTGGGCCTTCGGTCGCACGCTGCAGGTGGCAGACGAGCAGTGGCCGCCCACGGCCGATGCCTTCGATGCGTGGTGGGAGAGCCGTCAGCTGGAGCTGCGCGTGGACGAGGAAGTGCGCGCCTATCTGCATGCCGTGCTGGAAAACGGAGCCCCGTGGTACCTGCGCCCAGCGCTGCCGCTGCAGGCGTTCGTGACGCGGGCGATGTTGCCACCGCACCTGAGACAGATGTTCGCATTGCCATGGACGCCGGCAGACGAGAAGCGCTGGCAGCGCTTTCGTCGTTGGGCACCGCGTCTGTATTGGCTGCAGCCGCGCTGGCTGCGGCATCTGCCGGCGCGGTACTTCCTGCGAAAGCTCCGGTAGCTTGGGAAGTGAGCGAATCCTGAAAGCCGCTTGCCTCCCATGGCGGTTCAATGCGCCTTCGCCGTGTGTGGCGAGAAACCCCGAATGCAGTCGTTGGCAACGGGTTATGGCTGTATGAAGCAGAGAGGATGCGTTGCGGACGCGGGTTCGATTCCCGCCAGCTCCACCACATGTGCACCAGCCTTGGTGCCCAGCTGAAGGGGCTGCACTGGTTTCGACGTGGCGAGCAGTCAATGTGGACAGCCCGAGAGGCGACCGACGTAATCGGCGCAAAAACTGTAATCGCCAATGCTGATTACTACGATCAGAACGAACAGGACACCCTGCTCGCAGCCTGATTCACGCAAGCGCACGTGATTACCGAACGCGCAACCACCCCGCCAGCAACGGCGGGGTGGCTTCATGCGTCAACTGGTATCAGAACTTCCAGCCCACCCGCGCGTAGTAGAAGCCGCCGTTGAAGCCGTACGGTGAATGCACCGGGTACTCCGCACCCGCCACGCCGGACCACGGGTTCTTGGCCGGGGTGCGGTCGAACAGGTTCTGCGCGCCCAGGCTGAAGTACAGGCCCGAATCGAACTTCCAGCCCACTTCGGCATCCACGATCAAGGCGCTGCCGCCGTAGATCGGCAGGCCGCCGTCCGCTGCGGAGATCACGCCGCTGTCCAGGTGATCCTCATACCAGGAGCTGTAGTAGTTGAAGCGCAGGTTGGCGTTGAAGATCTGGCGCTGGTGATGAATGCTGAAGTAGCCCTTGGTCTTGGGCAGCGACTTCTCCAGCTTGTACACGCGCGCTTCGTCGATGAAGTCCGGGTCGAAGCGGTCGACCTCGGTCCGGTTCCAGTTGGCAGCCAGCGAGTACGTGGTGTCGCCCCCGAAGTGCGTGCTCTTGAAGCTGGTGACCAGGTCGACACCGGTGGTGGTGGTATCAAACGCATTGCCGAAGTAAGTCACCTGCGAAATCGAGGCCGCTTCGGGGTTGCCGCCGGCCACCAGTGCCGCGCGTTCTTCCGGGGTGACCGCGAAGCTGGTGCTCAGCGCGATGCGGTCTTCGACCTTGATCTGGTAACCATCCAGGGTGATCAGCCAATCGCCTTCGGTCCACACCGCACCCAGCGAAACGTTCTTGGATTCTTCGGGGGTCAGCGGCTGGGCGCCCTTGAGCTGGGCGATGGGATTGGTCGGCGGCAGGGTGGCGATGTCTTCCAGTGCGGTGCCGCCGAACACGGTGCTGATCTGGCTGATGTTGGCCTGGCCCGGCGTGGGCGCACGGAAACCGGTGTTGTACGCGCCGCGCAGCGCGAAGTGCTCGTTGAAGTCGAAGCGCGCGGTGACTTTGCCATTGGTGGTGCTGCCGAACGAATCGAAGTCTTCAAAGCGCAGCGCACCGGCCAGCAGCAGGCGCTCGGTAACCTGCGCTTCCAGGTCTGCATACGCGGCCCAGTTGCGGCGGTCGAAGGTGCCGGCGGTACGCGTGCTGAACCCGTTGAAGCCGTTGGAGCCCAGCGCGAAGCCCTGTTCGGTCAGCGGACCGATCGCGGTGGACGGACCATCGCCAGGACTGATCTCGAAGCTCTCTTCGCGCCACTCGGCACCCATGGCCAGGCGCAACGGTTGGCTGGTGAAGCTGGTGGCGATATCGCGGCTCACGTCGATGTTGGCGCTCTTTTCGGTCTGCGTGTTGCCGCCGGGGCGGAAGTACAGGCCGGCCGGCTGGTCCGGGCCGAGCGAGGCGTTGACGGTGTTGTAGATGATGAACTCGATATCGTTGCGGCCCCACGACCCGCTCACGTCCCAGTACCACTCGCCCCAGTTGCCCTTGGCGCCGGCGTACACGGAGCTGTCTTCGAGCTTGCCGCCGAAGCGCGGGGTAAAGCCGCCCGGCAGGCTGGACAGGAAGGTGTAGCAGTTGGCCGGCAGCGCGGCGACCGCACCGCTCACCGTGCTGTACGGCAGCAGGTTGCCACCGCCGTCGCGCAGCGCGATGGTCGGGCAGGCGCCTGCACCGGTGAGGTTGCCGACCAGAAGCGTGTCGCCGCCGTCGTTGGAGTACACGCCCGAGCGTGCAGTGGGATCGCGGAAGTAGAAGCCGCCATCCACGTCGCGCTTGGCGTAGTTGCCGAACAGGTAGAAGTCCACGCTGTCGGTACTCAGGCCCAGGTTGGCGACCAGCTTGAGGTCGTCGTCGACCTTCGGCGAGCCCCAGATCTGCGCCGGCTCGCCCACGCCCGGGTAGCCGGCGGCAATCGCTGCGGCGGCATCATCGCGCTGCACGCTGCGCGAGGTGTCGTCGACCTTGCGCCACTCGGCGGTCAGCGTGGCAAAGCCGCGCTCGGTGAGCGGCAGGCCGATCTGCGCGGAGTACTGGGTGGTGAGTCCGTCGCCCTTGTAGTACTGGCCGGTGAACACTTCGGCCGTGCCGCCTTCGCGCAGCTTCTTCAGGCCGAAGTTGATCACGCCGGCAATGGCATCCGAACCGTATTGGGCGGCGGCGCCGTCGCGCAGCACGTCCACCTGTTCGAGGGCGAGCGAGGGAAACACGGAAAGGTCCGGGCCCTGTGCGCCGTCGGACAGGCCGTGGCCCAGGAAGGTGATGACCGCCGCGCGGTGGAAGCGCTTGCCGTTGACCAGCAGCAGGGTGTTGTCCGGCGGCAGGCCACGCAGGTTGGCCGGGCGGATCAGACTGGCCGCGTCATCGATGGGAATGGTGCTGACGTTGAACGAGGGGACCAGCACTTTGAGCTGGTCGAGCGCATCGGTGGCGCCCTGGTTGCGGAATTCTTCGCCGCTGATGATGTCGATGGGTACCGCGGACGAGGAAACGGTGCGGGGCTTGGTGCGGCTGCCCAGTACTGAAACCGTATCGAGGGTCGCGGTTTCCGGGTTGGTCGAAGCATTGTCGCTGTTCTGTGCCACCGCGGCGGAACTGGTGAGCAGCAGTGCGGCAGCGAGTGCCGCCTTTACTGAAGATGCCAATGGCGAAATTGCTTTCGGAGCGTGAACACACTTGCCAATGCGGTCGTTCATGCATGCACCCTGCAGTCTGGTTGTGGTTGGGTCGTTCTCGTTACGTGCTCATCCGGTCGTTCTCCTTGCGTGCCAGCGGACCTGGTGCGCTGCACAAATACTTAACAGAACGTAAACAATACTGCAACGTATCTTTCGTTTTGACCTCATTCGTTCAAGAGACGTGAGGCAAAAACGGCCCGCATCCGCCCCTGATGAATCCGGCAAAGTGGAGAAAAGTGTGATTGGGATCTCATGTGCAATGAGATCGGTGCCGCGAATCTGGACAGATCTGGCCTGTCAGCCCGCTGGAATCAGGGCGCTTCCAGCGATGCCTGCAACGCGGCCGCGAGGGCCGCATCGCCGCTGACCAGGTCGACCCAGCGCAGATCCAGCCCCTTGCGGTGGCCTTTGCGCACCAGCTTGAGACCCTCTGGGTCGAGGGTCAGGGTGTAGGACTCATCGCCGATCTGGATTTCGCGGCGGAGGGGTTTGTCGAGCGGCGTCATGGGAACGGTCTCGTGTCATTCGTCCTGCAGCGACCCCCGGATGGAGCGGGCCAGGTCGCTGCGGGTGAACGGTTTGCCCAGGATGGCGATGTTGCGACCCACCGCGCCGCTGGCGTCGATGTCGCGCGGGTAGCCGGACGTGAACAGCACCCGCAGCGCCGGCTTGTGCGCCAGCGCGCGTTTGGCCAGTTCCCAACCGGACATGCCGGGCATCACGATGTCCGAGAACAACAGGTCCACGTCCACGTCGGTGCGCTCGAGCAGGCGCATGGCCGAGGCGCCGTCGTGTGCTTCAAGCACGCGATAACCCAGCTGCCGCAGCGTGTCCACGGTATACGCGCGCACGTCGTCGTTGTCCTCGGCGACCAGCACCGTGGCCTCCTCCTGCATCTCGTAACCGCCCAGGCCCCGGTGCTCGGTCTGGCCGGCCTGCGGCAGCTCGGCTGCCGAACGCGGGAACAGCAGGGTGATCGACGTGCCGGCACCGGGCGCGGAATCCACCAGCACGTGGCCGCCGGACTGCTTGACGAAGCCGTACACCATGGACAGGCCCAGGCCAGTGCCGCGCCCAACTTCCTTGGTGGTGAAGAACGGTTCGAACACGCGGGTCAGCGTCTCGGCGGACATGCCGTGGCCGGTGTCCTTGACCCGCAGCATTGCGTAATGTCCCGGCGGAACGTCGGGGTTCTGCGCGGTGAAGTCATTGTCCAGGTGGGCGTTGTCCACTTCGATCACCAGGCGGCCGCCTTCCGGCATGGCATCGCGGGCGTTGACCGCCAGGTTGAGCACGGATGCCTCCAGTTGGCTGGGGTCCACTTCCACGCACCAGATGTCCGGGTGGTGCACGATTTCCAGCTGCACCAGCTCGCCCAGCGAGCGGTGCAGCATGTCTTCCATGTCGCGCAGCTGGGCATTGAGGTCGACCGGCAGGCTGCGCAGGGGTTGCCGGCGCGAGAACGCAAGCAGCCGCTGGGTGACATTGGCCGCGCGCATCACGCCCTTCAGGGCGTTGTCCAGCGCGCGCGTGGAGCCGTCCGCCACATCGCCCAGACGTTCGGTGAGCAGCTTGGCGTACTCCACGTTGCCAGCGATCACGGTCAGGATGTTGTTGAAGTCATGCGCGATGCCGCCGGTGAGCTGGCCCACGGCTTCGATCTTCTGGCTCTGCCGCAGTGCTTCCTCGGCTTGGCGGCGCGCGGTGGTTTCCACCGCCTCGGAAACCACGGCGGTGATCGTGCCCTGGTGGTCGAGCAATGGGCGGAACGAGAACTCGAAGGTGCGTTTGCCGGTGGGAAGCAGCAGGTCCAGCTCATGCCGCGAAGCATTGCCTGCGGCCGCCTCCAGCACGGCCTGGCAGACGATGGCCGGCACGCCTTCGGTGCTGGCGAACCAGGCCGATTCGCAGTACAGCGCGCCGCGGACATCGTCTTTCGTGGCCAGGATCGCGGCCAGCGAGGCGGAGTTGGTGTCGATGATGTGCCCATCGAGGGTCAGCAGGTTCTGGTGCTGGAAGCTGGATTCGAACAGCGCCTGCAGGCGGCTTTCGCTGCGGTGCAGGGCAGAGGTGCGTTCGTTGACCTGGCGCTCCAGTGATTCGTTGCTGGCTTTCAGCAGGGCCTGGGCGTGCTTGAGCTCGCTGATGTCGCGGGCCATGGCGTAGTAGCCCATGACCGACCCGTCGGCATCCAGCTCGGGTACGAAGTCCACCTGGGCGTAGCGCGGTGCGCCGGCGCGGCGGTGGGTGAGCGCCTCGAAACTGACCTTCTGTCCGGTCAGGACCTTGTCGAAATGCTCCTGCAGCAGCGCGAAGCCTTCATCACCGACGAGCTCGCGGGCGTGCAGGCCGACCACGTCTTCCGGCGCCAGGCCATGCCATTCGACGTAGGCCTGGTTGGCGAAGCGGTAGTGGTGCCCGCGATCGAGATACGCAATCAGGGCCGGCAGCGAATCGGTGATCAGGCCCAGCCGACGGTGGCTTTCGTGCAGCTCGGTTTCCACCCGGCGCAGCCTGCGGCGCTCCTGGGCTTCGTTGATCGCGCGCAACACGGCCTCGGGCAGGCGCTGCAGGCGCGACTTGACCACGTAGTCGCGGGCGCCGCGCTTGAGCGCCTCGACCGCGAGTTCCTCGGTCAAGGTGCCGGAGACGAAGATGAAAGGCACTTCGGGCGCGACGTCGGTGGCCAGCACCAAGGCCAGGTCGCCGCTGAAACCGGGCAGCACATGGTCGGCCAGGATCACATCGAAGTCGTTGTTCGCCAGTGCATCGCGCATTCCCTGGTCCGACCAGGTGCGCTCCGCAGTGAAGGGCAGGCCGGCGCGGCTGAGCTGAAGGGTGATCAGCTCCGCGTCCAGCGCGCTGTCCTCCACCATCAGAATGCGGATCGGCTTGCCGGTTACATCCTCAGCCATCTTTTCGACTCTTCGCGCCAAACAGTGTGCCGTGCGGCGGCGGCTGGTTGGTGATGCCCCAGAACATGCCCAGCCCCTGGATGGCTTCCAGGAATTCCTTGAAATCGACCGGCTTGACCACGAAGGCGTTCACGCCCAGCTCGTAGCTGCGGATCAGGTCCTGCTCCTCTCGCGAGGAGGTCAGCATCACCACCGGGGTGCTGCTGATCGCGGCATCGCCGCGGATTTCCCTGAGTACTTCCAGCCCGTTGAGCTTGGGCAGTTTGAGGTCCAGCAACACCACCACCGGGCCGCCGTGCATGGCGCCCTCGTACCGGCCCTCGGTACGCAGGTACTCCAGCGCCTCCACACCGTCCCGCACATGGGTGACATCGTTCAGCAGCTGGCAACGGGCTAGTGCAGCCAGCGTCAGCTCAGCGTCCTTCGGATTGTCTTCCACGAGCAGAATCGGCCGCAGATCTCTCATACTTTGTCTCCAGTAGCAAAGGGAATGGTGAAATAGAATTTGGCGCCCACTCCCACCTGGCCTTCCGCCCAGGTCCTGCCGCCGTGGCGGGTGATGATGCGGTGCACGTTGGCCAGGCCGATGCCGGTGCCTTCGTACTCGTCAGCATGGTGCAGGCGCTGGAACACGCCAAAGAGCTTGTCCACGTAGCGCATGTCGAAGCCGCAGCCGTTGTCCTGGACGTAGAACACGTTTTCGGTATCGGTGCGGTAGTGCCCTACTTCGATGACCGTATTGGCGGTATCGCGGGTAAATTTGATCGCGTTGGAGAGCAGGTTCTGCCAGACCAGGCGCAGCATGCCCGGGTCGGCCTGAACGCGCGGCAGATGCGGCACCACCCAGTGGATGGTGCGGCCGTCGTATTCCATGTCCAGCTTGTGCCGGACGTCCTCGACCAGGGCGGTCATGTCCATTGCGATCTGACCCATCGTGGACCTGCCCATCTGCGAGAAGCTGAGCAGGTCGTCAACCAGTGTTCCGGCCGATTGTGCAGATTCAACGATGGTGTCGAGAAATCTCTTTTCTGAATCGTTTAGCCGCTCGCCGGCCGAGGCCCACAGCAGCTCCGAATAGCCGACGATGTGGCGGAACGGTGCGCGCAGGTCGTGGCTGACTGAATAGGAGAATGCCTCCAGCTCCTTGTTGCTGCGCAGGAGCTGTTCGTTGAGCGCGGCCATTTCCTCGGCCTTGCGCAGCACGATGTCGACAATGGCGGTACGCAGTTCCAGCGCCGCGTCGCGATCCACGTCGTTCCAGGGCAGAGACTGCTTGCGTACCGTTTCCTTCCAGCCCTCGAACGAGGTGCGCGGGGACAGCGGCAGGCCGGTATCTTCCTTGCGAGGGTCACCGCCCCAGCGCACGGTACGCACGACCTCGGGCCGGAACCACAGCACGTAGCTGTCGTGGATCTGGGAAATGGAAATGGCCAGCACGCCGCTGGCGACGTCGGCGAAGGCATCGGCCGGCGCCCATTCCAGCGGCAGCCGGTCGGTACAGACCAGGTCCCCGTCATGCTGCTGCGCCGTCAGCCACTGCACCAGCGACATCACCTGCGGTTCGTCAGGGCACTCGCCATGCAGGATGCACTCGCCGCGATGCACGATCGCCGCGCCGACGGACTGGGTCAGCGCAAGCAGGCTCTGCTGGTCCCGGCCCAGCGCGGCCATGAAATCCTGGTCGCCGGCCATGCGGCCGAGCAGGCGCACCTGGATCGCGCGACGGGCGATGCGTTCTTCGACCACGGCCGCGCGTTCCTTCAGCGTGATCTGCAGCGACAGGATCTGGCCGATGAACTCGCAGGCGGTGCGCACATGGTAGGGAACACGCTTGGGCGCCTGGTTGTGGCAGGAAATCAGCCCCCACAGCTCGCCTTCGCGCAGCAGCGACACCGACATCGATGCGCCCGTGCCCATGTTGCGCATGTACTGCAGGTGCACCGGCGACACGCTGCGCAGCATGGAGGGGCTGAGGTCGGTGGGCGGGGCATCGGCGTTGGCGGCGTCGCGCACCAGCGGTACGGCCTGGTAATCGCTGTCGGCGATCAGGCGGACGCGGTTCTGCCGGTACAGCGCGCGCGCCTGCGCGGGGATATCCGATTCGGGGAAGCGCAGGTCCAGGTAGCTGGGCAGAACCCCGTTGCCATCCTCGGCGACGACCGCGCCATTCCATTCCTTGTCGAACTGATAGACCAGGGTCCGGTCGAAACCGGTCAGCTCGCGGATCTGCACGGCGGCGAGCTCGCACAGCTCCTGCGTGCTGGCCACCCGCTCGATGGCACCCATGAAGCGGCGGATCGCCGGGTACAGGTCTTCAAGCGAGCCCGGTTCACCGGACACCGGCTCCTCAAGCTCCACGATGAGATCGTTGCCGGTCCGATGGGCCAGCACCTGGTGCCTGCCATGTTCACCGATCGTGTGTGCGCCCAGGAACTGGGAGGTGTCCGGCTTGAGCGCCTCAAGGGTCGGTCGGCAGGCGGCCAGTGTGGCGCCCAGCACCACATCCACCGTCTGGCCGAGCGGGTCGCCGAAGGCCTCGATCAGGTCAGGGCGCGATAGTGCGCGTTCCTTGACCCGCAGGGTGGCGGGGTCGAGGACGAGGATCAGGCCGTAGGGTTGAATCGCTCCCGGAGTGCGTATCGGCTCTCTGGCACAGCTGTTGAGATCCAACGCGGGTTCACTCACTTTCCAGGACGACATTCGTTGACCCCCACCGGGTACCGTAATCAAAAGACGCTGCTCAACCACTGGAGCAGCCCTGTATCGGCGGGCACGGGGGTCCACGCCGCCGTCAGGGGCCCACCGGCATAGCTTCGCATATCACTGCTCCCCGATCCGTGAGGAACGGAGGCGATGGCCGCTCAGGGCTTGGCGGGGCGCTCGTAGTCGTCCGGCGTGGCGGTGGTGTCCTGCTCGGGCATGTCCTTGTCCTTCCACTTCGCATCATCGTTGCGCAGCGTGTCGGGGGTATGGGCTTTCTGCTGGTCGTCCTTGCCTTCCAGCGGATTGGAGGAGGGGGTTGCCATGGAAGTCGCCTCAGTGGGTGCGGAGTCCGAGCTTGGGCGCGACAAGGTGAGGGCGATGTCCGCACGCGCTGCACGGTGCCCACACATCGCGGTCACCACCCGGCTACGCAGGGCACGGTATCCCTTGCCTGACCCGCCCGAAGAACACGGTTCCACCGTTTATATATATGGATCAGATCGTCGAACATGCCGCGCCCGCGCTGGAGTCCGCCGCGCGAGAGGTGCTGGCACGCCAGCCGTCGCTGCCGCTGCCCGGGCGTGGACATACGCTGGCGCGCTGGCGGGCGTTGGCGGCCATTGCCGGGCGCGATCTGTGCGTGGCGAAGGTGATGGAGGCCCACTACGACGCCCAGGCGATCCTGGACGACCTGCATTCGGCTCCCTTGGCGGACGGAACGCTTGCGGCGGTCTGGGCGGCGGAAGGTCCCCAGGCCACGCTGTGCTACGACGAAGCGACGGGCACGGTAACTGGCGCCAAGCCCTGGTGCTCCGGCGCCGGTCTGGTCGATGTGGCGTTGGTCACTGCCCACTGCGGCGACGCGTCCCGGCTGGTGTGCCTGCGCACTGACGCGCCCGGCATCCTGTTGCAGCCGCAGAGCTGGCATGCCACCGGCATGGGCGGCATTCCAAGCGGCACGGTGCAGTTCGACCACGTACGCGCCGAGCCCATAGGCGCGCCCGGCGCCTACCTCGCGCGCCCGGGCTTCTGGCATGGCGGTGCCGGTATCGCCGCGTGCTGGTATGGCGCCGCGGTTGCGTTGGCCTCACCGCTGCAGCGCTCGCCGCGCGTAGACGACAACGCCCAGGCCGCTGCATTGCTTGGCCAGGTGGACATGGCGCTGCAGGCGTCGGCGGCGCTGCTGCGCGAACTGGCTGCCTGGATCGATGCGATGCCATCGCAGCCGCACACGTCCGACGTGACCCGCGTGCGCAGCGTCGTGGAGCGCGCCTGTGTGCAGGTGCTTGATGCGGTCGGACGCGCGCTGGGCCCTGCGCCCATGTGCCTGGATCCCGGCCACGCCCAGCGCTGGGCGGATCTTACCGTCTTCATCCGGCAGAGCCATGCCGACCGCGACTGGGCCGAACTGGGCCGGGCCATCCAGCGCCAGGAGCAGCCGTGGACGCTGTAGCGGTTCGCATCGAAGGGCGGGGCACGCCGGAGTCGGCGTGGGAACGCTGTGCATGGTTGGACGCATTGCCATTGGTGGAAGCTGACACCGTACTGCTCGGCGCGCGACGGCTCATCGTGGTGTCGCCCCATCCCGACGATGAGGTGCTGGGCTGTGGTGGCCTGATGCAGGCGGCGGCCGCACAGGGGTGCGGAGTGCAGGTGGTGTCGGTGACGGACGGCGAAGCCTGCTACCCCGACCACCCGCGCTGGACACCGGCATGCCTGCGTGACGCGCGCCGACGCGAGTTGGCGGCGGCGATGCAGGCATTGGGCATGGACGCCACGCATGTGACCTCGCTTGGCCTGCCGGATGGTGCGGTGGCGCGGCACGAAGCCGACCTGGTCGCGCATCTCCGCACCTGCGTGTCACCAGGCGACGTCGTGTTGGCACCCTGGATCCACGACGCCCACCCGGACCATGAAGCGGTGGGGCGTGCGGCGCTTGCGGCGGCGGCCCTCTGCGGTGCCAGGAGCCTGCAGTATCCGGTCTGGGCCTGGCACTGGCTGGATGCGCTGGCGTCCACCGGTCCGTGGACGACCGCGCAGCGCATTGCGCTGTGCCCGGACGCGCAGGCCCGCAAGCGCCAAGCCATGGCGGTCTTTGCGACGCAGACCGGGGAAGGCGAGGCGCTGGGCTGCGAGCCGATCCTTCCCGAACACGTACTCGCCCGCTTCCGGCGTTCCTTCGAGGTGCTGATTGGATGAACACCCGTGCCTATTTCGAACAGATCTACCAGCAGCCCGACCCGTTCCAGTACCGCAACCGCTGGTACGAGGCGCGCAAGCGCGCGCTGACGCTGGCCTGCCTGCCCCGGCCGCGCTACGGCAATGCGTGGGAGCTGGGGTGTTCCAATGGCGTGCTGAGCGCAGAGCTGGCAACACGCTGCGACGCGCTGCTGGCGACCGACCTCAGCGAGGCCGCGCTGGCAGACGCGGCACGCTCGACCGGGCACCTTGGAAACGTGCGGCTTGAACAGGCCCGTCATCCCGAACAATGGCCCGCGGAGCGCTTCGACCTGATCGTGGTCAGCGAGGTCGGTTACTACCTGGCACCGCAGGATGTGGTGGCGATGGCGGCAAAGCTGCGTGGCAGCCTTGCTGATGACGGCCTGCTGCTGGCGTGCCACTGGGTGCACCCGTTCGAGGAAGCACTGAGCTCGGCCCAGCAGGTGCACCGCGCGTTCGGTCGTGGCCTGGACGAGGCCTTCTGCTACCAGGACGCTGACCTGCTGATGCAGGCGTGGAGTCGGGAACCGACCAGCGTTGCCCGCTGGGAAGGCCTGCGATGATCGGCGTGATCGTGCCCGCACACAACGAAGCGCACGCCATTGGTCGCTGCCTGGCCTCCATCGCCGTGGCGGCCGCGCATCCCGGTCTGGGCCGCGAGCCGGTGCTGGTGGTGGTCGCGCTCGACGCATGCAGCGATGCCACGGAGGCGGTGTGCGCCGGACATGGGGCAATCACCGTGGCCGTGGACGCCCAGTGCGTGGGCACCGCGCGGGCAGCGGCGGCCAGCCACGTGTTGGCGCATGGCGCGCGCTGGATCGCCAGCACCGACGCCGACACCGCCGTACCGCAGGACTGGCTGTGGCGGCAAAGCCTGTGCGGCGCCGATGCCTTCTGTGGCGTGGTAGAGGTGGAGGACTGGCTCGATTACCCCGAGCGGGTGCGCACAGCCTTCTCCGCACGGGAAATCGTGCAGGATGGGCACCGGCACATCCATGGGGCCAACCTTGGCATGAGCGCGGCCGCTTATCTGGCGGTGGGTGGCTTTCCGGCCCTGCGCACGGGGGAAGATGTTGCACTGGTCGAAGCACTGGCCGGTAACGGTGCCCGCATCGCCTGGCTGGCCCGCCCTGCCGTGGCGACCAGCGCGCGGCGAACCGCACGTGCGCCGCACGGCTTCAGTGGATTCCTGCGCGCATTGGAGCGCGAGGTGATGGGGGCTGGGCCCCCGCTGCTGCCGGCCCACGTGGCGGCGGATTGATGGAGCAGCCCGCCGACCTGCTGGGCTGGGCCGCCACGGCCGTGCTGATCGCCACGCTGGTGCGGCAGATCTACAAGCAGCACCAGGCCGGGTCGGTGGAGGGCGTCTCCACCTGGCTGTTCGTCGGCCAGATCACGGCCTCGGTGTTGTTCATCGTGTACAGCGCGCTGCTGGGCTCCACGGTCTTCGTGGTCACCAACAGCCTGATCCTCATCACGGCGGTGGTCGGCCAGATGCTCGCCATGCGCAGGCGCAAGGCGCAGAACGCTCCCTCCACCGGCAGAAAATGAGGGCCTGCGGCCGTCTATTCTGAATCAGTCAGTGTTGTGCACACGGCCTTCACGCGCCATCCGTTGTCGTAATGGTCCGTGTAGCTGAATTCATTTAAGCTCAGGAAAATTCCAAGCCCCGGCGCGTTGCGTGCCGGGGCTTTCACACCTTCCTACCTAGGAATCTCCCCCATGGCGGCTTTGCAGCAGCGCACGATCGACCTTCTTCGTACCCACCAGGACACCGTGGTGGCGCAGTGGAGCGACCAGTTGGCCGGCTCCGGCCAGGGCCAGGATGGCCGGTTGAGCACGCGTGAGCTGGATGCCCAGGTACGCGAATTCTGGCGCCTGTTCCAGACGGCAGTGTCCACCAACGGCACCGGCGTGGCCGGCAGCGAATGGCAGGACACCCGCCAGTTCCTCGAACAGCTCTCGCGTGACCGCGTGCTCAAGGGCTTCAGCTCCTCGGAAACCGCCAGCTTCCTGTTCTCGCTCAAGCGCCCGCTGTTCGAGCTGGTCCAGCAGAACTTCGCCGACGACCCCAAGGCGGTCGGCGATCAGCTGTGGGCGATTTCAGAACTCATCGACGGGCTTGGCCTGCACAGCGTCAAGGTCTACCAGAAGACCCGCGAGGACGTGATCCAGCGCCAGCAGGAAGAAATGCTGGAACTGTCCACCCCGGTGGTGAAGCTGTGGGAGGGCGTGCTGGCCCTGCCGATGATCGGCACGCTGGATTCGCAGCGCACCCAGGTGGTGATGGAATCGCTGCTGCAGCGGATCGTCGACACCGGTTCGGAAATCGCCATCATCGACATCACCGGCGTGCCCACCGTGGACACGCTGGTCGCCCAGCACCTGCTCAAGACCGTTACCGCCATCCGCCTGATGGGCGCCGACGCGATCATCAGTGGCGTGCGGCCCCAGATCGCACAGACCATCGTGCACCTGGGCCTGGACCTGCAGGGCATCGTCACCAAGGCCAACCTGGCCGACGCATTGGCACTGGCGCTCAAGCGCACCGGCCAGACGGTGACCAAGGCGGCGCGCTGAAATGGACCGCATCCCGATCCTGCAGATGGGCGATCTGCTGCTGGTGACCATCCAGGTGGACATGCATGACCAGCTTGCGCTGACCCTGCAGGACGACCTGACCGAACGTATTCAAAAGACCTCTGCGCGCGGCGTGTTGATCGACATTTCCGCGTTGGACATCGTCGATTCCTTCATTGGCCGGATGATTTCCACCATTTCGTCACTGGCCCGGATCATGGATGCCACCACGGTGGTGGTGGGCATGCAGCCGGCCGTGGCGATCACGCTGGTTGAGCTGGGCCTGACCCTGACCGGGGTGCGCACCGCGCTGAATGTCGAACGTGGCATGGAACTGCTGCGCATGGACCTGCTGCAGCAACCCGACGAAGAGTCGCCATGACCGCCGTCAGTGGATCCTTGCCGATCCGCGTCGAGCAGGACGTGGTGCTGGCACGCCAGGCTGCCCGGCAGGCGGCCGTGGCATGCAGGATGCGGCTCATCGACCAGACCAAACTGGTCACTGCCGCCAGCGAACTGGCCCGCAACGCGGTGATCTATGGCGGCGGTGGCAGCATGGAATGGGAGGTGGTGGACAGCGGCATCCGCCGCGGGCTGCGCCTGGTGTTCTCCGACAATGGTCCCGGCATTCCCGATATCGCCCAGGCCCTGACCGATGGCTGGACCTCGGGCAGCGGCATGGGGCTGGGCCTGTCCGGCTCGCGCCGGCTGGTGGACCAGTTCGAACTGGAGAGCGAACCCGGCAAGGGCACCCGGGTTGCCATCATCAAATGGATCTGAATTTCTCTGGCCGCGTTACCCGGGTCGTGGTGGTGGAAGAGGTCTCGCAGGTAGGGCAGGCCCGGCGCGAAGCGCTGGCCATGGCCGATGGCATCGGCTTCGATGAAATGGATGCTGGCCGGGTGGCCCTGGCCGCCACCGAGCTGGCCACCAATGTGATCAAGCACGGACGCGGCGGGCGCATGTACCTGTCAGTGGTGTGCGGTCGCGGCGGTGAGGGCATCGAACTGTGCACCCTCGATGCCGGGCCGGGCTTCTCGCTGGCGCAGTCCCTGCCTGACGGCTATTCGACCGGCGGTACGCAGGGTTTGGGCCTCGGCGCAATACGGCGCCAGGCCACCGTGCTCGATGCCTGGTCCGACGACAAGGGCTGCGTGGTGGTGGCGCGCGTCTACGCCAGCCGCGTTGCCCGCGACGTGGACGTACCCTACGGTGCGCTGCGCCTGGCCATGCGCCATGAGGTGGCCTGCGGCGACGCCTGGCACCTGCGTGCCGATGCCCAGTCGGTGGCCGTGACGCTGATCGATGGCCTCGGGCACGGGCTGCCGGCGGCCGATGCCGCCCAGGCCGGCGTGGCGGTCGCAGCCGCGCGCGGGGCGGTTGCACCGGCGGACCTGGTCGCGGCGATGCATGCCGGCATGTCCGGTACCCGGGGCGGGGCCGCGGCGGTTGCCAGCGTGGACGTTGCCGGCGGCGCGGTCCAGTTTGCCGGCATCGGCAACATTTCGGCGGGCCTGCACGAGGCGACCACGACCCGTGGCATGGCCTCGCACCCGGGCATCGTCGGGGTGCAGTTCCGCAAGGCGCAACCATTCCATTTTCACGCGCCGGAAGGCACGCTGCTGCTCATGCACAGTGATGGATTGCAGGCGCGTTGGAGCCTGCGCGACTACCCCGGCCTGTTCCATCGCCACCCGGCGCTTATAGTGGCGGTGCTGCAGCGCGATTTCGATCGTGGCCGCGACGACACCGGCATCATCGCCCTGCGGCTCGGAGACCTGCATTGAACGCGCTTCCCCCCGAACAGGAAATCGTCCAGCTGCGCACGCAGGCCGATGCCCTGCGCGCGGAGCTTGAGGAAACCAACCAGGGCGTGCTGGCCCTGTACGCCGAACTGGACCAGCAGGCCGAGCAGCTGCGCGAGGTCTCCGAGCTCAAGAGCCGGTTCCTGTCTTACATGAGCCATGAATTCCGCACGCCGCTGGGCTCGATACTGAGCATGACCCGGCTGCTGGAAGACGGCATGGATGGCCCGCTGACCGAGGAGCAGCGCCGGCAGGTGCGCTTCATCAGCGGCTCGGCGGCCGAGCTGCGCGAAATGGTCGACGACCTGCTGGACCTGGCCAAGATCGAAGCGGGCCGGATCACCATTTCGCCGGCCTGGTTCGACCTGATGGACCTGTTCGCGGCGCTGCGCGGCATGTTCCGGCCCCTCATCGAAGAAAACCGGGTGGACCTGGTGTTCGAAGATCCGCCGGCATTGCCCCTGCTGTACACCGATGACAAGAAGCTGGCGCAGATCCTGCGCAATTTCATTTCCAATGCGCTCAAGTTCACGCCCAACGGCCAGGTGGTGGTGTCGGCCAAGCTGGTCGACGCGCATTCGGTGTGCTTCAGCGTGCGCGACACCGGCATCGGCATTCCGCAGGACCTGCTGCCCACCCTGTTCGAGGATTTCGTGCAGGTGGACACGCCGCTGCAGAAGCGTCTGCGCGGCACCGGCCTGGGCTTGTCGCTGTGCAAGCGCTTTGCCGAGCTGCTGGGCGGCGAGGTGGGGGTGACCAGCGAACTGGGCGTCGGTTCGGAGTTCCATGTGAAGCTGCCGCTGAAGCTGGCTGCCGAGGAGACCGCTGATGCCGACGCGTGACCGGATCCTGATCGTCGACGACAACGCGGCCACCCGCTATTCGGTGCGCCGGGTGCTGGAACACCACGGGTTCCGCGTGGAAGAAGCCGGCACCGGCACCGACGGCCTGGTCCAGCTCAACACGCAGGATTTCGGTGCGCTGGTGCTGGACGTCAACCTGCCCGACATGAGCGGTTTCGACGTGGTGCGCCAGCTGCGCGAAGACCCGCGCATGCAGCTGTTGCCGGTGGTGCATGTCTCGGCCGCCTCGATCGCCACCGGGGACCTCATTACCGGGCTCAACGCCGGTGCCGATGCCTACCTGGTGCACCCGGTGGATCCGGACGTGCTGCTGGCCACGCTGCGCAGCCTGCTGCGTGCGCGCCGCGCCGAAGACGCATTGCGCGACGCCGAAGCGCGTTTCGGCGAGATCTTCCGCCAGATCAATGCACCGATCACCGTCCTGGATGCGCAGCTGCAGGTGCATGAAGCCAACGATGCCTTCAAGCGCCTGCTTGGAGAGGACCTGGGGCCGGGCCGGATCGAGGCCTTGCTGGACCACCAGTTCGGGCCGATGAGCGCGTTGAAGGTGGCGCTGGCCGAAGGTGAGCGTTGGCAGGGCACCTTTGCCCTGCAGGTGCAGGGCAACCGGCGCATGACCGAGTGGCGGGTGACGCCCTACAGCGCTCCTGGCCTCGGCCTGGTGCTGGTCGAAGACATCACCGAGCGCCACGTGCGCGAACTGGAGCAGCGCCAGGAGCTGGAGAGCGCCAACAGCGAGCTGGCCTTCCAGATCGCCGAGCGCGAGCGCACCGAAATGGAGCTGATGCAGGCTCAGAAGATGGATTCGCTCGGCCAGCTGACCGGCGGTATCGCGCATGATTTCAACAACCTGCTGACCACCATCATCTCCGGCCTGGACATGATCGAGATGGCCGCCAGCAGCGGCAAGTGGGACAAGGCAAGCCGTTACGTCGACATCGCCACCGCCTCGGCACACCGCGCCGCGGCGCTGACCCAGCGCATGCTGGCCTTTGCCCGCAAGCAGCCGCTGGACCCGCAGACGTTCGACGTGGTTGCCCGCGTACGCTCGCTGGAAGACATGCTGCGGCGCTCGATCGGCGAGAACATCGAACTGGAACTGGAGCTGGGCGCCGAACCGCTGGTGGCCATGGCCGATCCCAACCAGTTCGAGAACGTCATGCTCAACCTGGTCATCAACGCGCGCGATGCGCTGGCCGGCCAGGGCCTGATCCGCATCCGCGCGGGCCGCGCGAGGGTCGAGCGTGACCACGAGCTGTCGCCGGGCAACTACATCACCATCAAAGTGATCGACAACGGAACCGGCATTCCACTGGACCTGATCAACAAGGTATTCGAACCGTTCTTCACCACCAAGCCGCAGGGCGAGGGCACCGGCCTGGGCCTGTCGATGACCTACGGCTTCGCGCGCCAGTCCGGCGGCAGCGCCCGTATTGCCAGCGAGCAGGGGGAAGGTGCCGAGATCGAACTGCTGTTGCCCGAGGGGCAGCAACAGGTCGAGATGGCGTCTGCGTCCACGGCGCAGGTGCAGGTGCAGCGCGGCCATGCCGAACGCATCCTGCTGGTGGACGACACCGATTCGGTGCGGATGATGGTGCGCGAGATGCTGCTCGAGGTCGGCTACCAGGTCGTGGAAGCCACCAACGCGCAGCAGGCGCTGCTGGAGCTGCATTCAGCGCGGGCCGTGGATCTGTTGTTGTCGGACGTCGGCCTGCCCGGCATGAACGGTCGCGACCTGGCGGATGCCGCGCGCGCGTTGCGCCCGAGCTTGCCGGTGCTGTTCATCACCGGCTATACGGAAAGCGCCGCCGTGCGCAACGAGTTCCTGGGCGAGGGGATGTCGCTGCTGCCCAAGCCGTTCAGCGTGCACGAGCTGCTGCACAGCGTTGGCGCGATGTTCGGCCCCCGTCAGTAACCGCCCACCGGTTCGGTTTCGAACCGTTCGCCGAAGCCGGTGATATGCGGGCGTGCGCGGGCAATGGCCTGCTGCACGCCTGGCAGCGCCAGCGAGGCGTGGTGGAGTTCAGCGCTGTCCCAGACTTCAGTGATCCAGATCGCGTCGGCATTTGCGGGATCCTTGGCCACCACGTAGCTCCGGCATCCCGGCATGGCCTGGGTGCCCTCCAGCAGGATCGCGATGACCGCGTCGCGCTCGCCGGGAGCGATGTTCATCTTTCCGATCAGACCGTACATGGATGCCTTCCTGCTGCTCGAGGGAGGGTCGATGGTATCCTGCGCGCCGTTCTGCCGCCTGGCCCCCCATGTCTGTCTCCTATCCCCCGCGCCAGCAGTGGCTCGGCAACATCCGTGGCGACCTGCTTTCCGGCACCGTGGTCGCCTTGGCGCTCATTCCTGAAGCCATTGCCTTCTCGATCATTGCCGGCGTGGACCCCAAGGTGGGCCTGTATGCGTCGTTCTGCATCGCCGTGGTCACCGCCATCGCAGGCGGCCGGCCAGGCATGATCTCGGCGGCCACCGGCGCAATGGCGCTGGTGATGGTGGACCTGGTGAAGGACCACGGCCTGCAGTATCTGCTGGCCGCGACGATCCTGGCCGGCCTGCTGCAGATCATCGCCGGCGCACTGAAGCTGGGCGCGCTGATGCGGTTCGTGTCGCGTTCGGTGATCACCGGCTTCGTCAACGCACTGGCCATCCTGATTTTCCTGGCACAGATGCCCGAGCTGATCGGGCGCTCGTGGCAGGTGTGGGCGGTGTGCGCGGCGGGGCTGGCCATCATCTACCTGCTGCCGCGGTTGACCCGCGCAGTGCCGTCGCCGCTGGTGGCCATCGTGGTGCTGACCGCGCTGTCGATCGGGCTGCATTGGGAAGTGCGGACCGTGGGCGACATGGGCGCACTGCCCGACAGCCTGCCCACGTTCCTGTTCCCCGATGTGCCGATGACGTGGGACACGCTGGCGCTGCTGCTGCCGGTCTCGGCAACCCTCGCGGTGGTGGGCCTGCTGGAGTCGATGATGACCGCGCAGATCGTCGAGGACATGACCGACACCCCGAGCCAGCGCAACCGTGAGTGCGCCGGCCAGGGCCTGGCCAACATCACCGCTGGCCTGTTCGGCGGCATGGGTGGCTGCGCGATGATCGGGCAGTCGGTCATCAATGTGTCCTCCGGCGGGCGTGGCCGGTTGTCCTGCCTGGTGGCAGGCGTGCTGCTGTTGCTGCTGGTGGTGTACGGGCACGACTGGGTGCGGCAGATTCCCATGGCCGCGTTGGTGGCGGTGATGATCATGGTCAGCATCGGGACCTTCCACTGGCGTTCCTTTGCCGAGTTCCGCGTGCACCCCATGAGCTCCTCGGTGGTGATGGTGGCCACCGTCGTGGTGACCGTGGCCACCCACGACCTGGCCAAGGGCGTGCTGACCGGAGTGCTGCTGTCGGCGTTGTTCTTCGCGCGCAAGGTGGGTCGGCTGCTGGTCGTCACCGACCACACCGATGCCGACGGAGTCCGCACCTACACGGCGACCGGGCAGGTGTTCTTCGCTTCGGCGGGGCAGTTCGGCGAGAGCTTTGATTACCAGGAAGTGCCGGCGCGGGTACGGATCGACCTCAGCCAGGCGCACTTCTGGGACCTGAGTGCGGTTGGCGCACTGGACAGGGTTACCCTCAAACTGCGCGGGCATGGGGCGCAGGTCGAGGTGATCGGACTCAATGCCGCCAGCCAGACGTTGGTGGAGCGGCTGGGTGGCCGTACGCCTCACTGAACCCGGTCAGGATCCGGCGCTCAACATCTCCAGCACAGGGCCGCTACCAGCGTATGACCCGACCTGCATGTGCGTTGCACCGTGCCGGGCGGGCCGCAATGGACTGCGTGACGTAGTAGCGGTGCCCTCGGGCGCGCGCTGTTCTGTACTCCTGCCTGGAACACCCCCATGTCCACGTCCCGCCCGTCCGCTTCCAAGCGTCCCGGCAGCATCGCCAACCGGCTGATGCTCGGAACCGCGCTGATCGCCATGCTCTGCTTCGGCGTGACCGCCGCCCTCAGTTACCGCGAAGCCAGCCAGGCGCTGCTCGAATCGTCGCGGCGGACCATGGAAAGCCAGGCCGAGGCCGAATCGCGCCGGGTCGGTGCCGACCTGGCCGCCGCGTTTTCCACCAGCCAGGCACTGGCCGACAGCCTGGTGGTGCAGCACCGCGCTGCCACCCTGTCGCGCGCGACTGCCGCACAGGTGCTGCACCAGCAGCTGCAATCGCACCCGGAATGGGTGGGCCTGGGCACGCTGTGGGAACCGCAGGCCTTCGATGGCAGGGACGCCGACTTCGTCGGTGCCGAAGCCCACGATGCCACCGGCCGCTTCATGAGCTACTGGGCCTGGCAGGACGGCGCGCCGGTGCAGGATGTACTCAAGGGCTATGACGTCCCCGGCGATGGTGACTGGTACCTGCGCCCGCGTGAGCTCAAGCGGCAGGCCGTGAGCGAGCCGTACCGTTATGAGATCGGCGGCAGGCAGGTGCTGATGACCACGCTGTCGACCCCGGTGCTCGACAACGGACAGTTCCTGGGCGCGGTCACCGTGGACTTCGGCCTGGCTGCACTGCAGGAGCGTCTGGCGGCGCTGCGCCCGATGGGGCAGGGCCATGTCGAACTCATCTCGCCCGGCGGCATCGTGCTGGCCGCGCAGGATGCCAAGCAGATCGGCCAGCGCCGCGACGATGCCGTCACTGCGCAGGTCCTTGCAGCCGTGGCGCGTGACCAGCGCTTCGAGGCGTTCACTCCGGATGCCGCAGGCAACGTGAAAGCGTATGTGCCGCTGCGCATCGGTGGCAGCCAAGAGCGGTTCGCGCTGGGCGTGATCGTGCCGTATGCGCTGATCACCGAACAGGCGCGCTCGCTGCTGTGGATCATCCTCGGCGTTGGCCTGGGCGCGGCACTGGTGCTCAGCGCCAGCGTATACGTGCTGCTGCGCCGCCAGGCGATCCGCCCGCTTGCCGATGCCGTGCGGCTCTCGGCGGATGTGGCCGAAGGCCGCCTGGACACCCCGCTGCCGTCGCCACGCGACGACGAGGTTGGCCGCCTGTTGGAGTCCATGCAGCGCATGCGCGGCCAGCTGCGCGCGGTGATGGCCGCGCAGGGCGAGATGGCGCAACGCCATGAAGCCGGCGAACTCGGCTACCGGATGGATGCGCAGGCCTTCCCGGGCGCGTACGGGCGCATGGTCGAAGACACCAACCAGCTGGTGGGCGCCAACATTGCCGTCACCCGTCGCCTGGTCGAGGTAATGCAGCGCTATGCGGTAGGCGATCTGTCGCAGGACATGGACCGCCTGCCCGGCGACCAGGCCGTGTTCACCGATGCAATGGACACCACCAAGGCCAACCTGCGCGCGATCAATACCCAGATCCGCGACCTGGCCGGTGCCGCCGCGCGCGGCGACTTCAGCCAGCGCGGCGATGGGGTGCGCTTCGACCACGACTTCCGCGCCATGGTCGAAAACCTCAACACCATGATGCAGGTGAGCGACGACAACCTGCAGCAGATCTCCGCGCTGCTGCGCGCGATCGCCGCCGGCGACCTCACCGCACGCATGCACGGCCAGTTCCACGGCGTGTTCGCGCAGATGCGCGACGATGCCGATACCACCGTGACCCAGCTGACCGACATCGTCGGTCGTATCCAGCAGGCGACCGACAGCATCAACCTGGCGGCGGGCGAAATCGCCTCGGGCAACAGCGATCTGTCGCGCCGTACCGAACAGCAGGCCGCGAGCCTGGAGGAAACCGCCGCGTCGATGGAGGAACTGACCTCCACCGTGCGCCAGAACGCCGACCACGCCGTACAGGCCAACCAGCTGGCGGCCGGTGCTGCCAACGTGGCCGAACAGGGCGGGCAGGTGGTGGGCCAGGTGGTGACCACCATGGCCGGAATCGAGGCCGCGTCCAAGCGCATCGCCGAGATCATCTCGGTGATCGATGGGATCGCCTTCCAGACCAACATCCTGGCGCTCAACGCCGCCGTGGAAGCGGCGCGCGCCGGTGAGCAGGGCCGCGGCTTTGCGGTGGTGGCCTCGGAAGTGCGCGCGCTGGCGCAGCGCTCGGCCGGTGCGGCCAAGGAGATCAAGCAGTTGATCGACGATTCGGTGGAGCAGGTCGCCGAAGGCTCGGCGCTGGTGCAGACCGCCGGGCGCACCATGGAAGAGATCGTTACCGGCGTGCGCCGGGTCAACGACATCATGGCCGAGATTTCCGCCGCCTCGAAGGAGCAGTCCGCCGGCATCGAGCAGGTCAACCAGACCATCACCCAGATGGACGAAACCACCCAGCAGAATGCGGCGCTGGTGGAAGAAGCCACCGCGGCGGCGCGGGCGATGGAAGAGCAGGCCCAGCACCTGGGCAAGGCCGTGGCGATCTTCCGCACCGGCGCGGCTGCGCCGGCCGCAGCGCCTGCGGCACCGCGCAAGGCCGTCGGCCAGAAGCGGGCCCCGATGCGTGCAGCAGCGGCAGCGGTCGAGACCGAATGGGAAACCTTCTGAGCAGCAAAAAGCCCGGTCAATCGACCGGGCTTTTCAGGTGAGGCGAGCTGCGGGGGTTTACCAGCGCATGCCCTGGAAGGGATTCCAGCTGGTGTCGCCCTTCACCTTTTCCAGGTAGTAGTTGTAGTTGGTGGTGAGCGCAATGAACAGCGACCACGCAATCGCGATGCCACGGCCGATCGGGTCGGGCAGGAATGCCAGCACCACGCCGAGCACCAGGGTCAGGCCCAGGATCGTCAGGGCCTTGCGCCACATGCCCAGGATGAAGAGGTAGATGCAGCCGAAGAACAGGGCGAAGAAGTTGAAGTTGACCTTGACCTTCTGCCCGAACGGCAGCGCCTTGTAGGCGGCCTTGAAGGCCGGCGAGTTTGGCGCCCCGTGGGCATTGAAGAAGTCGAACCGGAACTGCCACTTGGGGCTGAAGGATGACGCGATGTTGGAATCCATATCCACTTTATGATGTTGAAAACGGTTACATGATAGTCGCTGACTATTGAAAAGCGCCAGTTTTCGGGCGCGCATCAGTGCTGACGCATTCCGGCGTAGGCGACGTCACACATTCGTCCACAAATTCATATAGGGTTCGCATTCCTCGCGGCATGGGTGCCGCGCGGGTGTATTGGAAGCGATCGAGAGTCAGACCATGTCGAGTGTTGTGATGTCCCCTGAGCGTCCTGAAGCCGGCCCGCGCATCCTGCCGTGCCCGGTTGCCACCCAGGCGCAGCATCTGCTGGCACAGCTGCAGTTTTCCCATGTCGGTTCGCGCGCGCTGGCGCGCCTGCCGGTGGAGAGCGATGTGGCCGTGGACGCCACCCCGGCCTGAAGCGGGTTCATGCCCCCCGGTTGAGCGCCGGTCTGCGCAGTTCCAAGCCGGGTGCGTCTGTCCCCGGCCTTCCTGCCCAGGCGCCCCTGAGGCGCCTTCTGCCAGGGGTTACCCTACGCCCTGAATAGGGAAAGTCTTACGGCACAAGGCCTGCAGCCGTTTGTCGCAATCAGCCCGTTCGAGGGCTTGCGCAAGTTTGCTGAATGGGGAGAAATACCCCGAAAGCCCCTTCGCGCGCGGCTTACATTTGGCCCCCTATGCTGGGCCGCATTTTTCGCCTCAGTGCCGTTGGAGAGTTCGTGGGTTCCGGTAGTCACAGACATCAGCAGGGCGCCGGCCACGGCCACGCCGCTGCAGGACAGGGCAGCACTGGCGGGAAGCGCACGCAGGGTAGCCGCGCATGAGTGTGCAGACCGTCAACGCCGTGATCGATGCCGGCCGCCCGGTGCTGCCCGTCGAAAGCCCGATGGGCATGCCCGAACAGACCTTTACCCACGGCCGCCTGCTGACGCCGCGCCAGCGCACCGCGCCGCGCATGATCGCGCTGCGCCGCTTCTACATCTTCGGCGGCACGGCGGCCATGACCGTGGCCGCCACCCACATGATGTGGAAGGTGCTGGCTACCAATGGCATCACCGTACTGGAAGGCTGCCTGCTGGTGCTGTTCGTAGCGTTGTTCGCCTGGATCGCGCTGTCCTTTGCCGGTGCCCTGGCCGGGTTCCTCACCGCCGTGTTCGACCGTGGCTACAAGCTGGGCATCGACCCGGACCAGCCGCTGCCGCAGGTGCATACCCGCACCGCGCTGCTGATGCCGACCTACAACGAAGATCCGCGCCGCCTGCTGGCCGGCCTGCAGGCCATCTATGAGTCGGTGGCCGCTACCGGGCAACTGGAGCAGTTCGATTTCTTCGTGCTCAGCGATACCCGGCGCGAGGACATCGGTGCGGCCGAGGAACAGGCGTTCGCCGAGCTGTGCGACGCGGTCGGTGGGCATGATCGCCTGTTCTACCGGCGCCGTGGCGACAACAGCGGGCGCAAGGCCGGCAACATCGCCGACTGGGTGCGCCGTTTTGGCGGCGGTTACCCGCAGATGCTGATCCTGGACGCCGACAGCCTGATGACCGGCGACACCATCGTGCGGCTGGTGGCGGGCATGGAGCACAACCCGGACGTGGGCCTGATCCAGACCCTGCCGGCGGTGATTGGTGGCCGCACCCTGTTCGCGCGTATGCAGCAGTTTGGCGGACGCGTGTACGGCCCGGTGATCGGGCGCGGCGTGGCCTGGTGGCACGGCGCGGAAAGCAATTACTGGGGCCATAACGCGGTGATCCGTACCGAGGCCTTTGCCGAGAACGCCGGCCTGCCGCCGTTGCCGGGCCGGCAGCCGTTTGGTGGCCACGTACTGAGCCACGATTTCGTCGAGGCGGCGTTGATGCGTCGCGGTGGCTGGGCCACCCATATGGTGCCCTACCTCAAGGGCAGCTATGAAGAAGGTCCGCCGACCCTGACCGACATGCTGGTGCGCGACCGCCGCTGGTGCCAGGGCAACCTGCAGCACGCCAAGGTGGTGGGTTCGCGTGGCCTGCACTGGGTCAGCCGCATGCACATGATGATCGGCATCGGCCATTACTTCACCGCGCCGATGTGGGCGATGCTGATGCTGATCGGCATTGCCATCCCGCTGTTCCAGGGCGGTATCGATTTCAGCGAAGTGCTGCACATGTCGCCGGGCCTGTACTGGCGCCAGCAGGATGAAACCCAGGTGATCCGCATGTTCGCCATCACCATGGCGGTGCTGTTGCTGCCCAAGGTGCTGGGCTACATCGCGATGTTGATCGACCCGGCCGAGCGCCGCGGTTGCGGCGGGGGCATCCGCGCATTCGTGTCGATGCTGCTGGAAACCGTGCTGGCCGCGCTGATGGCGCCGGTGGTGATGTACGTGCAGTCGCGCGGCGTGGCCGAAGTGCTGGCCGGCAAGGATTCGGGCTGGGATGCACAGCAGCGCGACGACGGCGGCATTTCCTGGCCGGCGCTGATCAAGGGCTACGGTGGCCTGAGCGTGTTCGGGTTGTTCATGGGCGTGCTGGCCTATGCGGTATCGCCGGCGCTGGCCGCCTGGATGGCGCCGGTGGTGGTGGGCATGGTGCTGGCCATTCCGGTGGTCGCGTTGACTTCCGGGCGCCGCGCCGGCGACCTGCTGCACCGCCTGCGCCTGATGGAAATCCCGGAAGAGACCACCCCGCCGACCATCCTGCAGCGCGCCGCCGAACTGCGCCGCGCCGCTGCCCAACGCGCCGCCCCCTGACATCTGGCCCCATAATGCGGCCAGAACGAACTGGAGCCGCATGATGTCGCAAGCGCTGGAAACCGTAGTCAACGAAACCGCCGCCAACCCGCAATGGTCCGTGCTCTGGCTGCACGGCCTGGGCGCGGACGGCCATGATTTCGCCCCGATCGTGCCCGAGCTGCTGCGTCCGCACTGGCCGGCGATCCGCTTCGTGTTTCCGCATGCCCCGATGCAGCCGATCACCATCAACAACGGCGTGCCCATGCGCGCCTGGTATGACATCGTCAGCATGGACTTCCGCTCGCGCGCCGATGCTTCCGGTGTGGATGCCTCGGTACGCGCGCTGGATGCCCTGATCGATGCGGAGGTCGCGCGCGGCATTCCAGTCGAGCGCATCCTGCTCGCCGGCTTCTCGCAGGGCGGGGCGATCATCCTCAGCGCCGCACTGCGCTCGACCCGTGCCATCGCCGGGCTGATCGCGCTGTCCACCTACCTGCCGGATCCGGAAGCGGCCATCAAGGCCGCCATTGCCGATGGCGCCCGGCCGCCGGTGTTCATGGCCCATGGCGCGCAGGATCCGGTGATCCCGCAGGTGATCGCTGCCGACACCGCCCAGCGGCTCACGGCAGCCGGCTTCCCGCTGGAGTGGCATTCCTATTCCATGGCCCACCAGGTCTGCGCCGAAGAACTGCAGGCGCTGGGCGACTGGCTGGACGCACGCTTCGCCGCCGCCTGAGCCATGAACGACCCGCGCCAGCAGCTGTGGTTGCCCGAGCTGTGCCGCCTGCCGCGGCTGGGCGCGATGCTCGGCCTGGCAGAGCTGGTGGTGGTGGTGGTGGCGCTGTCGCCCGACGGCAGCCGGCAATGGAGCGTGGCGGATTTCCTGTCGGCCAGCGGCCTGGCGTTGTGGCTGGCATTGGCGGTCACGGTGAGTCTGTGCGCGGCGCGGGCGACCTTGTCGCGGCTCCCGGAAGCGTTGGGTTCGGCGCTGGCAGTAGCCATGGCCGCCCTGATCGCTGCCGCCTGCACGGGCATCGTGCACGCGCTGTATGCGGTGCTGGATGCGCGCGGTTTCGCCGGGGATGTCGGCTTCTGGCGGTTCACCCTGGGCTGCGCCACGGTCACCGCGCTGATCGTGGCACTGGCGTTGCGCTACTTCTACGTGAGCGATCGCTGGAGCGCGCAGACCGTGGCCAACGCACGCGCGCAGGCCGATGCGCTGCAGGCGCGGATCCGCCCGCATTTCCTGTTCAACAGCATGAATCTCATCGCCAGCCTGGTGCGGCGTGATCCGGAAGTGGCCGAGCGCGCGGTGCTGGATCTGTCCGACCTGTTCCGTGCCGCGCTGGGGGCGGGCGAGGGCGACTCCACCCTGCAGGCCGAGTGCGAACTGGCCGAAGCCTACCTGTCGATCGAATCGCTGCGGCTGGGGGAGCGCCTGCAGGTGGAATGGCAACGCGCAGACGGCTTGCCCTGGACCCTGCCGATGCCGCGCCTGGTGCTGCAGCCGCTGGTGGAAAACGCGGTGCTGCATGGCATTTCGCGGCTGCCGGCTGGCGGCACCATCGTCATTGCGCTGTCCTTCGAAGGGGCGCAGCTGCACATCCGCATCCAGAACCCCGCACCCGATCCGGACGTGCGTGCGCTGCCGCTCATGCAGGGCGCCGGGCATGCGCAGCGCAACATCGCACACCGCCTGGCCTGGCGGTTCGGCCCGGCTGCACGGATGACGGGGGCATGGAACGACGGCTACTATGCCTGCGACATCTTCGTGCCTGTTCAGTGAGGAAGCCTGCTTGAGAGTTGTCATCGCCGACGACGAGCCGCTCGCCCGCGAGCGCCTGCGCAGCCTGCTGGCCGAACAGCCCGGGGTCGAGGTGGTGGCCGAAGCCGAGAATGGCGAGCAGGCGCTGCATGCCTGCGCGGAGCTGCAGCCGGACCTGGTGCTGCTGGATATCGCCATGCCCGGGCTGGACGGCCTGGAAGCCGCCCGTCACCTGGCCACCTTCGATCCGCGCCCGGCGGTGGTGTTCTGCACCGCCTACGATGCGCACGCGCTGTCCGCATTCGAAGCGGCGGCCATCGATTACCTGATGAAGCCGGTACGCAGCGAACGCCTGGTTGCCGCGCTGGAACGCGCCCGGACTTTCCTGGCCGGCCGCAACGGGCAGCCCAGCGCGCCCAGCCAGCAGGCACGCACGCTGTTGTGCGCGCGCCTGCGCGGCAGCCTGCGACTGATCCCGATCGACGACATCCACTACATGCAGGCCGAGGAAAAGTACGTGGTGGTGCACCATGCGCGCGGCGAGGACCTCATCGAGGAGTCGCTGAAGTCGCTGGAAGAGGAATTTGCCAGCCGTTTCGTGCGCATCCACCGCAACTGCCTGGTGGCCCGCCACGAACTGGTGGAGCTGCGACGAAATGGCGCAGGCCAGGTCCAGGCCGTGCTGCGCCATGGCAAGGCCCCGCTGGAGGTCAGCCGGCGCTGCGTGGCGAGCCTGAAGCAGGACCTCAAGCACCTGTAACCGGCGATAATGGGCGCATGACCAGCCTGCGCATCGCCACCCGAAAGAGCCCGCTTGCCCTGTGGCAGAGCGAACATGTTGCCGACCGCCTGCGCCTGGCCCACCCCGGGCTGGACGTGGTGCTGGTGCCGATGAGCACCCGCGGCGACGAAGTGCTGGACCGCTCGCTGGCCGCGATCGGCGGCAAGGGCCTGTTCCTGAAGGAGCTGGAGCTGGCCATGCTGCGGGGCGATGCGGACTGCGCCGTGCACTCGCTCAAGGACGTGCCGATGGAACTGGACGCACCGTTCGCGCTGCCGGCGATGCTGGCCCGGCACGACCCGGCCGACGGGTTCATTTCCAACCTGTACGCCTCGGTGGACGCGCTGCCGATCGGCGCGCGCGTGGGCACCTCCTCGCTGCGCCGCCAGGCCCAGCTGCGCGCGCTGCGCCCGGACCTGGAACTGCTGGACCTGCGCGGCAACGTCAACACGCGCCTGGCCAAGCTCGACAACGGCGGCTACGACGCCATCGTGCTGGCCGTGGCGGGCCTGGAACGGCTGGGGCTGGGCGCGCGCATCGTGGCGCGGCTCGCTGCACCGGACTGGTTGCCGGCGCCGGCGCAGGGCGCGGTCACGGTGGAATGCAACGGCGACGATGCGCGGGTGATGGCGCTGTTCGCCCCGCTCGACGATGCGCGTACGCGCGCCTGCGTGGAAGCCGAGCGCGCCATGAACCGCGCGCTGCACGGCAGCTGCCACGTGCCGGTGGCCGGCTACGCGCAGTGGGAGGGCGACAATCTGTTCCTGCAGGGCCTGGTCGGCGGCGTGGCCGACGGGCGGCTGATCCGCGCCGAAGCGCGGGGCCCGGGCAGTGACCCTGATGCGCTCGGAAAAGCGGTGGCCCAGGGCCTGCTGGACGGCGGCGCCGGCGAGTTGATCGCCGTCTGAGGCTGCGCGCGGTGTCCGGCCAACGGCCGGACCTACGAATTGCTACGGGCCCATTGGGATCGGGATGAACCAACCCCGGATCCCGGTTGTCCCCATTACTTGAATTTGTAGACCACGTTCATCGTGGTCAGGGTGTCGGTCTTGCGCTTGTCTTCGGCCACGTCGCTGTTGTAACGCGCCTGCCAGGCCGCCTTCAGGGCCAGGTGCTCGTTCATGCTCACCGACACGCCGAAATCGTTCTGGCCGAAGGTGTTGTACGAGCCCGATTCCACCAGCAGGGTGTTGATCAGGTCGGTATTGGGGGTCAGCGAATACTTCACGTCGAACAGCCCGCGGCCGATCAGGCCGGTACGGGTTTCATCGTCTTCGGTGTTGTGCGTGCGGCGCACACCGGGGCCGATCTGCGCGTCCATGTAGAAACGGTCGCCTTCCACCAGCCGGGTGCCGTAACCCAGACCGAACGAACTCTGGCGGTCGTAGGTAGCGAAATCGTCGCGCTCATAACGCACCGTGGCGGTGATCTGGCGGTGCTCGCCCAGCTGCAGCGCGCTGCCGGCGCTGCCGGTGTAGCGGTTGGCGGTGGTGTTGCTGCGCTTGGTGACGGTGCCATCGTCGGCGGTTTCGGTGTATTCCGAACGCGAGCGCAGGCCGAACAGGTCCATGCTGTGCACCCAGTCGTCATCGGTATAGCGCAGGCGCAGCCGGCCGTTGGCGCTTTCGGTGTTGCTGTTGCCCCGTGCGGAGGCAAACCCGAGTTCGCCGCCGCTGCCGCTCCACGGCGAGGTCATCGCGGCCAGGTCGGTGGTGTCCTGGGCAAAGGCGGCCGGGGCACTGAGCAGCAGGGAAGCAAGCAACGTCACGCGCAGGGACATCAACGATTCTCCGGATCAACAGGGGGGAGGAGCAACGCGTGATGATACTGGATGCCTTCACGCCGTTTTTCCTTTTCCCGCCCGTGCTTTAGGAGAGGTTTGGACTTGTCGCCTGTTCAGGGCACTGGGATCTGCAGTGTGGGGTCGTCGAAACGGCTGTAATCCACCGTGACCTTGAAGGCTTTGCCCTGGGTCTGGCCCTGGCGTTCGATCCGCACCGGAAGGCCGGCCGCGTTGATCCAGTACAGCATGCCGTCAGGTGCGGCGCTGGCATGGCGCACGCGGTAGCGGCGGGCGGACTGCCCATCCACGCGCTCCTCGCCCAGTGCTTCAACCTGCAGTTCGGCGGCGGTGGCGTCAGCCGGCAACGGGCTGCGCCATTGCGCCAGCAGGCCCGGCGGCACCGGCACTTGGCGGACTTCGCCGGCGCGCTGCAGGAAGAACGTGTCGCCGATGATGGTCTGCACGCCCTCGTCGGTCTGCAGGCGGTAGCGGTCAGGCGCCACGAATTCCATGCTGGCGTCCAGCGTGCGCGGCCCCTGCATGTGCAGGCTGGCGTGGAAGCTGCGCAGCTGCCCGAAGCGCTGGCTGGCGGCCAGTACCGCCTGCGCGGGATCGCTGGCGACCGGTACCGGCGGCGTGGCGGCTGCAGGAGCGGCGGGCGCAGGTGCCTGCCCGCAGGCAGACAGCAGCAGGGACAGCACGGCAACGGCAGGCAGCAGGCGCATGGCGGGGTTCGGGCGGGCAGGGGGCCCCACGATAGCCGAAGTTCGGATCCGGGCCGCCACAACGGCGGCGACTCGGACATAATCGGGTCATGGACCGATATGAACGCATCAACGCCCTGCATCGTCTGCTGAAGTCCGCCCGCTATCCGGTCACGGTGGCGACCCTGCAGGAAAAACTGGCGTGTTCGCGCGCCACCGTCTATCGCGACCTGGCCTTCCTGCGCGATGCGCTGATGGCACCGGTCGAGGGCGATGGCGAGGCCGGCTTCCGCTACCAGGACAACGAGAGCGAGCGGTTCGAGCTGCCCGGCCTGTGGCTCAGCTCCGAAGAACTGCACGCCCTGCTGGCCTCCCAGCACCTGCTGGCGCGTACCGGCGGTGGCGTGTTGTCGTCGGTGCTGGCGCCGCTGCAGCAGCGCATCGAAGGGTTGCTGGCCGCGCAGGCCGGCGTGTCGACCTGGCCGGTGGACCGGGTGCGGGTCATTCCGCACCGCGGCCGCAAGTTCGATGAAGCCAGCTTCCGCGCCGTGGCGTCGGCCGTGCTGGAGCGCAGGCAGCTGGCGTTCGAGTACCGGGCCCGTTCCACCGACGAGGCGACCAAGCGCACCGTGTCGCCGCAGCGCATGACCCACTATCGCGACAACTGGTACCTGGACGCCTGGGACCACGGCCGCGAGGGCCTGCGCAGCTTCGCCGTGGACCGCATCTACAAGGCCCGCGTGGTCGACACGGTTGCGCGCGACGTGGACGACACCGAGCTGGACGAGCAGTTGGGTGCCAGCTACGGCATCTTCTCTGGCCCGCCCAAGGGCTGGGCCACCATCGTCTTCAGTGCCAAGGCCGCGCGCTGGGTGGCCGACGAGCATTGGCATTCCAAGCAGCAGGGCCGGTTCCTGGCCGACGGCCGCTACGAGCTCAAGGTGCCCTACAGCGTTTCGCGTGAGCTGCTGATGGACGTGCTGCACTACGGTTCGGACGCGGAAATCATCGAGCCGACCGTGCTGCGCGAGCAGGCCAAGGCGCTGCTGATGATGGCGCTGAGCAATTACGAATAACGGTCATGCCCCCCGGTCATATGGCCGGGATACCCGGCTGGCCGGGGCTTGCGGTATGGTTGGCTGCTACGCAGCCCCCCCGGATTCCGTCCCCATGAAAAAGACCCTGTTGCTCCCGTTGCTGGCCGCCACGCTGGCCCTGGCCGCCTGCGGCAAGCCCGCCGCCGATTCCAGCAAGCTGGTCGTTGCGGCCACGGCGGTGCCGCACGCCGAGATCCTGGCGGTGGTCAAGCCGATCCTGCAGAAGGAAGGCCTGGAGCTGGACGTAAAGGTCTTCAACGACTACGTGCAGCCCAACGACCAGCTGGTGCAGAAGCAGGTGGACGTGAACTACTTCCAGACCGAACCCTACCTGGACGCCTACAACCGCGACCGCAAGACCGACCTGACCAAGGTGATCGGCGTGCACATCGAGCCGTTCGGCGCCTACTCGCGCCGCTTCAAGTCGCTCGCCGATCTGCCGGTGGGGGCCGACGTGGTGATTCCCAACGACCCGAGCAACAACAGCCGTGCGCTGATCCTGCTGCACAAGGCCGGCGTGATCACGCTCAAGGACCCGACCAACGCACTGGCCACCCAGCGCGACATCATTGCCAACCCGAAGCAGCTCAAGTTCCGCGAACTGGATTCGGCGATGCTGCCGCGTGTGCTCGACCAGGTGGACCTGGCCCTGATCAACACCAACTACGCGCTGGACGCGGGCCTCAACCCGACCCAGGACGCGCTCGCGATTGAAAGCAAGGATTCGCCGTACGTGAACTTCCTGGTCGCCCGCCCGGACAACAAGGACGACCCGCGCGTGCAGCAGCTGGCCAAGGCGCTGACCAGCCCGGAAGTAAAGGCCTTCATCGCCGAGAAGTACAAAGGCGCGGTGCTGCCGGCGTTCTGATCGGGGAAGAGCCGACCAACGGTCGGCTCCTACCGCGGGGGGCGGAAGCCCATCGTCGCTTCCACCGCCTGGAGCCACCCGGCGTACAGCGCTTCACGCCGGTCAACCGCCATCTGCGGCACGAACCGGCGATCCACCGCCCACTGCTCGGCAATCTCGGCGCGGCTGCTCCAGAACCCGGTGGCCAGGCCGGCCAGGTAGGCCGCGCCCAGCGCGGTTGTCTCGGCCACCTGCGGGCGCAGCACGGGCACGCCCAGCAGGTCGCTCTGGAACTGCGCCATGAAGTCATTGGCGATCGCGCCCCCATCGGCGCGCAGTTCCTTCAGTTTAATGCCCGCATCGGCCTGCATCGCGGCCAGCACGTCGCGGGTCTGGTACGCCATCGATTCCACCGCCGCGCGGATGAAGTGTTCCTTGGTGGTGCCCCGGCTCAGGCCGAACACCGCCCCGCGCACATCGCTGCGCCAGTACGGCGCGCCCAGGCCGACGAAGGCCGGCACCATGTACACCCCACCGTTGTCGGCCGCGCGTTCGGCATAGGCCTGGCAGTCGCTGGACTTGCCGAACATGCGCAGCCCGTCGCGCAGCCACTGCACCACCGAGCCGGCCACGAAGATCGAGCCTTCCAGGGCGTACTCCACCTGCCCATCGATGCCCCAGGCCAGCGTGGTGAGCAGGCCGTTGCTGGAGGCCACCGCGCGGGTGCCGGTATGCATCAGCATGAAACAGCCGGTGCCATAGGTGTTTTTGACCATGCCAGGTTCGAAACAGGCCTGGCCGAACAGCGCGGCCTGCTGGTCGCCAGCGATGCCGGCAATTGGAATGTGCTGGTCGAAGAAGAACTGCGAACGCGTGGTGCCATACACCTCGCTGGAGCTGCGCACTTCGGGCAGCATCGCGCGCGGGATGTCCAGCAGCGCCAGCAACGCATCATCCCAGGCAAGGGTGTGGATGTTGAACAGCAGCGTGCGGGCCGCGTTGCTGTAGTCGGTGACGTGCACCGCGCCGCCGGTGAGGTTCCACACCAGCCAGCTGTCGATGGTGCCGAACAGCAGCTCGCCGCGCTCGGCGCGGGCCTGCGCGCCGTCCACGTGGTCAAGGATCCAGCGGATCTTGGTCGCCGAAAAGTAGGCATCCACCAGCAGCCCGGTGCGTGCGCGGATCAGCGGCTCGTGGCCTTCTGCCTTGAGGCGTTCGCAGATGTCGTTGCTCTGTCGGGACTGCCAGACGATCGCATTGTGGATGGGCTGGCCGGTGGCTTTGTCCCAGACCACCGTCGTTTCGCGCTGGTTGGTGATGCCGATCGCCGCGATCTGGCGCGGATCGATCTGCTCGCGGTTGAGCAGCTCGGTCAGGGTGGTATAGACACTGGTCAGGATCTCGCGCGGATCGTGTTCAACCCAGCCCGGCTGCGGGAAGATCTGCCCGAACTCGCGCTGCGCCACCCCGGCGACGTGTCCGGCGCGGTCGAACAGCATTGCGCGCGAGCTGGTGGTGCCCTGGTCGATGGCGAGTACGTAGCGTTTGTCCATGGGGGATCCTGGGGTACGGCCGGCACGATGCACTGGCGATGGTAACGCTACGCGATTGCCGCCATGGCAGATCGTACAGCTCGACGGCCCATTCCCGCGATCAAGGTAGTCCACTTCACGCGCATACAGCCCCGCGCCGAAATGCGACCGGTAAAAAGGGCAATGCCAGAAACGACAACGGGCCCGCGAGGGGCCCGTTGCATTGCTACGTGTAGCGGAAGCGCTTAGAAGCGCGCGCCGATACCGAAGCCCACCGTCCACGGATCCAGCTTGGCTTCGTCGCCCGTGCTGCGGCCGTTGACGGTCAGGTCCGGGCGCGAATGCATGTAGCGGGCATCGGCGCGGGCGAACCAGGTGCTGTTGATGTTCATGTCCACGCCGACGGTGCCGATGGCGCCCTTGGCGGTTTCCAGCCCGATATGGCCGACGTCGCTGGCCAGCTTCTCGTTGCTGAAGTTCGACTCGTAGTAACCCACGCCCACGAACGGACGGAACACGTTGTCGGCCTGGCCGAAGTGGTACTGGCCGCTCAGCGCGATCGGCTGCTGCTCAACCGTGCCCAGCTGGCCGTTGGCGCCGCGCACGCGGTGGTCGAACTTGTCAGCTGCGCCCCACAGTTCCACGGCCCAGTTATCGTTGATGTAGTAGCTGAAGCTCAGCGTCGGCGCCGGGCCGCCATCGACCTTGTCGATGCCTTCCAGCGGATCATTCTTCGGCTGCAGCAGTGCAACGCCGCCGACAACGGCGAAATGCTTGCCCGACGCGGTGTCGGTGGTGCTGTCCTGCGCGAAGGCGGCAGGTGCGAAGGCAAGGGCAGTCAGGGTAGCCAGGGTCAGGGTGCGGATGGAGCGCATGGGGGAATCTCCTCAGGTATTTTTTTGTTCTTGGGGCCCCCGTTGCATCGGGGCGAGGCAAACGTAGTCCCCGCAACATGAATCGAATCCGACGCGCGTTAAAATTTAGTTTGTTCTGTTCAGCCAGCAGCGCGGAATCGTTGCGCTGGCGCGCGATCATGCAATGCACGACATTCATGCATCTGGAGACACCGTGACGAATCCAATGCTGTGCATCGGCCTGCCTGCGCAGGTTTCGGCAGGTTGCCGCGTGCTCGTGCTGGGATCGATGCCGGGCGTCGCATCGCTGCATGCATCGCAGTATTACGCGCATCCGCGCAATCGATTCTGGCCGTTGATGGCGGCGCTGACCGGGATCAACGCCGGCCTTGCCTACGTTGATCGCCTGCAGGCGTTGCAATCGGCCGGCGTAGGGCTGTGGGATGTGATCGGGCAGTGCGAGCGGCGTGGCAGCCTGGACGCGGCGATCGTGCGCGGCAGCGAAGTGCCCAATGCCGTGGCCGATCTGGTTGGCCGATTGCCGGCCTTGGCGGCGGTCGCCTGCAATGGCGCCACTGCACACGCCGCCTTCGTGCGTTACATCCTGCCGGTGCTGGGCGACCGTGCGGCTTCCCTGGCGGTGTGGTCGCTGCCCTCGACCAGCCCGGCGAATGCGGCATGGCCGCTGCCGCGCCTGCAGGTGGCGTGGCAGCCCGTCGCCGATGTCCTGGCCGGCTGAGCCGGACCGTAGCGGGACAATACGGTACCGACTGGAACACCGGCCGCAGCAGCGCCCATCCCTGCTGCAACACGCTGTCCCGGGACAGAGCGGGTGAAAATTGCCCAAGCTGGTTGGCGCTGACGCCTCATGCCCCCACAATAGGCGATTCCCTACACCAGATTGCCGGAGTTATCCCCATGGCCGAAATCAAGGAAGCACTTGTCCCCGATATCGGTGACTACAGCGATATCCCGGTAATCGAGGTGCTTGTCGCCGTTGGTGACACCGTCAAGAAGGACCAGGGGCTGGTCACGCTCGAGTCGGACAAGGCCACGATGGAAGTGCCGTCCTCGGTCGCCGGCGTAGTCAAGGAAATCAAGGTCAAGGTCGGCGACAACCTGTCCGAGGGCAAGGTCGTGGCCCTGATCGAAGTGGCTGACGCAGCCGCAGCGCCTGCCCCGGCGGCTGCGCCGGCACCCGCTGCCGCCCCGGCCAAGGCTGCTGCTGCCGCCCCGGCCCCGGCCACCCAGAGCGCGCCCGCCGCTGCACCGGCTGCTGCCGGCGGTGGCCCGGTGGAAGCGCTGGTGCCGGACATCGGCGATTACACCGACATCCCGGTGATCGAAGTGCTGGTCGCCGTCGGCGATACCGTCAAGAAAGACCAGGGCCTGGTCACGCTCGAGTCGGACAAGGCCACGATGGAAGTGCCGTCGTCGGTTGCCGGCGTGGTCAAGGAAATCAAGGTCAAGGTCGGCGACACCCTGTCGCAGGGCAAGGTTGTCGCCATCATCGAAGCCGAGGGCGCCGCCGCCCCGGCGCCGAGCCAGGCCGCCGCTGCCGCCGCCCCGGCCGCTGCCGAAACCGGCACCAAGGTGGAACCGGTCGCCGTGCCGGCCCAGCCGGACAAGCTGGCGGCGCGCGAAATCGCCAGCGCCCCCTCGGCCGGTGCCCCGAGCAGCCCGCCGGTGCAGTTCAACGCCGACAGCGTGCTGCCGTCCAAGGTGCCGTACGCCACCCCGGCGGTGCGCGTGTTCGCCCGCGAACTGGGCGTGGACCTCAACCAGTTGACCGGCACCGAAAAGGGCGGCCGCATCACCAAGGCCGACGTGCAGAAGTTCGTCAAGTCGGCGTTGACCGGCGCTGGCGCCGCCGTTGCCGGTGGTACGGTCGCCGCCGGTGGCGGGCTCAACCTGCTGCCGTGGCCGAAGGTCGATTTCAGCAAGTTCGGTGAAGTCGAGACCCAGCCGCTGTCGCGCATCAAGAAGATCTCCGGCGCCAACCTGGCGCGCAACTGGGCCATGATCCCGCACGTCACCCAGTTCGAGCAGGCCGACATCACCGACCTGGAAGGCCTGCGCGTGGCGCTGAACAAGGAAAACGAGAAGGCCGGCATCAAGCTGACCATGCTCGCCTTCCTGATCAAGGCCAGCGCCGCGGCGCTGAAGCAGTTCCCGGAATTCAACGCATCGCTGGATGCGGCCGGTGAAAACCTGACGCTGAAGAAGTACTTCAACATCGGCTTCGCTGCTGACACCCCGAACGGCCTGGTCGTTCCGGTGATCCGCGACGTGGACAAGAAGGGCGTGGTGCAGATCGCCCAGGAAACCGGCGAGCTGGCCAAAAAGGCGCGCGACGGCAAGCTGGGCCCGGCCGACATGAGTGGCGGCTGCTTCTCGATCAGCTCGCTGGGCGGCATCGGCGGCACCGCCTTCACCCCGATCGTCAATGCACCGGAAGTCGCCATCCTGGGCGTGTCCAAGTCCTCGATCCAGCCGGTCTGGAACGGCAAGGAATTCGCTCCGAAGCTGATGCTGCCGCTGTCGCTGAGCTACGACCACCGTGTCATCGACGGTGCGCTGGCCGCGCGCTTCACCACGTACCTGTCGCAGGTGCTGGCCGACATGCGGCGCGTGCTGCTGTGAGGCAGCGCCTGGCGGGCGTTGCGGTGATGTTGGCCGCCCTGGTTGTTGCGCCCGGCGCGTCCGCCGCGTGCACGACCGATATCGGCCGCGGCTGGCCGCCGGCGGTGGGCAACTACGGCCAGGCCGTGGAAACCCTGTTCAATGGCAATGCACAGCCCGCGCTGGCGCTGACCATCCTGCCCAAGGGCGGGGTGGAAACCGGCGTGGCGCTGCTCCCCGGCAGCCAGGACCAGGCGTGGACCCTGCGCTACAGCGAGGCCGACAAGCGCGTGTACAACTGGAACAACAGTGCACGCGGTGGTGGCGTGGAGCTGCGCGTGGACCAGGAACCGGACCAGTACCAGGTCGCCATCCCCGCCGCGCTGGCCCAGCGCCTGCTGCGCAGCTGGCAGGCCGCGCTGGATTCGGGTGTGCCGGCAGGGCGCAAGGCGCCGGTGACCGACGGTGAGGTGCTGTCCTTCCAGGTGGCTGGCGAGCGCTACAGCGGCCCGCGCTGGGAGTGCGGCGCCGGCAAACTGATGATGAAACAGGTGGCGCTGCTGATCGAAGCCAGCGACACCAAGGAAAAGAAGCTCGACCGTCGCTGGCAGGATCTGGACGAGTCGCTCGACGAACTGCAGCAACTGCTCGCCGGCAACGCCGGCTGAGACCCAGGAGAAGACGAATGGCCGCTATTGAAATCAAGGTTCCCGACATCGGCGATTACAGCGCGGTGCCGGTGATCGAACTGCTGGTCGCCGTGGGCGACACGGTGAAGAAGGACCAGGGCCTGGTCACGCTGGAATCGGACAAGGCCACCCTGGAAGTGCCGTCTTCGGCTGCCGGCGTGGTGAAGGAAATCAAGGTCAAGCTCGGCGATACGCTGTCCGAAGGCGATGTGGTGGTGGTGCTGGACGCCGAAGGCGCCGCTGCCGCCCCGGCCGCGTCTACGGCGGAAGCGCCCAAGGCCGCCGCCCCGGCCAGCAAGCCGCCGGTGACCCCGTCGCACCGCGCGCCGGCCGAACCGGCCGCGCCGCAGCCGGCGCTGTCGTCGGGCAAGCCGGCCGACATCGAATGCCAGATGGTGGTGCTGGGTGCGGGTCCGGGCGGTTACACCGCCGCGTTCCGCTCGGCCGACCTGGGCGTGGACACCGTGCTGATCGAACGCTACGCCAGCCTGGGCGGCGTGTGCCTCAACGTGGGCTGCATTCCGTCCAAGGCGCTGTTGCACGCCGCTGCGGTGATCGACGAAGTGGCCCACGCGGGCGATTTCGGCGTGGAATTCAGCGCGCCGAAGATCACCCTGGACAAGCTGCGCGGCTACAAGGAAAAGGTGGTCACCCAGCTGACCAAGGGCCTGTCGGGCATGGCCAAGCAGCGCAAGGTGCGCACCGTGCAGGGCGTGGCGACCTTCGTGTCGGCCAATGAGCTGGAGATCGTCGGCGACGACGGCACGACCCAGCTGCTGCGCTTCCAGCAGTGCATCATCGCCGCCGGCTCGCAGGCAGTGAAGCTGCCGAACTTCCCGTGGGACGACCCGCGCGTGATGGATTCCACCGACGCGCTGGAACTGGCCGACATTCCCGGCTCGCTGCTGGTGGTCGGTGGCGGCATCATCGGCCTCGAAATGGCGACCGTGTACGCGGCGCTGGGCAGCAAGGTGACCGTGGTGGAGTTCATGGACCAGCTGATGCCTGGTGCCGACAAGGACCTGGTCAAGCCGTTGGCAGACCGCCTGAAGAAGCAGGGCGTCGAGGTCCACCTCAAGACCAAGGCCTCCGGCGTGAACGCGGACAAGAAGGGCATCACCTTGACCTTCGAAGCCGCTGCCGAAGGCGAGAAGCCGGGGCTGGAGCAGGGCACCTTCGACCGCGTGCTGGTGGCCGTGGGGCGCTCGCCGAACGGGAAGAAGATCGGCGCGGAGAAGGCCGGGGTGGGCGTCACCGAGCGTGGCTTCATTCCGGTGGACCGCCAGATGCGCACCAACGTGCCGCACATCTTTGCCATCGGCGATATCGTCGGCAACCCGATGCTGGCCCACAAGGCCACGCACGAGGGCAAGCTGGCCGCTGAAGTGGCCTCGGGCGAGAAAAAGGAGTGGGTGGCGCGGGTGATTCCGTCGGTGGCCTACACCAACCCGGAAATCGCCTGGGTCGGCGTGACCGAAACCGAAGCCAAGGCGCAGGGCCTGAAGGTCGGCGTGGCGAAGTTCCCATGGGCGGCCAGTGGCCGTGCCATCGGCATCGGCCGCACCGAAGGCTTCACCAAGCTGATCTTCGATGAGGAAACCCACCGCATCATCGGCGGCGCGATCGTCGGCGTGCACGCCGGTGACCTGCTGGCCGAAATCGGCCTGGCCATCGAGATGGGCGCCGAAGCCGAAGACATCGGGCACACCATCCACGCCCACCCGACGCTGAGCGAATCGGTGGCGATGGCCGCGGAAATCTACGACGGCACCATCACCGATCTGTACATCCCGAAAAAAAAATGATCGGTAGAGCGGACTGTTAGTCCGCTGCATGTTACCCAACAAAAAACCCGGCATTCGCCGGGTTTTTCGTGCGGTAACACACCAACCAACGGTTGGATCAGAACGAAACGCTGATGCCGGCGACCGGGCCCTTGAATTCCTGCTTCAGGCCGATGGTGCCATCGCTGCCGGTCTGGTCGACGTCGAGGCGGAACCAGTCGTAGCCGGCGAAGATGCCGAAATTGTCGGTGAACCTGTAATCCACGATCACATTGGCGCGGGTCAGGTCGCCATCGTAGTCATCGAAGTTGCCCCAGTCAGTGTTGAGGTACTGGCCCTGCGCGGTGATCATCCACTTCTCGGACGGGGTGATGGTGAAGCGCGCACCGACCACCGGCGCAACGCCGTCGGCCTTCTCGTCCAGGAACTCGCCCTGGTACACGGTGCCCAGGTCGGCGTAGGCCTTGGTGCTCACCTTGGCGTACTCCGCACCCAGCTGCAGGCCGAGGTCGAACTTCTCGGTGTCCACCACCGAGTAGTCGTACACCAGGCTGGCCACCTGGTACTTCAGCTCGCCCTTGACGAAGCTGCCGGCGGGCACGGTTTCGCCGCCGAAGCTGATGCCGTCGTTGAGGGTTTCGCGGCGGTCCTTGTCGTACTTGAAGTAGTTGAAGATCAGGCGCTGGCGGTCGCTGATGCGGAACAGGCCGTCAATGCGCGGCTCCCATTCCTTGCCGCCCAGGCCGAAGTCCTCGGAGAAGCCCACATCCTGGCCGAGCACCGTGGTGTTGCCCCGGATCGTGTTGTCCGAGTCGATGTTCATCGCACCCAGGCGCAGGGCGAAGCGGTCATCGCCTTCGGCCGCGCTCGCGGACGTGGCGTGGGTGAGGGCGGCCATGGCCAGCGGCAGGGCGAGCAGGGGAAGCAGGCGCATCGTTCTATCCTTGGAGGGATTCAGTGAAGTGGAATCACTCTGCCCAGCGCCGCGTCCACCATTCGTGAACGTATGGTGGAGATTGTGTGTACCGTTCATGCACCCCGGGTGACCGTCGGGGTCCGGGCGTGGCCGCCGCGGGCACTGCACAACGTTGTAGCGGATGCGGCCGGCCCGGAAAAAAGGCGGCCCCGGAGAGAGCTCGGGGCCGCCCGGTACCGGCCTGCTTCAGGGGCATCGACGAGGATCGAATTGACAGGCCCACTTCTCTGACCGGGCCCCACGACCAAAGTTCAATATGGTGCGACGCGACATGAATTGGGGCCGGCTGTAGCGGGATCGGACCCCCTCCCGGGCCAAAATCTGTGGCGATGCAGCAACTTGCGTCGTCCGGGATGAACAGGCGCAGGTTGTCTCGCAAATTGTCCCGTTGCTATAATTTGGCGGCTCGACGGGGCACAGGCAGTTCCAGCCCCGGTCACCCCTCCCACAACCATGCAGGACATACGTGTGCTGAACTCCGTTGACGCGGGTCGGCGACTGATGCTGCGCGCAGCGGTGTACCCGCTGGCTGCAGTGGCTGTCCTGGCCCTGGTGCTCCTGCTGCTGGCAGGCCCGAAGTACGCGCTTGGCGCGCTGGCATCGGGCATCGCGGTATCGGCAGGTGGCTGGGTCGCGGCGCGGATGGCGCTGGGGGGCGGGGTGCAGGCGGCAGGTTCAGCGATGTCGCGGCTGATCCTGGCGGTGGTGGCAAAGTGGGCGCTCGTATTCGGTGTCCTGGCGGTGGGTTTCGTGGTCTTCAAGCTGCCTGCATTGGCGCTGCTGGCCGGAATCGCCGTCGGACTGATGTTCCAGGTCCTGGCTCTGGCCAGGCGCTGATCCAATTTATTTAACTCAAGGTTCCGGACACATGGCAGGCGAGGCGCTTACACCCACCTCCTACATCCAACATCACCTGCACAACCTGACGTTCCACATGCAGGAAGGTGGTTTCTGGGCAATTCACGTCGACACCATTGTGACTTCGGTCCTGATGGGTTTGTTGATGGTGTTTGGCTTCTGGATGGCCACCCGCAAGGCCACCGCCGGCGTACCGGGCAAGTGGCAGGCGTTCGTTGAAATCTGCCTGGAGTTCGTTGACCGCCAGGCCAAGGACACCTATCACGGCACCAGCAAGCTGGTGACCCCGATCGCGATCACGATCTTCTTCTGGATCCTCCTGATGAACCTCATCAAGATGATCCCGGCCGACTTCATCGCCCTGCCGCTCGAAGCGCTGGGCATTCCGTACTGGAAGCCGGTCCCGACCGCCGACGTCAATGCCACCCTGGGCATGTCGATCAGCGTGTTCTTCCTGATGCTGTTCTTCGCGCTGCGCGCCAAGGGCCTGGGTGGTTTCACCAAGGAATTCCTGACCGCACCGTTCGGCAAGTGGATGATGCCGTTCAACCTGATCCTCAACATCGTCGAGTGGCTGAGCAAGCCGATCTCGCTGGCGATGCGACTGTTCGGCAACATGTTCGGCGGCGAAATCGTGTTCCTGCTGATCTGGGTGCTGGGCAGTGCCGGCATCATGGGCGCCATCGCAGGCGGCGCCTTCGGCCTCGGCTGGATGCTGTTCCACCTGCTGGTGATTCCGCTGCAGGCCTTCATTTTCATGATGTTGTCCATCGTGTACCTGAGCCTGTCGGAAGACGCTCACTGAGTTTCCGCTTCACCCTTCATCCGTTTCATTACCCTTAGCTACTTAAGTTTCCGGAGATAACCCATGTACTTTGCCGTCCTGACCAACCTCGCCCAAGTCCAGAGCTCCACCGTCCTCGCCGTCGGCATCATGATCGGCCTGGCCGCGCTGGGTGCCGGTCTCGGTCTGGCCATCATGGCCGGTAAGTTCCTGGAATCGGCTGCCCGCCAGCCGGAACTGATCCCGGTGCTGCAGGTCCGCATGTTCATCACCGCCGGCCTGATCGACGCCGCGTTCATCATCTCGGTCGCCGTCGGCCTGCTGCTGGCCTTCGCCAACCCGACCATCGCTGAGTTCGTGACCCGCCTGCCGCCGGTTGCCGGCTGATCCAGCGAAAGCGAAACGATCAGGCGCCTCGAGCGCCTGATCGCGGATGAAGGAACGGATGCGCCGCTCCTGCGGCGCCTCCACCCCATCACCCCAGATTGAGCGAACCCCATGGAAATCGGTTTTACCCTCGTTGCCCAGGCACTGGCGTTCGCCGGTCTGATCTGGATCATCGCGACCAAGATCTGGCCGCCGCTGATGAACGCCATCGAAGAGCGCCAGCAGAAGATCGCTGAAGGGCTCGCTGCTGCCGACCGCAGCCAGAAGGATCTGGCCCAGGCGCAGGAAAAGGTCAACGAAGCACTGAAGGACGCGCGCACCAAGGCCAACGAGATCATCGACCAGGCCCATGCCCGCGCCAACCAGATCGTTGATGCTGCCAAGAATGAAGCCATCGTCGAAGCGAACCGCCAGAAAGAACTGGCCCACGCCGAGATTGAACTGGCCGCCAACCGTGCCCGCGAGGATCTGCGCAAGCAGGTGTCCGTGCTGGCCGTGACCGGTGCCGAAAAGCTGCTCAAGCGCGAAATCGACGCCAACGCCCACAAGGCGCTGCTCGACGAGCTGGCCTCGGAGATCTGATCGATGAGCCAGGCCCTCACGCTTGCACGCCCGTATGCCCGCGCCGCGTTCGCGACCGCGCGCGACGAAGGCACGTTCGCGCCGTGGTCGGACGCGCTTGCGTTCTCCGCCCATGTAGCCGCCGATCCGCGCGTGTCGGCCCTGCTGTCGAACCCGGAGCTGGGCCGTGACGATGCCGTCGCGTTGCTGGCCCCGGAAACGGCAGGCGAGTCGTTCGGTCGCTTCCTGGCCATCCTGGCCGAAGCGCACCGGCTGCCGCTGCTGCCGGAAATCGCAGGCATGTACGACCAGCTCCGCGCTGAAGCCGAACACGTGGTGAAAGCCACCGTGACCTCGGCCGCCGAGCTGTCCACCGCTGAGCTGGACGCCATCAAGGCCGCGCTGCGCAAGCGCTTCGGCCAAGAGGTCGACGTCACCACCGCCATCGATGCGTCGCTGATCGGCGGTGCGGTGATCGACGCTGGCGACGTGGTGATCGATGGCTCGCTCAAGGGCAAGCTGTCGCGCCTGCAGACCGCGCTCGCTAACTGAATTCATTTAACGTCCGGCGTGATCGCCGGCACTAGGACTTGACGATGGCAACCACGCTCAACCCCTCCGAAATCAGCGAACTGATCAAGAACCGCATCGAGAAGGTCAAGCTGGCCGCGGAATCGCGCAACGAAGGCACCGTGACCAGCGTGTCCGACGGCATCGTGCGCATCTTCGGCCTGGCCGACGTGATGCAGGGCGAAATGATCGAACTGCCGAACAACACCTTCGCCCTGGCCCTGAACCTGGAGCGCGACTCGGTCGGCGCCGTGGTCCTGGGTGGCTATGAGCACCTGCGCGAAGGCGACGTGGCCAAGACCACCGGCCGCATCCTGGAAGTGCCGGTCGGTCCGGAGCTGCTGGGCCGCGTGGTCAACGCGCTCGGCGAGCCGATCGACGGCAAGGGCCCGATCGCTGCCCAGGCCACCGCACCGGTGGAGCGCGTTGCCCCGGGCGTGATCTGGCGCAAGTCGGTCGACCAGCCGGTGCAGACCGGTTACAAGTCCGTCGACTCCATGATCCCGATCGGCCGCGGCCAGCGCGAGCTGGTCATCGGTGACCGCCAGACCGGCAAGACCGCCCTGGCCATCGATGCGGTGATCAACCAGAAGGACACCGGCATCAAGTGCGTGTACGTCGCGATCGGCCAGAAGGCCTCGACCGTGGCCAACATCGTGCGCAAGCTGGAAGAGAACGGCGCCCTGGCCCACACCGTGGTCGTGGCCGCCACCGCGTCCGAATCGGCTGCCATGCAGTACATCAGCGCCTACTCGGGCTGCACCATGGGTGAGTACTTCATGGACCGCGGCCAGGATGCCCTGATCGTGTACGACGACCTGTCCAAGCAGGCCGTTGCCTACCGCCAGATCTCGCTGCTGCTGAAGCGCCCGCCGGGCCGTGAAGCCTACCCGGGTGACGTGTTCTACCTGCACTCGCGTCTGCTCGAGCGCGCCGCCCGCGTCTCGGAAGAGTACGTGGAGAAGTTCACCAATGGTGCCGTCAAGGGCCAGACCGGTTCGCTCACCGCGCTGCCGATCATCGAAACCCAGGCCGGCGACGTTTCCGCGTTCGTGCCGACCAACGTGATCTCGATCACCGACGGCCAGATCTTCCTGGAAACCGACCTGTTCAACTCGGGCATCCGCCCGGCCGTGAACGCCGGTATCTCGGTGTCGCGCGTCGGTGGTGCGGCCCAGACCAAGATCATCAAGAAGCTGTCGGGCGGCATCCGCATCTCGCTGGCCCAGTACCGTGAGCTGGCCGCGTTCGCGCAGTTCGCCTCGGACCTGGACGAAGCCACCCGCAAGCAGCTTGAGCGCGGTCAGCGCGTGACCGAGCTGATGAAGCAGAAGCAGTACGCCCCGATGTCGATCGCCAACCAGGCGCTGTCGATCTACGCCGTCAACGAGGGTTACCTCGACGACGTGCCGGTCAACAAGCTGCTGGCCTTCGAAGAAGGCCTGCACGCCCACTTCGCCAACACCCAGGGCGAACTGGTCGGCAAGGTCAACGCCACCGGCGGTTGGGACAACGACATCGAAGCGGCCTTCAAGAAGGGCATCTCCGAGTTCAAGACCACCGGCAGCTGGTAAGCCGCTTCGTGGGGCGGGGAGTGTTTCCCCGCTGCGCAAACGACAAAGCGGGGCATGGCCCCGCTCTACGGGAATAAGAGATGGCAAGCGGACGCGAAATCAAAACCAAGATCAAGAGCGTGCAGAACACCCGCAAGGTGACCCGCGCGCTTGAAATGGTCTCGGCCTCCAAAATCCGCAAGGCGCAGGAGCGGATGAAGACGTCGCGTCCGTATGCGCAGGCGATGAAGCAGGTGATCGGCCACCTGGCCCAGGCCAGCACCGATTACCAGCATCCGTTCCTGGTCCAGCGCGACGAAGTGAAGCGCGTGGGCTACATCGTGGTCTCTTCCGACCGCGGCCTGGCCGGCGGCCTGAACAACAACCTGTTCCGCAAGATGCTCGGCGACGTGCGCGAGTGGCAGGACAAGGGCGCCGAGATCGACCTGGTGACCATCGGCCAGAAGGCATCCACCTTCTTCCGCCGCGTCAAGGTCAACATGGTCGGCAGCGTCACCCACATGGGCGACGTGCCGCACCTGGAACAGCTGATCGGTGTCATCAAGGTCATGCTCGATGCCTTCACCGAGGGCAAGGTCGACCGTGTGTACCTGGTCTACAACCGCTTCATCAACACGATGACGCAGAAGGCCAGCTTCGACCAGCTGCTGCCGTTGCCGGCCGCCGAGAAGCAGGTTGCACACCACGACTGGGATTACCTGTACGAACCCGACGCCGCGACCGTGCTGGAGCACGTGATGACGCGTTACGTCGAATCGCTGGTGTACCAGGCAGTGCTGGAAAACGTCGCGTCCGAGCATGCAGCCCGCATGGTCGCGATGAAGTCGGCCAGTGACAACGCCAACAAGCTGATCGGAACCCTGCAGCTGGTCTACAACAAGGCCCGCCAGGCAGCGATCACCCAGGAAATTTCGGAAATCGTCGGCGGCGCGGCAGCAGTCTGACGCGCGCAGTCAAAGCATTTAAATTAGAGGATGCAGCAATGAGTCAGGGCAAGATCGTTCAGATCATCGGCGCCGTCGTCGACGTGGAATTCCCCCGCGAGTCGGTGCCGAAGGTGTACCACGCGCTGAAGGTGGACAACACCGAAATCACGCTGGAAGTGCAGCAGCAGCTCGGCGACGGCGTGGTCCGTTGCATCGCGCTGGGCTCCACCGACGGCCTGAAGCGCAACCTGGTGGCCACCAACACCGAACGCGCCATCTCGGTGCCGGTCGGTGCCGGCACCCTGGGCCGCATCATGGACGTGCTGGGCCGTCCGATCGACGAAGCCGGTCCGGTGACCGCCAGCGACAGCTGGGAAATCCACCGTGAAGCGCCGTCGTACGAAGACCAGTCCCCGGCCACCGAGCTGCTGGAAACCGGCATCAAGGTCATCGACCTGATGTGCCCGTTCGCCAAGGGCGGCAAGGTCGGCCTGTTCGGCGGCGCCGGCGTCGGCAAGACCGTCAACATGATGGAGCTGATCAACAACATCGCCAAGGCGCACAGCGGCCTGTCCGTGTTCGCCGGCGTGGGTGAGCGTACCCGTGAGGGCAACGACTTCTACCACGAGATGAAGGACTCCAACGTCCTGGACAAGGTCGCGATGGTGTACGGCCAGATGAACGAGCCGCCGGGCAACCGCCTGCGCGTCGCGTTGACCGGCCTGACCATGGCGGAATACTTCCGCGACGAGAAGGACGAAAACGGCAAGGGCAAGGACGTGCTGCTGTTCGTCGACAACATCTACCGCTACACCCTGGCCGGTACCGAAGTGTCGGCACTGCTGGGCCGCATGCCGTCGGCCGTGGGTTACCAGCCGACCCTGGCCGAGGAAATGGGCGTCCTGCAGGAGCGCATCACCTCGACCAAGAACGGCTCGATCACCTCGATCCAGGCCGTCTACGTGCCGGCCGATGACTTGACCGACCCGTCCCCGGCGACCACCTTCGCCCACCTGGATTCGACCGTGACCCTGTCGCGTTCGATCGCCTCGCTGGGTATCTACCCGGCGGTGGATCCGCTGGATTCGACCAGCCGCCAGATGGACCCGCTGGTCATCGGCCACGAACATTACGACACCGCCCAGCGCGTCCAGCAGACCCTGCAGAAGTACAAGGAACTGAAGGACATCATCGCCATCCTGGGCATGGACGAACTGTCCGAAGAAGACAAGCAGGCCGTGTCGCGCGCCCGCAAGATCGAGCGCTTCTTCAGCCAGCCGTTCCACGTGGCCGAAGTGTTCACCGGCTCGCCGGGCAAGTACGTGTCGCTGAAGGACACCATCCGCGGCTTCAAGGCCATCGTCGACGGTGAGTACGACCACCTGCCGGAACAGGCGTTCTACATGGTCGGCAGCATCGAAGAAGCGGTCGAGAAAGCCAAGAAGATGGCTGAGAAGGCCTGATCATGAGCACCATCCGTTGCGACATCGTCAGCGCCGAGCAGGAAATCTTCCGTGGTGAAGCGACTCTGGTCGTGGCTACGGGTGAGCTTGGCGAACTGGGCATCGCGCCCAAGCACGCCCCGCTGATCACCCGGCTCAAGCCGGGCAAGGTGGTGGTCACCACCCCGAATGGCGAACAGCTGGACTTCGCCATCTCCGGCGGCATCCTCGAGGTGCAGCCGCAGGTCGTGACCGTGCTGGCCGACACCGCGATCCGCGCGCAGGACATCGACGAAACCTCGGTCCGCAAGGCCAAGGAAGAAGCCGAGCGCATCCTGGCCAACCGTGGCGAAGCGATGGAAGTAGCCGAAGCCCAGCAGAAGCTGGCCGAAGCCGTGGTCCAGCTGCAGGCGCTGGAGCGCCTGCGCAAGACCCTCAAGCACTGAGTTCCAGCGCTTACCGCTGCATGCGACAACGCCGGCTTCTGCCGGCGTTGTTGTTTCCGCGTACCGGAAACGCGGCACATTGACGGCGGGCGTTCTAGAATCGCAGTCGTCACCTTTGATCACCCTCCATCCCCATGACCCAAGCCCTGCACGTCATCATCCTCGCCGCCGGCGCTGGCAAGCGCATGAAGTCGGACCTGCCCAAGGTGCTGCAGCCGATTGCCGGCCGCCCGATGCTGGCCCATGTGATCGATACCGCGCGCCAGCTGCGGCCCGACGCCATCCATGTGGTGTACGGCCACGGTGGTGAAGCGGTGCGCGCGGCGTTCGCCGACCAGCCGGACCTGCAGTGGGCCGAACAGACCCAGCAGCTGGGCACCGGCCATGCCGTGCAGCAGGCCATGCCGCAGGTGCCCGATGCGGCCACGGTGCTGGTGCTGTACGGCGATGTGCCGCTGATCCAGGTGGATACCCTGCGCCACCTGCTGGCGCAGCCGGGCCGCCTGGCCGTGCTGGTGGCCGATATGGTCAACCCAACCGGCTATGGCCGGATCGTACGCAATGCCGAAGGCAAAGTGGGCGCGATCGTCGAGCAGAAGGACGCGACCGACGAACAGCTGGCCATCCGCACCATCAACACCGGCATCATCACCGCCGAATCGACCGCGCTGCGCACCTGGTTGTCGCAGCTGTCCAACAGCAACGCGCAGGGCGAGTACTACCTGACCGATGTGTTCGCGTCCGCCGCAGCGGACTACACGCCCGCCGACATGGCCTTCGTGGCCGACGCGCAGGAGGCCGAGGGTGCCAACGACCCCTGGCAGCTCTCGCAGCTCGAACGCGCGTGGCAGCTGCGCGAAGTGCGTGCGCTGTGCGCGCAGGGCGCCCGCGTGATCGACCCGGCCCGGCTCGATATCCGGGGTACGGTCACGGTCGGCCGCGATGTGCAGATCGACGTCAACGTGATCCTGGAAGGCACCGTTGAACTGGGCGACGGGGTCAGCATCGGCCCGTTCACCCGGCTCAAGGACGTCAAGCTGGCCGCCGGCACGGTGGTCAAGCCGCATTGTGACCTGGACGGCGTGGTCAGCGAGGGCGCGGCCGACATCGGCCCGTTCGCGCGGCTGCGTCCGGGCACCGTGCTGGCCGACGGTTCGCACGTGGGCAATTTCGTGGAAACCAAGAAGGTCCACCTCGGCGTGGGCAGCAAGGCCAACCACCTCACCTACCTGGGTGATGCGGTGATCGGCAGCAAGGTCAACATCGGGGCCGGCACCATCACCTGCAACTACGACGGCGTGAACAAGTCGCAGACCACCATTGGCGACAACGCCTTCATCGGCTCCAACAGCTCGCTGGTGGCGCCGGTGACGATCGGGCAGGGCGCAACAATCGCGGCCGGTTCGGTGATTACCCGCAATGCACCGGAAGGTGAGTTGACCGTCGCGCGCGCGCGCCAGCAGACGATTGAAGGCTGGCACCGCCCGGTGAAGAAGTAACCGGGCACCGCCTGGGCCGGCCACCGGCCGGCGCCACCGCGGGCTATCCGGCGCCAAAGGTTGATTGATCCGGATCCCAATGGGCCCGTAAAAATTCGTAGCGCCGGCCGTTGGCCGGCCAAGGCGAACCCATCACCCCGGCAAAAAGATCGCCACGCACAGACCGCCCTCGCGGCGGTTCTGCAGTGACACGCGCCCACCATGCGCCTCGACGATTTCGCGGGTAAGCGCCAACCCGAGCCCCGTGCCATTGCGCTTGGTGGAATAGAACGGCATCAGCGCGTTCTGCAGCACCGCCTCGTTCATGCCCTTGCCACGGTCCAGCACCTCGATCCGCAGCCACTGCGGCAGCCGGGTCAGGCGCAGCTCCACGTCATCATTGGGTGGGTCGGCTTCAGCGCACGCTTCATGCGCGTTCTTGAGCAGGTTCAGCAGCGCCTGTCCCAGCTGGGCGATGTCCACGCGCCCTTGAAGGTCTTCGGGAATGTCCGCCATGCGGAATGGAATCTGCAGCTGCAGCCCGGCCAGGAACTGCTTCCACTGCACGTTCTGCAGCTGCGGCTGCGGCAGCTTGGCAAAGCGCGCGTAGCCGCGGATGAAGCCTTCCAGGTGCCGTGACCGGTCTTCGATGGTGGCGAACACTTCTTCCAGGCGCTCGGTCTTGCCACGCCGCACCAGCTCGCCCCCGGAATGCGCCAGCGACGCAATCGGTGCCAGCGAGTTGTTGAGTTCGTGGCTGATCACCCGGATCACCTTCTTCCAGGTCTGCACTTCCTGTCGCCGCAGCTCGGCGGTGAGCAGGCGGATCAGCAGCAGGTCGTGCGGGCGGCCGTTGAGATGGAAGCTGCGCCGCGACAGGTGGTAGACCTGCTCGTCATCGTCATCTGCCTCGTCATCCACGTCACCCGGGCCGCGCACCGCAAACAGGCTGTCGCCGCCGCGTACGATGGCATCGCGCAGCTCCACCGGCATGGTCTCCAGCACGTTCTGCATGGCCTGGCCTTCCAGCTTCCAGCCGTTGTGCAGCAGCTTGCGCGCGGCCAGGTTGGAGAACATGACGCGCTGCACGCCATCGCCGCCGTTGGCCAGCAGCAGCATCGACACCGGCGTGTTCTGCACCATGGTGTCCAGCAGCAGCTCGCGCTGCACCAGACCCTGGCGCTGTTCGCGCAGCACGTCACCCAGCTCGCGGTGCGCCTGGACGAGGTCGCCCAGTTCATCGTTGCCCGGCCAGTACACGCTGAAGTTGTATTCGCCATCGCGGTAGCTGCTGGTGGTGCCCGACAGCGCCCGCAGCAGCGAGCGGACCGGCGCGGTGGCACGGCGCAACGTCCACCACATCAACACCAGCAGCGCCACGGCCGACACCAGCGTCACCAGCCAGCCCTGGTCCATCCAGTACGCCAGCAGCCACGGCCCGGCCGCGGCCAGCGCCAGCACCGGCAGCAGGCGCAGGAACAGGCGGAAGGTGAACGAGGTGCGCTTCATTCGCGCGGAATACCGTAGCGGTCCATGCGGCGGTACAGCGCCTGCCGGCTCAGGCCGAGTTCGGCCGCAGCCTGGGCAATGATGCCGTGGCTGTGCGACAGCGCCGATTCGATCCGGCTGCGGTCCGGGTCGGCGGCAGGCGTGGCCGCACGCGGCGCCGCCACGGCACGCGGCAGGTTCAGGTCCCCCACTTCAATACGCGGGCCCTGTGCGAGCAGGCCGGCGCGCTGGATCACGTTGCGCAGCTCGCGCACGTTGCCGGGCCACGCGTGGCGTTGCAACGCACTGGCGGCGGCATTGGACAGTGGCTTGCCATCGCCCAGGAAGCGCTCGGCCAACGGCAGGATGTCGCCCGGTCGCTCGGCCAGCGGCGGCAGTGCCAATTCAACGGTGTTGAGGCGGTAGTACAGGTCTTCGCGGAACTGGCCGTCGCGGATCATCGCCGGCAGGTCGGCGTTGGTCGCGCTGATCACGCGCACCTTGACCTGGCGCTCGCGGTTGGAGCCCAGCCGCTCGAAACGGCCGGTTTCCAGCACGCGCAGCAGCTTCATCTGCCCGCCCAGCGACAGGTTGCCGATCTCGTCCAGGAACAACGTGCCGCCATCGGCGGCTTCGAACTTGCCTTCGCGCGCCTTGTTGGCGCCGGTGTAGGCGCCGGCCTCGGTGCCGAACAGTTCAGCCTCGATCAGCTCGGACGGAATGGCGCCGCAGTTCAGCGCCACGAACGCGCCTTTGGCCACCAGCGAGTTGGCCTGGATGATCTCGGCGATCTTCTCCTTGCCTGCGCCGTTGGGCCCGGTGATCAGCACGGGCAGCTCGGAGCGCGCGACCTGGCAGGCCAGGTTCACCACGCGTTCGCTGGCCGGGTCGGCCACCACCGCGCCGCGCAGGTCGTAGCGTGCTTCCAGCGCCGTGCGGTCGCGCTGTTCGCGCGCACGGCGGCGGTCAAGCTCGCGGCGGGTTTCAGACAGCTCCAGCAGGTTGTTGACCGTAGTCAGCAGCTTGCGGTCGTCCCAGGGCTTGGCCAGGTAGTCGGCCGCGCCGGCCTTGACCAGGTCCACCGCGCTGCTCAGATGGGTCCAGGCGGTAAGCAGGATCACCGGCAGGTCCGGATGGCGGGCGCGGATCTGCTGGAACAGCGCCTCGCCTTCTTCACCGGACGTGGTGTCTTCGGTGAAGTTCATGTCCTGGATGACCAGGTCCACCGGCTGCTGTTCCAGCAGCGCCAGGCCCTCGTCTGGCGACAGCGCGTGCACGGCGTCGATGTCGTGCAGCGAGAACAGGACCTCCAGCGCGGTAGCCACGCTGGCGTTGTCGTCAATGATCAGGATCGAAGGCATGCGGCAACGAAGGACCGGAAAGTAGGCAGAGAGTACCCGAGCGCCGGGCCCACCGGCAGGGTGGGCCCGGAAGGCGGCTTACGGGCGTCCCGGCGGTGACGGCGGCGCCGGCGGGCGAGGCGGGGGCGGCGGTTGCACCGCGCGCCATGCTGAGGTCGGCACGCTGACTACCTGGTCGCGGCCGGCGCGGCGCACCGTGACCGGCACGCTGGCTTTGTCGCTGGCCGACAGTGCGTCGGTCAATTCGCCCACCTTGCGCACCGGCACGCCGTCCACGCGCAGGACCTGGTCGCCGGCCTGCACGCCGAAGCGGCTGGCCGGCGACGCGGCGGTAACGCTCACCGCGCCCTGTTCGGATTCGAGGGTGAGGCGCGCGCCATCCTGGCGCCAGTCCATACGCGACGACTCGGTCTGGGTGCTTTCGGCGCAGGCGGTGGTGCTGATCATCAGCAGGGCGGCCAGCGTGAGACGGATGGGGGAAACGGTCATGTCAGGCACTCCGGGTGGCGACGGCCGGCGGTACCGCCGCGGCGCGGTGGGCGGGCCCGAACACGGCGATCTGGCCCAGCAGCCAAAGTAGCACTGCGCCAATGGGCAGGTAGGTGATCGGCATGCGCGGCAGCTCGTAGGCACCCATCAGCCACAGGTTGATCGAGTACGCCAGCAGCATGCCCAGCACGATACCCACGGTGGCCAGCAGGAAGTTCTCGGTCTGGAAGTACCGGAGGATCTGGCCACGGGTGGCGCCCAGCGCACGGCGGATGCCGATCTGCTTGGTACGCTGCTGCACCCAGAAGCTGGCCAGGCCCACGATGCCCAGCGCGGTGACCACCAGCAGCGCCACGCAGACCGTGATCAGCAGGCCGACCATTGCGCGGTCGTTCTGGAAGTACTTGGTGCGCTGTTCTTCGTAGGTGAGCTTGGCGCGCACCATGCGGCTGCTGTCCACCTTCTCCAGCGCGGCCACGGCGGCGGTGAGCACTTCCTGGCGGCGCGCCGCGTCGGTCACCCGGATCAGGTACGTGCCCATATCGTAGTTGACCCGCACCGGCAGGATCATCGAATAGCCGGTGTCGGACTCCACCGTCACCGGGCGCGCCAGTTCCTTCACCACGCCGACGATGCGTAGCGGCATGCGCCCGCTGTAGATCGTCTTGCCGATGGCCTGGCCATCCGGGAACAGCTTGGTGGCGGCCTTGCTGCTCAGGATCACCGCCGAGCCGCGTTGCTCGATGGTGGCGTCCTTCTCCACGTCTTCCAGGTTGGCGAATTCGTCGCCCTCGAAGTCGCGGCCGGCCACCAGCTGCAGGCCCATGGTATCCAGCGTACCTTCCATGGAGAAGTACTGCGCGGCGTTGAAGTTGGGGCGTTCCTGGTCGGGGATCAGCGACAGGCTGGTGTTCCAGGAGTTGCGCCGGAACGGCAGCTGGTTGATCGCCACTGCGTTCTTCACCCCGGGGATGGAGCGCAGCGCGGCCAGGTCCTCACGGGTACGGGCGGTGGCATTGACCTGCTTGCCGATGCCGCCCAGCCGCACTTCCAGCAGCTCCTGTTCGGCAATGCCGCTGGGCTGGTTGATCTTTTCCAGGCGCTGGCCGATCAGGAACAACGCGTTGCAGACGATCGCGCAGGTCAGCGCGATCTCCAGCACGATGAGTGCGGCGGCGGTCTTGTGCCGGCGCAACGTGCTCAGGATGGGTCGGATATCCATGATGTGCTCCGGATCCTTACTGCGATTTGAGTTGAATGGCGGGGGTGACCTGCATGGCGCGCAGCGCCGGCAGGAAACCGGCCAGCAGGCTGGCGGCCAGGGTCAGGCCGAAGGTGAGCAGCAGCATCTTGCCGTCCAGCGTGGCCAGCTTGGCGTAGTCCACCGGCTGCTGCCGAACTGCATACAGGCCCAGCAGGGCCAGTCCCAGGCCCAGCACGCCACCGGCCAGGCCGACGGTGCCGGCTTCGACCAGCGACTGCAGGAAGATCTGCCCACGGCTGGCACCCAGTGCGCGGCGTACGCCGATCTCGCCGCTGCGGCGCAGGAACTTGGCCAGCAGCAGGCCCACCGTGTTGATCAGGCACACCGCCAGGAAGCCCAGTGCCAGCCACAGCTGCAGGCGTACGTCGCTGGGCACCACCTGCTTGAAGTCCAACCACTCCATTACATTGCGCAGGCGCACGTTGGACGGACGCTGGAAGCGACCGGCGGCCTTCTGCTGTGCCGAATAGTTTTCCAGGTACGCCCGGTAGTCGCCGGCGTCGGCCGGCGAGGCCAGCTCAACCCAGTACTGCATCCACACGCACGGTGCATTGAGCGCGGTTTCCTCGCCGTTGGCGTTGTCCCAGCAGTTCATGTTGCCGTTGCGGCCGAACTTAAGGTCCAGCGCGGTGAACACCGGCACGAAGATGTCTTCGCTGTCGCCGTAGCGGCCGGTTTCCAGGTCGTAGAAGTGCGGGTTGGGATTCCATTCGTCCAGCACGCCGACGATGTTGAAGGTGTGCCCATCCATGCGCAATGGCTTGCCCACGCTGTTCTGGCCGTTGAACAACTTCTCGTTCAAGGCCTTGGAGATCACCGCCACCCGGCCACGGCCTTCGTCCTGGTCGGGCTTCCAGCCCTGGCCGTACTTGAACGGTGCATCGAACATGGTGAAGAAATCGCTGGACGCATAGCGCGCATCGGTGTCGAACGGGCGCAGCGTGCTGTTGTCCGGTTCCACCGTGACGCCACCACCGGTCATCAGCACCTGGTGTTTGGCCTTCTTTTCACGCAGCAACGTTTCGCCATCGAAGCGGGTGACCTGTTCTTCGGGCTCTTCGCTGGGCTGGTAGCCGATCATCGGTCGCGGGTCGACCTGCACGTTGAACAGGCGGTCGCTCTTCTGCGGGATCGGATCGCCTGACAGCACATGGAACACGGTCAGGGTGGTCATGGAAGCACCGATGCCCAGCGCGATGGCGATCACCATCAGCGCGGTCAGCACCTTGTTGCGCCGGAAGCTGCGCAGGGCCAGTCGGAAGTAGTAGGCGAGCATGGTGGCGGGCCTCAGTCGTTGAGCGTGGCGACGGCAACGCGCGGGGTGGCCAGCACCGGTTCGCGCACCAGGTCGGTGGCCTGGCCATCGACGATGTGCACGTTGCGCTGGGCACGCGCGGCCAGTTCCGGGTCATGGGTGACCATGACGATGGTGGTGCCGGCGGCGTTGATCTCTTCCAGCAGTTCCATCACGCCACGGGCCATCTGGCTGTCCAGGTTGCCGGTCGGTTCGTCGGCCAGCAGCAGGCGCGGGCTGCCGGCCAGGGCGCGGGCGATGGCGGCGCGCTGCTGCTGGCCGCCCGACAGTTCGGAGGGGTAGTGCTTCATGCGCGAGCCCAGCCCGACCTGGCCCAGCGCGCGTTCGATGCGCTGCTTGCGTTCGCTGGCCGGCATGCCGCGGTAACGCAGCGGCACGTCGACGTTGTCGAACAGGTTGAGGTCGGAGATCAGGTTGAAACCCTGGAAGATGAAGCCGATCTTCTGGTTGCGCAGGCGGCTGCGGGCATCGTCGCCCAGCTTGCTCACGTCCTGCCCATCGAGCATGTAGGTGCCGCTGGTGAAGGTTTCCAGCAGGCCGGCGATATTGAGGAAGGTGGTCTTGCCCGAACCGGACGGGCCGGTTACCGCAACGAACTCACCCTCGCGCACGTGCAGGTCCAGCGAACGCAGGGCATGGGTTTCCACCTGTTCGGTGCGGAATACTTTGGCGACCGAGCGCATCTCGAGCATGGCTGTTTCCTTGGTTGAAGTGATGAGGGTGATCAGTTGATGGACACGGATTCGGCATCGCCGAACAGTTCAGCGCCGGAGACGACCACGCGGTCGCCCGGGCGCAGGCCGGACAGGATTTCCACTTCGCCCAGGCTGCTGACGCCCAGCCGCACCGGGCGGCGGATCGCGGTATCGCCATCCATGACGTAGGCCTGGCCGTTGCCCTGTTCCACGAACGGGCCACGCTCGACCTTGATGACATTGCGGCGGGTATCGAGCACGATCCGCGACTGCATGCGCTGGCTCTGGCGCAGGCCCTGCGGTTGTTTGTCGGTGAAGCGGATGCGGGCGTTCACTTCGCCGGCCACCACTTCGGGCGACACCGCGCTGATCTCGCCCGGGAACGGCTGGCCGTTGCCGCTGGTGAGCTGGGCCGGAATGCCGATGGACAGGTCGCGGGCGAAGCTTTCCGGCACCTTGATCTCGATCTCGAAGCGCGACAGATCGACCACGCCCAGGATCGGCGCGTTGGCCGCCACCTGGGTGTGCTGGGTGGCCTGGACCTGGCCCACCTGGCCATCGAACGGTGCGCGCAGGGTCAGCGCGTCCACCTGGCGCTGCACTTCTTCCACCACCGCGCGCTGGCGGTCGGCCAGCAGGCGCTTGTTGCGGGCATCGAGGTCCGCGCCCTGGCCCTGCAGGCGGGCGTCGGTCTGGGCGTTGGCCAGCGAGATGTCGGCCTTTTTCAGGCTGTCGTTGGCCTTGGCCAGGTCGATCTGCGGCACCGCGCCGCCGTCATAGCCGCGCTGGTAGCGCTGCAGGTCGCGTTCGGCGGCCTGGCGCTCAATGCTGGCCTGGTCGGTTTCCTTGCTGGCCTTGGCCCGGGCCAGGGTGGCATCGAGCACGGCGCGGCTGGCTTCGGCTTCCAGCCCGGCCAGGGTGGTGCGCTCCTGGGCCAGCTTGCTGCGCAGCTCGGGGCTGTCGATCACCGCCAGCTCCTGGCCCTTCTTCACCACATCGCCGGCCACCACCTTCAGGTCCACCGTACCGGCGGAGATCGCGTACAGGATCGGGCTGTTAGCGGCGATCACCCGGCCATCGGCGGCCAGGTCGCGGACCAGGTCGCCCTGCTTGACCTCGGCAATGCGCACCCGCGCGCTGTCAAAGGAGCGGCTGGACCCGAGCCAGGCGCGGGCGGCGAAGACGATCGCCAGCAGCACCACCAGCGCGGCGATGCCCGGCCACAGCCAGCGCTTCCACGGCGCGGCCGTGCCCGGGGTGGAGAGGGTCTGGTCCTGTGCGGAAGTGTCGCGGATCATCGGGCTCGTTCGCGGTTGGGTTGCGGTATACCAAGCACACCGCGTGCCAACATTGGCCCCTTTGAAAACAACAGCTTGCGAAGCGGGCGCGATTGTCCGGGTGTCCGCGGACACCGCAGCGGACACTTTTGTTAAGCGGACAGCGTCCAAGCGGTCCAGCCGCCCACGCTAGAATGGGCGTTCGACAGCAGGGATCTGAATCTATGTGCGGGATTGTGGGGGCGATCGCGGATCGCGATGTGGTACCGGTACTCATCGAAGGACTGAAGCGGCTGGAATACCGGGGCTACGACTCGTCCGGCATCGCGGTACTGGACCAGACCCAGGCCCAGGCCGACGTGCGCCGCGTGCGCCGTACCGGCCGCGTGGCCGAGATGGAAAAGGCCGCCATCGCCGAAGGCTTCGACGCCACGCTCGGCATCGGCCACACCCGCTGGGCCACCCACGGCGGCGTTACCGAAGCCAACGCCCACCCGCACATCAGCCACGGCGTTGCGCTGGTGCACAACGGCATCATCGAAAACCACGAAGAGCAGCGTGAGCGCCTGCGCGGGTTGGGCTACGTGTTCGAGTCGCAGACCGACACCGAAGTCATCGCCCACCTGATGCACCACAACCTGAAGAACGGCGACAGCCTGCTGTCGGCGCTGCAGCGCACGGTCAAGGAACTGACCGGTGCCTATGCGCTGGCGGTGATGAGCCGCGCCGAGCCGGACCACTTCGTCTGTGCGCGCATGGGCTGCCCGCTGCTGGTGGGCCTGGGCCAGGGCGAGAACTTCGTGGCCTCCGACGTGTCGGCGGTGATCTCAGCCACCCGCAACGTGATTTTCCTGGAGGAGGGCGACACCGCCGACATCCGCCGCGATGGCGTGCAGGTGTATGACGAACACAACCAGCCGGTGGACCGTGGCGTGCACCAGTCGGACGTGTCGCTGGCCTCGCTGGAGCTGGGCCCGTACCGCCACTTCATGCAGAAGGAAATCCATGAACAGCCGCGCGCGCTGGGCGACACCATCGAAGCGGCGATCGACGCCGGTGGCTTCCCGGCCGAGCTGTTCGGCAAGAACGCCGAAAGCGTGCTGGCCGGCATCGAAGGCGTGCAGATCCTGGCCTGCGGTACCAGCTACTACGCCGGCCTGACCGCGCGCTACTGGATCGAATCCATCGCCGGCCTGCCGTGCAGCGTGGAGATCGCCAGCGAGTACCGCTACCGCGCCGCGTATGCCAACCCCAAGCACCTGATCGTCACCATCTCCCAGTCCGGTGAAACCCTGGACACGATGGAAGCGCTGAAGTACGCCAAATCGCTGGGCCACCTGCACACGCTGTCGATCTGCAACGTGCCGGAAAGCGCGATCCCGCGCGCCAGCGAACTGGTCTGCTACACCCGTGCCGGCGCCGAGATCGGCGTCGCCTCGACCAAGGCGTTCACCACCCAGCTGGCCGCGCTGTTCCAGCTGACCGTGGTGCTGGGCAAGCTGCACGGCCGCATCGATGCCGCGCAGGAAGCGGAGTACCTGGAGCAGCTGCGCTTCCTGCCGGGCAGCGTGCAGCATGCGCTGAACATGGAACCGCAGATCGCCATCTGGGCAGAGCGCTTTGCGCGCAAGAACAGCGCCCTGTTCCTGGGCCGCGGGCTGCATTACCCGATCGCACTGGAAGGCGCGCTCAAGCTCAAGGAAATCACCTACATCCACGCCGAAGCCTACCCGGCTGGCGAGCTCAAGCACGGCCCGCTGGCCCTGGTCGATGAAGACATGCCGGTGGTGGTGATCGCGCCCAACGACAGCCTGCTGGAGAAGGTCAAATCCAACATGCAGGAAGTGCGCGCGCGCGGCGGCGAGCTGTTCGTGTTTGCCGACCAGGACAGCAACTTCGTCGAATCCGAAGGCGTGCATGTCATCCGCACTCCGCGCCACGCCGGCGTGCTCAGCCCGGTGGTGCACACCATCCCGGTGCAGCTGCTGGCGTACCACACCGCCTTGGCGCGCGGCACCGACGTGGACAAGCCGCGCAACCTGGCCAAGAGCGTGACGGTGGAATAGCAAGCGACCAAGGCCGGTTGCGGGTAGGGAAGGGCGACCCTGAGGGGCCGCCCTTTTTCATGGTGGTACCCGGCCCCTATACAGCTTTGTAGAGACCCGGATAGACTCCGCGACGGCGCCACAGGCCGCGACCCCCACCGCACCGACTCGCCATCCGATGTCCAACAATCGCGTGCAGGATGCACGCCACAGGGGGCTTTGTTTGAACAAGATGTTGATGCTGGGGGTGGCTGCGGCCATCACCTTGATGTCCGGCTGCGCGTCGGTTCCGATGGCTGACAAGGGGACGCTGGATGTCGCCAAGACGTTCCCCGCTCCGGAAGCGGGCAAGGCGGGTGTCTACGTGTTCCGCAACAGCGGTGTAGGCCAGGCGCTCAAGAAGGATGTCCTGATCGACGGGGAGTGCCTGGGTGAGACCGCGAACAAGGTGTTCTTCTACACCCTGGTTGCGGGCGACCGCGAGCACACCTTCTCCACCGAGTCGGAGTTCTCGCCGAACGATCTGAAGCTGGTCACCGCTTCGGGCCAGAACTACTTCATCCGGCAGTCCATCAAGATGGGCGTCTTTGTGGGCGGTGCGAAGCTCGAGGCGGTGCCGGAAGCAGAAGGGCGCCGCCAGATTGCCAGCCTCAAGCTGGCTGCGCACGGCACGTGCTCGGTCAAGAAATGAATGGCTAGGTAGCGACCGGTGGTCGCTGCACCATCCCAGCCAAAGGGCGGTCCACCCGGGCCGCCCTTTGCCGTTTCTGGCGTCGGGAAAACTTTAGTCGAGTCCGCCTGCGACATTCAGCGTCGGTTCTAGTCGAAATGCCATTCTCGGGGTGTCAGCCGCTGGCTGCGTCAATCGGTCCCACCACGCAAGGCGTGTGGCTTCACCCAGTCTGCAACAGGAAAAAGAATGAACGTTCGCGAACTTCTGCAATCCAAGAAAGACTCCGTTGTCACCATCGACGTCGAAGACACGATCGGCGCCGCTGCCCACAAGATGAGCGCGCACAAGATCGCCGCGCTGGTGGTGATGAAGGATGATGTGCCGGTCCGGATCATCTCCGAGAAAGACATCGTGCGCAGTCTGGCCGACGACGGCCCGCAGGCGGGTCGCCGGGTCATCTCCACGCTTCCTTCGGCCGGCCTGGAAGGCATCGCCCCCGAGGCGACCCTGAAGCAGGCCATGGCGCTGATGACCTACTCGCGCCACCGCCACCTGATGGTGACCGAAGGCAGCAAGCTGGTGGGCATCCTCAGCCTGGGTGACATCGTCAAGAACCTGCTCAGCGAGCTGGAGCTGGAGAAGGCGGTGCTTCAGGACATCTACATGGCCGCGCATTAAAGGAATACCGTGAGCGGGGCTCTGCGCAGCGGTTCAGAGCCTCGCTCTACTGGCTCAGCGCGTGGCAGTTTCCACGCGTTGGAGGAACTTGGCAGTGCTTTCTCGTACTAGACGCAGCGCGGTTTGCGCCTTGGTGAGCTCTGGTTGAGAGAGCTGCTTCGTACCCGGAGGGAGAAACCAGCCCTTGATGCAGCCGGTGTCTCTCAAGGCAATCTGCACATGGCTATCCCTGTGAAATCCGGAGTTCGGCGCGATTTCGGGACCTTGTCGGAAGGCGCCCCGCACGGCTTGGAACTGCTCGAGCCCGGCAACGTCCTGGCGGCTTGAATGTATGAATTGGATCACCGCTCTATCCAGTCCACGAAGTAGGATCTCTTCGTCACGTGCGTCCACCGGGACATTCAGAGGGAGTGACTGCCCAATACGAAGGTAGCCCGCCTGGAAGTTCAGGTAGGCGTTCTCGAACTCCAGACGGCCGGCCTTTGTGGTCATGTCAAGGCATCGGTGAACGCTGAAGACACACCCAACGACGGCTGGTGTCGCAATGGGTCTCGCCGTCAATCTGCGCTGCGGTTGGCTGGCCGCTGCTTCGGCAAAGGCCATCGCCCTCTCTTCATCGCCTTCGAACAGGTAGAAGCCTGGGCCGAGCCAGTCGTACTGATTGCCACTGGGCGAAGGCGACAGTCGTCCGGAAACCAGTCCGTCTCTGACCGTGACGTCGCAGCCGTGATAACCGAGCCGAAGATGTCCATCGTTCATCGGTAGCCGCGCTTCAGCTTGCCAGAAGCGGTCAAGATGCCGGACTTGCGTATGATCGCCTCCGCCTGCTCCGGCGTCATGTCATATATCCGGCGAATCCTTTCCTCGTCGCTCAAGGTGTGCAGGTCCGCGGCGGTCATCCGGACGCGTCTGCTTTCACTCCTTTCGGCAGCACAGGGCTGCGGGCTGGATTTTGAAGTAGCCATGGATGCAGCATACCGTCGCGCGGCCTGCCCCACCCAGGTGCCTCTTCAACCTGTAATCGGCCAGCGTGCCAAACATGGCAAGGAGGCTGAAAAATGCACAAAAAAAACGACTTCAATCACTCAGGCACGCTGCGGATCAGCCCCTGCCCCTTGTCGCGAATGGCAATCGGGTGGGTTTCGAACTACCCCTGTTTGCCGGAAGGATGGTGGGTGGGAATGTGATCCGCAAGCTTCGCCAAGTCGTCCAGCATCAGTCGATACGCATCCGCCTGCGCCGGGCCCGCGCTTTGCCGCAGTACCCACGACGGGTGGACCGTGGCGAACCCGCGCGTGCCGTCTTCCAGGGTATGCCATTGGCCACGGTCGCGGCCTAGTAGGAAGCCGGGACCAAACACGGCACGCGCTGCACTGGCGCCCAGACAGACAATTACTTTCGGGTTTACCTGTTCAATCTCCGCCAGCAACCATGGCCGGCACGCGTTGATATGGGTGACCTGAGGTTTGGAATGGATGCGCTTCTTTCCGCGCCGCTCGTAGCGGAAGTGCTTCACCGCGTTGGTCAGGTACAGCGTGTTGCGATCGATGCCCAGTTCCTGCAGCGCACGATTCAACAGCTGCCCCGCCGGCCCGACGAAGGGGTGGCCGCTCAGGTCCTCGGAGTCCCCGGGTTGCTCGCCGACCAGCATCACCTGCGCATCGCGCGGGCCTTCGCCGAACACGGTCTGGGTGGCCGGCTCCCAGAGCGGGCAACGGCGGCAAGCGGCGGCCGCGGTGCGCAGCTCGTCGAGGGAATCGCCGTTCGCGGTTGCCGGGCCGCGCACGGGAATGTGCTGCTCGGGAATCCGCCGCTGTGGCGCCTGCGCTTCACGGTCATGCATTTCCTGCACGCGGTCACCGGCATCGCGTACAAGCGTGGGCAGCAGGCTCGCCTCCGGCAGGTGCTTCCAGTACCTGGCCGGCATTTCCTGCTGCATCATCCGCGTGTTGAGCCGGGCAGGGTTGAAGATGTTGGCGTAGTAGGTGCGCCACAGCTCTTCGCGCGCATCCTCCACCGGCGCATCCGCCTGCTTGCTGCCGGGGCCGAATGCCAGCACCTGGCCGTCCCAGCGGGCACTGCGATACGGCGTGAGGATGGCCCAGCGCATGCCCGCAAAGCGGCGCGCGAAGAACGGCGCGACCCGATCCACGATGAAGTGATCGGGCTCGAACCAGGCGATGAAGGCATCCTCTTCGCCCGGTACTTCGCGGAAACGCACGAAGGCTTTCATCTTGTGGCTGTCGCGGCGCACCGCCTGGGCGAGGGCCATCGCACGCAGCACGTCCGGATCGGCCGGGTTGGTGAGCAGGCCACGCTCGCCGTGGGTGATCCGCCACAGCATGCGGTACAGCAGCGAGTGGCGCTGCGGATCGCGGTGGCACAGGCAGCTGGCGGCCAGTTCGAGGAACGCCTTCGGCACCGCAATGGCGGTGGCTTCAGCGTCAGGCACTGAGAGGGTGGCCAGCGCCGGCGCGTCCAGCAGCGAACCTTCACCCTCCTGCAGCCAGTCCAGCTGCTCCGGTGCGACGCGGTGCTGCAGCGCCCGCCGCGCGGCCTCACGCCAGGATTGCACCGACCACGACGGGTCGACCCGCACACTCCAGCGGTTCATGCGGCAGCGTCGGGAAACAGCGAGGCCTGGCGCGGTGGCGGTGCCAGCCGCGCGCGCAGCGCGGTGGGGTCATCCAGTGCGCGACGCGGGTGATGGTCGGCCAGCTGCACGAACGGCAGCAGTTTGCTCATCGGCGCGCGCAGGCGGGCCACGTCGGCCACGCGGAGGCGGCCATGGCGGCGTGCCATCAGCACGCGTTTGACGTTGCGCACGCCCAACCCCGGCACGCGCAGCAGCATCTCCTTCGACGCCACGTTGAGATCGACCGGGAAGCGTTCAGGGTGGCGGATCGCCCAGGCCAGCTTCGGGTCGATGTCCAGGTCGAGCATGCCGTTCTGGGTGGTATCGGTGATTTCCTCCACGCCATAGCCATAGAAGCGCAGCAGCCAGTCGGCCTGGTACAGGCGGTGTTCGCGCGCCAGTGGCGGTGCCTGCACCGGAAGCAGGCGGCTGGCGTCGGGGATCGGGCTGAAGGCGGAGTAGTACACCCGGCGCATGCGGTAGTTGCCGTACAGGTTGTCGGCAGCACCGAGGATCTGCTGGTCGCTGGCGCCGTCGGCACCGACGATCATCTGCGTGCTCTGGCCAGCAGGCGCAAAGCGCGGCGCACGGGCGCGGCCGGCGCGCTTGGCCGGGGCGGTCGGCGTCGGTGCCGCCACCGTGGTGGGCTTGGCCTCGCTGGCGGCCTTGGCCTCCTTGGCTTCTTCGATGCGCCAGCGCAGTTCACCCATCGCGCCGCGAATGGAAGGCAGCGATTTCTCTGGCGCAAAGCTGCTCAAGCCCTCCTCGGTGGGCAGCTCGATGTTGATCGACAGCCGGTCGGCGTAGCGGCCGGCCGCCGCCAGCAGTTCGGGCGAGGCTTCCGGAATGGTCTTGAGATGGATGTAGCCGGAGAACCGGTGTTCCTCGCGCAGCTGGCGCGCCACTTCCACCATCTGCTCCATGGTGTAGTCGGCATTGCGGATGATGCCGCTGGAAAGGAACAACCCTTCGATGTAGTTGCGCTTGTAGAAATCCATGGTCAGCGCGACGACTTCGGCCACGTTGAAGCGTGCGCGCGGTACGTTGCTGGAGACCCGGTTCACACAGTACGCGCAGTCGTAGATGCAGAAGTTGGTGAGCAGAATCTTCAGCAACGAGACGCAGCGACCGTCAGGGGTGTAGCTGTGGCAGATGCCGGCGCCTTCGGTGCTGCCGATGCCGCCGGACGCGCGCGAATCCCGCCGCCCCGCGCCACTGGAGGCGCAGGACGCGTCGTACTTGGCGGCATCGGCCAGAATCGCCAGTTTGCGTATCGTCTCCATGGAGAGACGGTAGGGGCGGCCAGTCTCACGTTGTGAGACTGGCGTGGGTGGTGGCTGAAGGGTTCAGGCGCGGCCGGGTAACGACGGTACTCAGAACGTGACTTTCACCGAGTCGGCGCTGTAGGTCGCCGGGCCGTGGTACACGACCTCGATGTTGTTGCCGTCCGGATCGATCGCGAAGGCGGCGTAATAGCCCGGGTGGTAGGGCCGTTCGCCGGGGGCGCCGTTGTCCTTGCCGCCTGCGGCCAACGCCGCCTTGTGGAAGGCATCGACGGTGGCGCGGTCGCGGGCCTGGAAGGCCAGGTGGTGGCGGCCGGTCAGTTCACCGGCGGCCGCCTCGCTGTCGGCAGTGGAAATGAACAGCTCATCGGCCCAGAAATACGTATCGCCCTCACCGGCGATGGGAATGCCGATGGTGTCGAACACGGCCTGGTAGAAGCGGCGGCTGGCCGGCAGGTCACGCACGATCAGTTGCAGGTGGTCGATCAGCCGGCCGCGGTGCAGTTCCATGGTTTCCATGCGGGTTCCTTCGGGTGGAAAGGAACGCAGGTATACCACCGGCGGTGCACGCCCGCCTTGGCAGGGCGTGCACATTGTTGAAGCCGGGGCGGTCAGCCAATCGGGGTGTTGGAGATGATCTCCACCCAATAGCCGTCCGGGTCCTTGATGAAGGCCAGGTGCTTCATGCGGCCGTCTTCCAGGCGCTTCTGGTAGGGCACCTGCAGCTCATCGAAGCGCTGGCAGGCGGCCTGGATGTCCGGCACGGAGACGCAGATGTGGCCGAAGCCGCGCGGGTTCTGGTTGCCGTCGTGGTACACGCGGCCTTCCTGGCTTTCGGTGCCATGGTTGTGGGTCAGTTCCAGCACGCCCGGAAGGCCGGCCATCCACACCCGGCGGGCGTCGTCGCCCTCGGGGATGGACGTGCCCGCCGGCAGCAGGGCCAGGAAGTACAGGCTGAACTGCGCCTCGGGGAAATCGCGCTGGTCGAGCAGGCGGAAGCCGAGCACGCGGGTGTAGAAGTCCAGCGAGGCGGCGGCGTCCTTGACGCGCAGCATGGTGTGGTTGAACACGAAGCCGGTGGTTTCGGCCGGCGGCTGGGCGGCAACGCCCGGCTGGGACTGCAGGGAGGCAAGGCTCATGGAAGATCCTGTGGGGGTGCCGCGCAATGCGGCTGGCCGTTCATTTTAGCGGGGCGGCGGCAAGGGGACGTAGAATGCTGCATCTTCCTGGCCCGTCGTCGACATGTCGCAGCGTGAATGGGTGGCCGCCGCCATCCGCAAGATCGAAGCCGATTTCAACCGTTCGGCCGATACCCACCTCATTCCGATGGACCTGCCGGGCCACCCGGGCATCGAGCTGTACTTCAAGGATGAATCCAGCCATCCCACCGGCAGCCTGAAGCACCGCCTGGCGCGCTCGCTGTTCCTGTACGCACTGGCCAACGGCTGGCTGCGCGAGGGGCGCCCGGTGATCGAGGCGTCCAGCGGCTCCACGGCCGTGTCTGAAGCCTATTTCGCGCGCCTGCTGGGCCTGCCGTTCATTGCGGTGATGCCGGCCACCACCTCGCCGGAAAAAATCGCCGCCATCGAATTCCACGGCGGGCGCTGCCACCTCGTGGAGCGCGCCTGCGACCTGAACTGCGATTCGGAAAAGCTCGCCCGCGAAACCGGCGGCCACTTCATGGACCAGTTCACCTACGCCGAGCGCGCCACCGACTGGCGTGCCAACAACAACATCGCCGAATCCATCTTCAAGCAGATGGCCGAAGAGCCGCATCCGGTGCCGGAATGGATCGTGTGCAGCCCCGGCACCGGCGGTACCGCTGCCACGCTGGGCCGTTATGTCAGCTACCGCCGGCATGACACCCGCATCCTGTGCGCGGACCCGGAAGTGTCGGTGTTCTTCGACGGCTACCGCGCCGCGCTGGCGGGCGAGCCGTGGCGCGAACTGACCTGCAGTGGCGGCTCGCGCGTGGAAGGCATCGGCCGCCCACGAGTGGAATCGAGCTTCATCCCGACCAGCGTGGACGCGATGGTCAAGGTGCCCGACGCGCTGAGCCTGGCGGCGATGCGCCACGTCAGCCGGCAACTGGGGCGCCGGGTCGGCGGCTCTACCGGCACAAACTTCATCGGCGTGCTGCACGCAGCCGAACGCATGCGCGCGGCCGGGCGCAGCGGCTCGATCGTGACGATCCTGTGCGACAGCGGCGAACGCTATGCGCACAGCTACTACAACCCGGACTGGTACCCGCGGCAGGGCATCGACGTGGAGCAGGTCGATGCGGTGATCGCCGCGGCCGTGGCCGGGCAGGGCCTGCCGGAGCTGCCCAACGCCGCGCTGGAAGCCCTGTACTGAGCACCGCAGGCGGGTGAACGGCCACGAACCCGTGGCCGGCGGGGCTTGTGCGGCGCCGGGTCCGGTGCCATATCGTGGGAAACGCCGGCGTGCCGGCCCCGCTGTCTGGAGACCCCTGTGACCCCTGCCAATCCCCTGCTCGATTTTTCCGGCCTGCCCCGTTTCGATGCGATCCAGCCCGAACACATCGGGCCGGCCATCGACACCTTGCTGGCGCAGGCCGAAGCGGCGGTGAAAGCCGCCGAAACCGTGCAGCCGGTCAGCTGGGCCAGCTTCGTCGAGCCGCTGGACGATGCCACCGAACGCCTGTGGCGCGCCTGGGGCCAGGTCGGCCACCTGCAGGCGGTGGTGAACACCCCGGCGCTGCGCGAGGCCTACAACAGCAACCTGCCGAAGGTGACCCGCTTTGGCAGCGCGCTCGGCCAGAACCTGGCGCTGTTCGAGCAGTACCGCGCGCTGGCCGCCACGCCGGAAGCGACGCAGTACGACCCGGCCCGGCGCAAGGTGCTGGACAACGCACTGCGCGATTTCCGCCTGGGTGGCGCCGAACTGGACGAGGCCGGCAAGGCGCGTTACAGCGCGATCCGCGAGGAGCTCTCGGCGCTGTCGGCAACGTTCTCGCAGAACGTGCTCGATGCGACCGATGCATGGTCGCTGCACGTGGAAGACCGCAGCGAACTGGCCGGCCTGCCCGACGATGTGGTCGCCGCTGCGCGCGCCGCCGCGGAGAAGGAGGGTCTTCCAGGCTGGAAGCTGACCCTGCAGATGCCGTGCTACCTGCCGGTGCAGACCTATGCAGAACACCGTCCGCTGCGCGAGACGCTGTACCGCGCCAACGCGCTGCGCGCCTCCGAGTTCGGCGATCCCAAGCTGGACAACAGCGCGCACATCGATCGCGTGCTGGCGCTGCGCGCCGAGCTGGCGACCCTGCTGGGCTTTGCCAACTACGCCGAGTACTCCATCGCCACCAAGATGGCCGACGACGCGCCGCAGGTGCTGGGTTTCCTGCGCGACCTGGCAGCGCGTGCGAAACCCTACGCGCAGCGCGACCGCGCCGAGCTGGACGCATTCGCACGCGACGAGCTGGGCCTGCCTGCGCTGGAAGCGTGGGACCTCGCCTTTGCCTCCGAGAAACTGAAGCAGGCGCGTTACAGCTATTCCGAGCAGGAAGTGAAGCAGTACTTCACCGAGCCGAAGGTGCTGGAGGGTTTGTTCAGCGTCATCCACGGCCTCTATGGCCTGCAGGTGCAGCCCGACCAGGCGCCGGTGTGGCATCCGGACGTGCGCTTCTTCCGCCTGGTCGATGCGCAGGGCGCGCTGGTCGGCCAGTTCTACCTGGACCTGTACGCGCGCGAAGGCAAGCGCGGCGGCGCGTGGATGGACGACTGCCGCAACCGCCGTGATACCGCGCAGGGCGTGCAGACGCCGCTGGTGTACCTGGTATGCAACTTCGGCAAGGGTGGCGAGGGCAAGGCCTCGACCTTCAGCCACGACGAAGTGACCACGCTGTTCCATGAAATGGGCCACGGCCTGCACCAGCTGCTGACCCGCATCGGCGAGCTCGGCGTGGCCGGCATCAACGGCGTGGAGTGGGATGCGGTGGAACTGCCCAGCCAGTTCATGGAGAACTTCTGCTGGGAGTGGGACCGGGTGCAGGCGATGACCGCGCATGTGGACAGCGGCGAGCCGCTGCCGCGCGCGCTGTTTGACCGCATGCTGGCCGCACGTAATTTCCAGAGCGGCATGTTCACCGTGCGCCAGCTGGAGTTCGCGCTGTTCGACATGCAGCTGCACAGCAGCTTCGATCCGGTGCAGGACAGCGTGCTGCAGCTGCTGGAACGCGTGCGCGACGAAGTGGCGGTCAACCGCCCGCCCGAATGGAACCGCTTCCCGCACCAGTTCAGCCACATTTTCGCGGGCGGGTATGCGGCGGGCTACTACAGCTACAAGTGGGCCGAGGTGCTCAGCGCCGATGCGTACGCCGCATTCGAGGAAGCGCCGGAGCAGGTGGCCGAAACGGGCAGGCGCTTCCGCGATGAAGTGTTGTCACGGGGCGGCAGCCGGAGTGCAGCGGAGAATTTCGCCGCGTTCCGCGGGCGTGCGCCGAACGTGGACGCGTTGCTGCGTCACAACGGCATGGCCGGTTGATGCGATGGGTACCGACCAACGGTCGGTACCTACCGGTACGACCGTTGGTGCGCACGCACCATTGATCCGGGTAGGTGCCGACCGTTGGTCGGCACGGCGGTGAATCACTCGGCGTAGATCATCGTGCGGCTCATGCCGCCGTCGACGATGTGGTCCTGCCCGGTGATGAAGCCGGACAGGTCCGAGAGCAGGAACACCGCTAGCGCACCGATGTCTTCCGGCTGGCCGACGCGCCCCACCGCATGCTGGGCATGGTCGCGGCGCGACAGCTTCGGCGTGCGCCGCCGTGCCGGGGTCTGCCAGGCATCGGTGGTGATCCACCCGGGGCTGATGCTGTTGACCCGCACATCGGGCCCGCTGCTGATCGCCAGCGCGTGGGTAAACGCCACCAGCCCCCCCTTCGCCGCCGCATAGGCTTCGCTGTCCGGCTCGGACTGCCAGGCGCGGGTGGAGGCGATGTTGATGATCGAACCGCCGGCCTGCGCGCGCAGCGCCGGCAGCGCGTGCTTGCTGCACAGGAACGCCCCGTGCAGGCTGGACAGGCGGCGCTGCCATTCGGCCAGCGTCATCTCCGCCAGCGGGGTGCCATGCGCGCTGGCGATGCCGGCGTTGTTGACCAATCCATCAATCCGCCCGAAACGCTTCAGCGTGGCCTTGACCAGCGCCTGCACGCTGCGCTCGCTGGCCACGTCCGCACGCTGGAACGCGGCGCGCTCGGGCAGCGCCCATTCCTTCAGGCAGGCGCGGCCGGCGTCGGCGTCCAGGTCGGCGATCATCACGCTGCCGCCGGCGCCCAGCACCGCCTGCGCGATGCCACGGCCCACGCCCTGTGCGCCACCGGTGACGATCACCACGCGGTCGCGCAGCGGTTGCGCGGGCCAGTCGGTGATGGCCGGGGTCAGTGGCACCGGGGTGTGTCCTTGCGGCCGAGCAGGCGGGTCCAGCCTTCGATGCCCAGCTTGTCCAGCGTTTCGATGTTGCGCTCGACGATCACGTCCGGGTCCGGGAAGACGGCCACGGCGCGTTCCACGCTGTCTTCGCGCAGCAGGTGCAGGGTCGGGTAGGGCGCGCGGTTGGTGTAGTTGCTCACGTCATCCGGCGCGACCCCGGCGAACTGGTACTGCGGGTGGAAGCTGGCCACCTGCAGGATGCCCTGCAGGTCCAAGGCTTCGATCGCGGCATCGGCGTTGTCGAGGAAGTCGTTGTAATCCAGGAAATCGGTCAGCACGTCCGGGTGCACGATCAGCGTGGTGTCGATCTGCTCGGCCGGGGTGTCGCGCAGCAGCACCAGCTCTTCGGCGAGTTCTTCCACCAGCGCTTCGACGGTGGTGGCGTCGCTGAGCACGAAGCGCACCTGGTCCTTCACGTACACAGCCTTGGCGAACGGGCACAGGTTCAGGCCGATGACGATCTGCTCCAGCCAACGCCGGGTTTCCGCGATGGGATCGCTGCCGTCCGGCGCGGTGTCGGCGATGAGGGGCGTGTCGTTCATGGGCAATCAGTCGCGGAAGTTGTCGAACTGCAGCGGAACCTCGAACGTGCCTTTCCTGAGCAGCGCCATCACGTCCTGCAGGTCGTCGCGCTTCTTGCCGGTGACGCGCAGCTTGTCGCCGTTGATCTGGCTGTCGACCTTGAGCTTGGCTTCCTTGATCGCGGCGGCGATCTTCTTGGCCACCTTCTGCTCGATGCCCTGCTTGACCGTGATCTTCTGGCGGGCGCCGGCGAGGTTGGTTTCGATATCACCGAATTCCAGGCAGGCGGCGTCGATCTTCCGCGCGGTCAGGCGCTGGCGCAGGATGTCGGTCATCTGCTGCAGCTGGAAGTCGCTGGGGGCGGACTGGCTGATGACGCTGTCTTCCAGCACGAACTTGGCATCCACGCCCTTGAAATCGAAGCGGGTGGACAGCTCCCGGTTGGCCTGGTCGACCGCATTGGTCAGTTCGTGGATGTCGACTTCGGAAACGACGTCAAAAGAGGGCATGGGGCAAACTCCTGCAGGTGAAGCCGCCATTCTAACAACCCCCGCATGGACGTCCCGGCAAGGGCGGTGATAATGGGCCATGGAATCCCAACGCACCCCCACCCGTGCCGTCGCCTGGATGCTCATGGCCGTGGCCTGCTTCTCGCTGATGGATGCGGGCATGAAGCAGTTGTCCTCCAGCTACCCGACCTTGCAGGTCACCTTCCTGCGTGGCGCGGCGTCGCTGCCGTTCGTGCTGGTCTGGGTGCTGGCCACGGCCGGCCCGCGCTCGCTGATTCCGGTCCGGTGGGGCCTGCACCTGCTGCGCGGGCTGCTCGGCATGGCCATGATCGGGTGCTTCGTGTTCGCCCTGCGCAGCCTGCCGCTGTCCACCGCCTACACCATCTATTTCGTCGCGCCGCTGCTGATCGCCGCGCTGTCGGTGCCGCTGCTCGGTGAATACGTCGGGCCACGCCGCTGGCTCGCCATCGGCATCGGCCTGGTCGGGGTGCTGGTGGTGCTGCGTCCCGGCGTGGATGGCTTCATTTCCATTCCGGGCCTGATGGTGCTGCTGGCGGCCACCGCCTATGCGGTGGCGGCGATCACCGTCAGCATGCTGACCCGCACCGACACGCCGCAGTCGATGGTGGTCTGGTTCCTGGTGATCCTGGCGCTGGGCGCCGGGTTGCTGGCGATCCCGGACTGGCAGCCGCTGCAGCTGCGCCATGGCTGGCTGATCGCCGGCATGGGCCTGGCCGGGGCGGGTGGCCAGGTGGCGCTGACGCGGGCCTTCCAGCTGGGCGAGGCCTCGCTGATCGCCCCGCTGGAATACACCGGGCTGGTCTGGGTGATCGGCTGGGACCTGTTGTTCTGGGGCGTGCTGCCGGACCGCTTCACCTGGCTGGGCGCGGCGATCATCGTGGCCTCCGGGCTGTACCTGCTGCACCGCGAGCGGGTCCGCCAGGTGCGGGCGCCGCAGCCGCTGGACCACCCCTGAGCGCCGCCGGGCAGGCGATGACGCCGCCTTATAATCAAACGGAATATGATTCGCTGCTGCCGCGCGGGCCAGGGCCGTCCCGCGCTGGTAGGCTGCACGCCCCCTCCCGTCGATGCCCCGGTTGACCGCGAAGTGATCGAGTTCCAGCGCCTGCACAAATCCTATGCCGTCGGCGGCCGCGCGATCGCCGCGCTGCAGCCGCTCGACCTGACCATCGAGGCCGGCGAAGTGTTCGGCATCATCGGCCATTCCGGCGCGGGCAAATCGACCCTGATCCGGCTGATCAACCGGCTCGAAGAACCCACCGGTGGCCGCCTGCTGATCAATGGCGAGGACGTCACCGCGCTGGACCGCGACGGCCTGCGTGCGCTGCGCCGGAAGATCGGCATGATCTTCCAGCACTTCAACCTGCTGTCCTCGCGCACGGTGGCGGCCAACGTGGCCTTCCCGCTGGAGCTGGCCGGTACCCCGCGTGCGGACATCGACGCGCGCGTGGACGAACTGCTGCACACCGTGGGCCTGGAGGCGCACGCCAACAAGTATCCGGCACAGCTGTCCGGCGGCCAGAAGCAGCGCGTCGGCATCGCCCGCGCCCTGGCCACCCGTCCGCAGATCCTGCTGTGCGACGAAGCGACCAGCGCGCTCGACCCGCAGACCACCGCCTCGGTGCTGAAGCTGCTGGGCCGGATCAACCGCGAGCTGGGCCTGACCATCGTGCTGATCACCCACGAGATGGATGTGATCCGCCGCGTCTGCGACCGCGTGGCCGTGTTGGATGCTGGCCACCTGGTGGAAACCGGGCCGGTCACCGAGGTGTTCCTGCACCCGCAGCACCCGACCACGCGCCGCTTCGTCAACGAATCCGAGCAGGTCGACGAAGGCGAGCTGCACAAGGATTTCGACGCCGTGGCCGGGCGCATCGTGCGCCTGACCTTCCTCGGTACCGATACCTATGAGCCGGTGCTCGGCCGCATCGCCCGCGAGACGGGGGTGGACTACAACATCCTGTCCGGCCGCATCGACCGGATCAAAGACACCCCGTATGGCCAGCTGACGGTATCGCTGGTGGGCGGCGACGTACAGGCCGCGCAGGCCGGCTTCGTTGCCGCCGGCGTTCACCTGGAGGAGCTGCGTCGATGATCCTGGCCACTGCCGGCGGTTTCTTCCGCCACCTCGACGCCGCCAAATGGGCCGATATCGGCCAGGCCACCGTCGACACCCTGCTGATGCTGGCCGGCTCGCTGCCGCTCACGCTGGCCATCGGCCTGCCGCTGGGCGTGCTGCTGTTCCTGACCGGCTCGCCGCAGCTGCACCGCAAGCCGGTGCTGTATGGCGGGCTGGCGCTGCTGGTCAACCTGCTGCGCTCGGTGCCTTTCATCATCCTCATGATCGTGCTGATTCCGATCACGCTGTGGATGATGGGCACCTCGCTCGGCGTACGCGGCGCGATCGTGCCGCTGGTCATCGGTGCCGCACCGTTCTACGCGCGCCTGGTGGAAACCGCGCTGCGCGAAGTGGACCGCGGCGTGATCGAAGCCAGCCAGGCGATGGGCGCCACCACCTGGCAGCTGGTCAGCCGGGTACTGCTGCCCGAAGCACGGCCGGGCCTCATTGCCGGTGCCACCGTCACCGTGATCGCGCTGATCGGCTTCACCGCCATGGGCGGCGCGATCGGCTCAGGTGGGTTGGGCGACCTGGCGTTCCGCGACGGCTACCAACGCTCCCACACCGACGTGGCCCTGGTCACCGTGGTGCTGCTGCTGGTGCTGGTCCAGCTGCTGCAGATGCTGGGCGATTGGCTGGTGGGGCGGTATTCGCGCAAGTAAGGGGCGTACCTGGCGCAATCATTGAGCCTGGCGATACGAACCGGCGATCGGATTGATCCGACGTTCGACCGCGTCGGCATTGCGTGATCCGCGTCTGTGCTATATTCCGTTCAGCGTATTACGCTTCGCGGAATGATCCAGTCCTTCCGCTGCCGCCACACGCTTGCCCTGTTCGAAGGCCGATGCCCACGGCGGTTCCGCAGCATCCAGGCGGTTGCCGAGCGCAAGCTGCAGATGCTGGACGCGGCGCAGACCCTGCAGTTCCTGCGCAGTCCGCCCGGCAACCGTCTTGAAGCGCTGGCGGGCGAACGACGAGGGCAGTTCAGCATCCGCATCAATGTCCAATGGCGCGTGTGTTTCACCTGGACGGATGCAGGTCCGTGCCATGTCGAAATCGTTGATTACCACTGAGGATGCCGACCATGAGCCGTGCCGCCAACAAACTGAGGGCCATCCACCCGGGCGAAATCCTGCGGGAGGAATTCATGGCGCCGCTCGAGCTGAGCATCAATGCGCTCGCGCGTGCCCTGGACGTGCCGGCCACCCGGCTGCATGCCATCGTGCATGAAACCAGGGGCGTCACCGCGGATACGGCGGCCCGGCTGGCGCGCCATTTCGGCGGTGACGCCGCCTCGTGGCTCGCACTGCAGGCCGAATACGACCTCAAGACCCTGTCTACGTGGCAGGACATCGAACGCAGGGTCATGCCGCGCGTTGCGGCCTGATCACCTTACGTTCGGAACCTCGTAGCCCAGGCGGTCCACCTGCTCGGGGTGTTGCGGCACGCGCTTGAGCTTGTCGGTGTTGACCCCGTACTGGTCGCGCAGGCGCGTGGCCAGTTCCTTGTACAGGTCCTTGTCCATGTCCGGCTTGCGCGCGAAGATCCAGGCCATCTCGCGGCCCGGGTACCCCAGCATCGCCCACGAATAATCCGGCGCCACTTCCAGTACGCGGGTATGGGTCGGCACCACCTTGTAGAACCAGGTGCGCCAGTTGTGGTTGCCGCTTTCCTCGTCCACGGAGGCGCGCACGGTCAGTTCCTGCTGCGGCTGCGAGAAGCCATCGCGGAAGCGATACGTGATGGCCACCTTCTGGTCGCCGCGCAGCGTGTACTGGTTGACGCTGGCCACGTGGCCGCGCTCGACCGGGTTCGGCACGCGGCCGATGACGTACCAGGTACCCATGAACTTCTGCAGGTCGATCGGCGCGCTGGCCGGGGTGCTGACCGTCGGCACCGGGGTCGGCTTGCTGTCGCCGAACGCACAGGCGGACAGCAGCGAAAGCGTCGACAGCAGCAGGACAACGCGAAGCGGGCGGTTCGAAGACATGCGGCGAAAAGCTCCAGTGGTGGCACAGGCCATGGGTCGGTCAGCGTGGCTGCAGGCATGGTGGGTGGGACGGAAGAGAACGTCAATGGCGGGAATGCGAAGGTCGCAGCCTGTGAGATGGCAGCACGGCAAGGTGACGCATCACTTTCGCATGGAGCCCTGTCATGACCCTGTCGTCTTCGCGCCGTTCCCGCACCCCGCAGCCTGGCACCCGCGCCCCGCAGGCCCCCGATCCCCGCATCCTGCGGGGCGTTCGCCAGGTGGCCTTGGCCGGTCTGGCCGTGGTGCTGGTGTGGCCGGCCGCGCGTGGCAGCAGTGAATGGGTGGGGTGGTTGCCGATGTGGCTGGTCGGCATGCCGTGCCTGGCGTGGTGGAGCCTGTACCGCTTCCGCCTGCCGACGTCGCTGTTGGCCTGGCAGGCCCGCCGTCGGCGCGGCCCGCAGGCGCGCCGCCGGGTCAGCCGCGCGGCTCCCCGCCTTCGCCCTGACCTTCGACAGGGGGGAGCGGGGCAGGCCGTGTGATAGCGTCCGGGGGATATGACCACCTGGAGCCGCAATGTCACGACTCGCCTCTGCCTGCCTGATGGCAGGCCTGTTCTCTGCTGGTGCCGCTGGAACCGCGATGGCCGCTGAGACCCCTGCCGATCCCTACGCCTGGCTGGAAGATGTCACCGGCGACAAGTCCTTGGACTGGGTCAAGCAGCAGAACGCCAAGTCCGAAGGCCGCCTGGCCCAGACCCCGGCCTTCAAGCAGATGGAAGCCAGCATCCGCGAGGTGCTCGATTCGGATGCCAAGATTCCCGGCGTGCAGAAGATCGGCGAGTACTACTACAACTTCTGGAAGGACAAGCAGCACGAGCGCGGCCTGTGGCGGCGCACCACGCTGGATGAGTACCGCAAGCCGGCCCCGAAGTGGGAGACCGTGCTCGACCTGGACGCGCTGAACAAGGCCGAAGGCGAGAACTGGGTGTGGCACGGTGCCGAATGCCTGCGCCCGGAGTACACCCGCTGCCTCGTCGCGCTGTCGCGCGGTGGCGCCGATGCCGACGTGACCCGCGAATTCGACCTGGCCAACAAGCGTTGGATCAAGGACGGCTTCTTCCGTCCCGAATCCAAGGGCGGGCTGGGCTGGATCGACCGCGACACCGTGTTCGTCTACACCGATTTCGGCAAGGACAGCATGACCACCTCCGGCTATCCGCGGGTGGCCAAGCTATGGAAGCGCGGCACGCCGCTGTCGGCGGCCAGCGTGGTCTACGAAGGCAAGTCCGATGACATGTACATCGCGGCGATGCACGACGACACGCCCGGCTATGAGCGCAACCTGGTCAGCCGCACGCTGGCCTTCTACAACAACGAGATCTACCTGCGCGCCGACGATGGCACGCTGACCAGGATCGATGCGCCGAACTCGGCCGAAAAAGGCCTGCGCAAGCAGTGGCTCACCTTGGAGCTGCGCGATCCGTGGACGGTGGGTGGCAAGACCTATGCGGCCGGTTCGCTGCTGATCACCAGGCTGGACGACTTCATTGCCGGCAAGCGCGACTTCGAGGTGCTGTTCGCCCCCACCGCGACCACCTCGCTGGCCGGCTCGAGCTGGACGAAGAACCACCTGGTGCTCAACGTGCTGGATGACGTCAAGAGCCGCCTGCAGGTGCTGACGCCGTCGGCCGAGGGTTGGAAGAAGAGCGACTTCACCGGCGCGCCCTCGTTCGGCACCGTGGCGGTAGGCGCGGTGGATGCCGACGAAAGCGATGCGGTGTGGATGACCGTCACCGACTACCTGACCCCGACCACCCTGGCGCTGGCAGAGATCGGCAAGCAGCCGGAAGTGCTCAAGACCATGCCGGCGTTCTTCGATGCCGAAGGCAAGGTCATCGAGCAGCACTTCGCCACCAGCAAGGACGGCACCCGCGTGCCGTACTTCGTGGTGCATGCCAAGGACATGAAGCTGGACGGGTCCAACCCGACCCTGCTGTACGGTTACGGCGGCTTCGAGATCTCGCTGACCCCGTCGTACTCCGGCGGCATGGGCCGCGCCTGGCTGGAAAAGGGCGGCGTGTACGTGGTGGCCAACATCCGTGGCGGTGGCGAGTACGGCCCGCGCTGGCACCAGGCGGCGCTGAAGCAGAACCGGCACAAGGCGTATGAGGACATGGCTGCGGTCGCCCGCGACCTGGTGAGCCGGAAGATCACCTCGCCCCGGCACCTGGGCGTGCAGGGCGGCAGCAACGGTGGCCTGCTCACCGGCAACATGCTCACCCAGTACCCGGAGCTGTTCGGGGCGGTGGTGGTGCAGGTGCCGCTGCTGGACATGAAGCGCTACAGCCACCTGCTGGCCGGCGCCTCGTGGATGGCCGAATACGGCAACCCCGACACCGCCGACTGGGCGTACATTCAAACCTTCTCGCCGTACCACCTGTTCGATCCGAAGAAGACGTATCCTCCGGTGCTGTTTACCACCTCGACCCGTGACGACCGCGTCCACCCGGGCCATGCCCGCAAGATGGCGGCGAAGATGATCGAAGCGGGCAAGGACGTGACCTACTACGAGAACATCGAAGGCGGCCACGGCGGCGCGGCGAACAATGCGCAGGCCGCGCACATGTCGGCGCTGGCCTACAGCTTCCTGTGGGAACGGTTGAAATAACCGGTTTCCGGCCAACGGCCGGGGCTACCCGTCGATGCTTGCCCGCCGCGGCGCGGGCAAGCTTCTCCTCCGGGTGGTGGGGCGTCTGGTTGGCTCCACCCCTTTTGAACGCCGCGCGTGATGCGCGGCGTTTTTTTTCAGCCCTTCCAGGTTTGCAGGCCGCGCGTGATCCTTGCCACGGCTTCTTCCAATCGCGGAATTTCCTGCGTATACGCCAGCCGCACGTGCTGGTTGGCGCGGTAATGCCCGAAATCCAGGCCCGGGGTGAATGCCACGTGCTCGGTTTCCAGGAAGTGCGCGCAGAAGGCCTGCGCGTCATCGGTGAACCCGCTGACGTCGCAATAGAGATAGAACGCGCCTTCCGGTTCGACCTCGATGCGGAAGCCCAACGCCCGCAGGGCGGGCAGCAGGTAGTCGCGGCGTGCCTGGAAGGCGTGGCGGCGCTGCTCGAAGAGGGCGATGGTGTCCGGCTCGAAGCAGGCCAGCGCGGCATGCTGGGCAATGCTGGAGGCGCTGATGTACAGGTTCTGGGCCAGCTTCTCCAGGTCCGCCACGGCCTGCGGCGGTGCCACCAGCCAGCCCAGCCGCCAGCCGGTCATGCCGAAGTACTTGGAGAAGCTGTTGAGCACGAACGCCTCGTCGTCGACCTGCAGCACGCTGGGCGCATCCATGCCGTAGGTGAGGCCGTGGTAGATCTCATCCACCACCAGGTGGCCGCCACGCGCCTTCAACGACTGCGACAGCGCAGCCAGCTGCGCCGCCGACAACACCGTACCGGTCGGGTTGGCCGGTGACGCCACCAGCGCACCGACGCTGGCGGCATTCCAATGGGTGTCCACCAGGGATGGGGTCAACTGGTAGGCGGTGTGCGGCCCCACCGGCACCAGTTGCGCCGCGCCTTCCACCAGCCGCAGGAAATGGCGGTTGCACGGGTAGCCCGGGTCGGCCAGCAGCCAATGGCGGTCGGGATCGACCAGCAGGCTGCTGGCCAGCAACAGCGCGCCCGAGCCGCCCGGGGTGACCAGGATCCGCTCCGGGTCCAGGTCCAGGTTGTAGCGGGTGCCGTAGAACCCGGCGATGGCCGCACGCAGGGCCGGCAGCCCGCGCGCGGCGGTGTAGCGGGTATGCCCGGCGGCCAGCGCGGCCTGGCCGGCCTGCACGATGGGCGCGGCCGTGGTGAAGTCCGGCTCGCCGATCTCCAGGTGGATCACATCATGGCCGGCCTGTTCCAACGCCTGCGCGCGGGCCAGCAGGGACATCACGTGGAAGGGTTCGATTTCCTGGCTGCGGCGGCTGTAGCCGGCCGTGGGGATGCGGGTGCTCATGCACCCCATGATAGGCGAGGGCCTGCGCGCTTGCCGTGGGTGCCGCCGCGCCGCCAGACTGGCCACCATTGCATTCACTGGCAAGGAGCCCTATCTCGTGAAATCCCCCATTCCTTTTCTGGTTGCCACCCTGATGACCGCTTCCGTGCATGCCGCCCCCGCGCTGACCCCACCCGACGCCGAGAAGCATCCGCACGCGGTCACCACTCCGTTCGGTGCGACCCGCAATGACGATTACTACTGGCTGCGGGACGACAAGCGCGAAGCGCCGGCCATGCTGGCCTATCTGAATGCGGAGAACGCCTACACCGACCAGGTGATGGCCCCGCTCAAGCCGCTGCAGGACACCCTGTACAAGGAGATCGTCGGCCGCATCAAGCAGGACGATGCCAGCGTGCCGGCGCGCGAGCGCGGCTACTGGTATTACAGCCGCTACGAAACCGGCAAGGACTACCCGATCCAGGCGCGCCGCAAGGGCAGCATGGACGCGCCGGAAGAAATCCTGCTCGACCTCAACGTGATGGCCGAGGGCAAGGGCTACTTCGACGTGGGCGATGCCGACGTAAGCCAGGACAACCACCTGCTGGCCTGGGCCGAGGACGACGTCGGCCGCCGCCAGTATGTGATCCGTTTCAAGGACCTGCGCACCGGTGAGGTGCTGCCGGACCGCATTGAGAATGTCTCGGCCAACGTGGTCTGGGCCGACGACAACCGCACGCTGTTCTACGTGGAAAACGACCCGGAAACCCTGCTCACCGTGCGGGTGAAGAAGCACGTGTTGGGTACCCCGACCCGCAGCGACGTGCTGGTGTACGAGGAAGCGGACGACAGCTTCTACATGGGCGTGGGCCGCACCCGTGACGACCGCTTCATCACCATCGACCTGCACAGCACCGTCAGCTCGGAAAGCCGCTACGCACCCGCCGCCGACCCGCAGCAGTTCACGGTGCTGGCGCCACGTGCGCGCGATGTGGAATACGACGCCGACCATTTCGGTGGGCGCTGGGTGATCCGCACCAACGATGCCGGTGCGAAGAACTTCAAGATCGTCACCGCGCCCACCGATGCCACCGCACGCAGCCAGTGGACCGACTGGGTGGCGCACGATGACAACGTGCTGGTGGAGGGCTTCGAACTGTTCGACGGCTTCACCGCGATCGCCGAGCGCTCCAACGCGCTGGAGCGGGTGCGCCTGCTGTTCGCCGATGGGCGCCAGGACTACGTCAAGGCCGATGAGCCGGCGTACTCCATGGGCCTGGCCGCCAATCCCGAAGCGGATACGCCGTGGCTGCGCTATGCCTACACCTCGCTGACCACGCCGACCACCACCTACGAGCTCAACACCACCACCGGCGAGCGCCGCCAGCTCAAGCAGCAGCCGGTGATCGGCTATGACCCGGCGCACTACACCACCGAACGGGTGTGGGTGACCGCGCGTGACGGCGCCAAGGTGCCGGTGTCGCTGGTCTACCGCAACGGTTTCAGGAAGGACGGCACGGGCGCGCTGTATCAGTACGCCTACGGCAGCTATGGCATGTCGATGGACCCGGGCTTCAACCAGACCGTGGTCAGCCTGCTCGATCGCGGCGTGGTGTATGCGATCGCGCACATCCGCGGCGGCGAGGAAATGGGCCGTGCCTGGTACGAGGACGGCAAGCTGTTGAAGAAGCAGAACACCTTCAACGACTTCGTCGATGTCACCCGCGAACTGGTCCGGCAGGGCTATGCCGCCAAGGACCGGGTGGCCGCGTCCGGTGGCAGCGCCGGCGGCCTGCTGATGGGTGCGGTAGCCAACCAGGCCCCGCAGGATTACCGGGTGATGGTGGCACAGGTGCCGTTCGTGGACGTGGTGACCACCATGCTGGATGCCAGCATCCCGCTCACCACCAACGAATACGACGAGTGGGGCAACCCGGAAAACCGCGAGTACTACGACTACATGCTGGGTTACTCCCCGTATGACAACGTGCAGCGCCAGGCCTACCCGTCGCTGTTCGTCGGCACCGGGTTGTGGGATTCGCAGGTGCAGTACTGGGAGCCGGCCAAGTGGGTGGCGCGCCTGCGCGACGACAACACCGGCACCGCGCCGATCGTGTTCCGCACGAACATGGAAGCCGGCCACGGCGGCAAGTCCGGCCGCTTCCAGCGTTACCTGGAGCTGGCCGAGTCGTATGCGTTCGTGCTCGACCAGCTGGGCGTGGATACGGCGCCGTAACGCTGCGTGCCGGCGCCGACCATCGCGGTCGGCGCCGGGCCTCGCTATCCTGACGGCATGACCCTGCCCGAACGCCCCGAGCACCCCGATGCCGCGCCTGCGCGGCCATCGGTACGCTTCCGCTGGGCCTGGTGGTTGCTTGCCTATGCCAGCCTGGGCACCGGCATCGTCGGCATCTTCGTGCCCGGCCTGCCGACCACGGTGTTCATCCTGATTTCGGCCTGGGCCGCCTCACGCGGTTCCGAGCGCCTGCACACCTGGCTGCTGCAGCACCCACGGTTCGGCCCGGCCATCGGCAACTGGCAGGCCCATGGCGCGGTCAGCCGCAAGGGCAAGTGGATGGCCACCCTGACCATGGCGGTGTGCGCCGGCATCATGCTGTGGTGCGTGCCGATCGCCTGGGTGAAGTGGCTGTCGATCGGCTGCATGACGGTGGTGGCGGCGTGGCTGTGGACCCGGCCGTTGCCGCCCTAGCACTGCCTGGGCCGGCCAACGGCCGGCGCTACCCGCGGCGGCAGTCACCGGTCCGGGCGCACCGGTCCCATCTGGGCGTTCATTGAATCGGCACACCTGTCCTTTCGCGCGCCGCTATACTCGGGCCATGAGCATCCCCCATCGCAATCGCATCCTGATTCCGTTGGCAGCGCTGGCGCTGCTGTTCCTTTCGGCCTGTGGCAACAAGGGCCCGCTGGTCATGCCGCAGAAGCCGGTGCCGGTCGAAGAGCAGGCCGTCGAGCCGGCCGCCGATGCCGAGGCGGTGCCGGAAGACACCAACGCCACCGACGATCCGCCGGTCGTGCCCGATCCGGTCGACCCGCAGCTCAACTCCGACGACGGGAATGAGTAAGGCCGCCTCCACCGCGCTGCGCTTCAGCAAGATGCACGGCGCGGGTAACGACTTCGTCGTGCTCGACCTGCGCGACGGTACCCCGGCACCCACCCCGGCATTGGCGGCCCAGCTGGCCAACCGCCACACCGGCGTCGGTTGCGACCAGATCCTGACCATCGAATCGCCGCGCGCGGACGGCTCGGTTGCGGCCTACCGCATCTGGAATTCGGACGGCTCGCAGTCCGAACAGTGCGGCAACGGCGCGCGCTGCGTCGCGGCCTGGCTGGTCCGTGATGGTGCGGCGCAGGGCGAACGTTTCAACATCGACAGCCCGCTGGCCACCCACGCCATTGAACGTATCGGCGCCGATCACTACGCGGTGGCCATGGGCGTGCCGCGCTTCGAACCGGACCAGGTGCCGTTGCTGGGCTTTGCCCGTGCGCGCGAGGAATACCTGCTGCCGCTGCAGGGCGATACCGTGCGCTTTGGCGCGGTCTCCATGGGCAACCCGCATGCCGTGATCGAAGTCGGCCTGGTCGACGCCGCACCGGTCGAACGGCTGGGCCCCCTGCTGCAGCAGCACGCGACCTTCCCGCAGTCGGTCAATGTCGGCTTCGTGCAGGTGATCGATCCGCAGCATGCGCGCCTGCGCGTGTTCGAACGCGGCGTCGGCGAAACGCTGGCCTGCGGCAGTGGCGCCTGCGCCGCCGCCGTGGTGATGATGCAGCGCGGCCGCCTGCAGCGTGACGCCACGGTGTCGCTGCCGGGGGGCGACCTGCGCCTGCGTTGGCCGGCCGACGACGCCCAGGTGGTGATGTCCGGACCGGCCGCATTCGTCTTCGAAGGGGAGTGGAACGCATGAGCGACACCATCGAGAAGATCGGCGCACATGAAGTCGCCGCGTGGCTGCGCCGGCACCCGGCGTTCCTGAAGCAGTTCCCGGACCTGGCGTTGACCCTGGTGGTGCCGCGCGACGATGGCCCCACCGCGTCGCTGGCCAGCTACCAGCTGGAAGTGCTGCGCGACAAGAACCGCGAGCTGTCGCGCCGGCTGGCCGACCTGGCGGCCAACGCGCAGGTCAACGAACGCCTGGCCGTGCGCACCCACCAGCTCACGCTGGCACTGATGAAGCAGGACAGCGCCGCCGATACCCTGCGCGCCATGGCCGCCTCGCTGGAGGAAGACTTCGCCGGTGACCTGGTACGGCTGGTGGTGTTGCATCCGGTGCAGGGCCTGGAGCAGGCGCCTTGGCTGCAGGTGATCGAAGAAGGCAGCCCGCTGCTGGCCTCGTTCCGCGATTGCCTGAAGGATGGCGAGCCGATCTGCGGCCGCCTGCAGCCGGAGAAGAACACGGTGCTGTACGGCGGGCGCGTGGATGAAGTGCAGTCCAGCGCATTGCTGCCGTTGCCGGGCGTGGGCCTGATCGCGGTGGGCAGCCATGATGGCAACCGCTTCTACCCGGGCATGGGCACGCTGTTCCTGCGCATGATGGGCGAGGCGCTGGCCGTGGCCCTCAAGCGCTTCGACCCGGCCTGAGACCGCGCCGGCGGCATCCCGCATGAACGCCGTCCAGGATTTCCTCGGGTACCTGCAGGTGGAGCGCCGCGCATCGGCGCACACGCTGGATGCCTACCGACGTGACCTGGCCGCGCTCGATGCCTGGGCGACGCAGCAGGAGGGCAGCGCGGAAGGGCTCGATGGCGCGCAGCTGCGCCAGTTCATCGCTGCCGAACACCGCCGCGGGCTGGCGCCAAAATCACTGCAGCGCCGGCTGTCGGCCTGCCGCAGTTTCTACGCGTGGCTGCTCAAGCACCATCGCATCGCAGTCAGTCCCGCCGCCGGCCTGAAGGCCCCGAAGGCACCGCGAAAATTGCCGCAGGTGCTCGATGCCGACGAAGCGGTGCGCCTGGTGGAACTGCCCACCGATGCACCGCTCGGTCTGCGCGACCGCGCGCTGCTCGAACTGTTCTATTCCTCCGGCCTGCGTCTGAGCGAACTGTGCGCCCTGATCTGGCGCGACCTGGATTTCGCCACCGGTCTGGTCAACGTGCTCGGCAAGGGCAATCGCCAGCGTCGCGTGCCGTTTGGTTCGCACGCGCGCGAGGCGCTGCTGGGATGGCGTGCGGAGAGCGGCGGCGGCGATGCGCAGCCGGTGTTCCCCGGGCGCAAGGGCGGGCCGATCACCCAGCGCGCCGTACAGATCCGCATCCGCCAGCTGGCCCAGCGCCAGGGCCTGTTCAAGCACGTGCACCCGCACATGCTGCGGCACAGTTTTGCCAGCCATATCCTCGAATCCTCCGGTGACCTGCGCGGCGTGCAGGAGCTGCTGGGCCATGCCGATATCGCCACCACGCAGATCTACACCCACCTGGATTTCCAGCACCTGGCCAAGGTCTACGACGCCGCGCACCCACGCGCAAAGCGGCGCACGGGCGACAACGAAAGCTGAACCGGACCACTGCGTCACCCGGGCGCAGGGCAGGGCGGCTTGAAGGATCGGCCGGTGGCCCCACCTCTGTTCTTGTCACCCCGGAGGCTCCATGGATCCCAGTCAGAACCCCAACGTGTTTCACGCCACCACCATCATTTCGGTGCGCCGCAACGGTCATGTCGCCGTCGCCGGCGATGGCCAGGTCACCCTCGGCCACACCGTAATGAAGGGCAACGCTCGCAAGGTGCGCCGCCTGGGCCGCGAGGGCCAGGTGCTGGCCGGATTCGCCGGTGCCGCCGCCGACGCCTTCACCCTGTTCGAGCTGTTTGAAGCCAAGCTGGAAAAGCACGGCCAACTGCAGCGTGCCGCCGTGGAGCTGGCCAAGGATTGGCGTACCGAACGCCGCCTGGGCAAGCTTGAAGCCCTGCTCGCCGTGGCCGACAAGGACACCTCGCTGATCATCAGCGGCACCGGTGACGTTATCGAACCGGAAGACGGCATCATCGCGATCGGCTCCGGCGGTTCCTACGCCTTGTCCGCCGCGCGCGCACTGCTGGCGCACACCGAACTGGATGCGCGCACCATCGCCACCGAATCGATCAACATCGCCGGCGACATCTGCATCTACACCAACCGCAACGTGGTGGTCGAGGAGCTTTGACCCTGCGGGTCAAATCGGTAGTGCCGACTGTTGGTCGGCAGCATGGATCAGCAGTAGTGCCGACTGTTAGTCGGCAGCATGGATCAGCAGCCGACTAACAGTCGGCTCTACCGGTCGGCTCTACCGGTCGGCTCTACCTCACCGTTACGTCAGTGTCGCAGGTCCGGACAGCCCTGCCATTTTCCCCAGAATTTTTTGTGAGCGCACCCATGCCGCACAACAACGAATCATCCTCCGCCACCATGACTCCGCGCGAAATCGTGCAGGAGCTGGACCGCCACATCGTCGGCCAGCACGACGCCAAGCGCGCCGTGGCCATCGCCCTGCGCAACCGCTGGCGGCGCATGCAGCTGCCAGCCGAGCTGCGCGATGAAGTGATGCCCAAGAACATCCTGATGATCGGCCCGACCGGCGTCGGCAAGACCGAAATCGCACGCCGCCTGGCCACCTTGGCCAAGGCCCCGTTCGTCAAGGTGGAAGCCACCCGCTTCACCGAAGTCGGCTACGTCGGCAAAGACGTCGAACAGATCATCCGTGACCTGGCCGATACCGCCGTCAAGCTGTACCGCGAAATGGCCAAGGTGCGCGTGCGCAACCAGGCCGAAGAGCGTGCCGAAGACCGCATCCTCGACGCACTGCTGCCGCGTCGTGCCGGCGGCATCGGCTTTGATCCGGAAGCCGCCCGCAACGAACCCTCCGCCCAGGACAACGAAACCCGCATCAAGTTCCGCCGCATGCTGCGCAACGGCGAGCTGGACGATCGCGAGATCGAACTGGAAGTGGCCGCCAACATCGGCGTGGACATCATGACCCCGCCGGGCATGGAGGAAATGGGCCAGCAGCTGCGCCAGATGTTCTCCAGCCTGGGCGGCGGCAAGGCGCAGAAGCGCACCGTCACCATCAAGGCCGCGCGCCCGCTGCTGGTGGAAGAGGAAGCCGGCAAGCTGGTCAACGAAGACGACATCCGCAGCGCCGCGATCGAAGCCTGCGAACAGCACGGCATCGTCTTCATCGACGAGATCGACAAGGTCGCCAAGCGCGGCGACAACGTCGGCGGCGGCGATGTCTCCCGCGAAGGCGTGCAGCGCGACCTGCTGCCGCTGGTGGAAGGCTCCAACGTGTCCACCAAGTACGGCACGGTCAAGACCGACCACATCCTGTTCATCGCCTCCGGCGCGTTCCACCTGGCCAAGCCGAGCGACCTGATCCCCGAACTGCAGGGCCGCTTCCCGATCCGCGTGGAACTGGGTGCCCTGAGCAAGCAGGATTTCGTCCGCATCCTGACTGAGCCCAAGGCCGCGCTGACCAAGCAGTACGAAGCGCTGCTGGCCACTGAAGGCGTGACCGTGAACTTCACCGAAGACGCCGTGGATCGCCTTGCCGAAATCGCGTTCCAGGTCAACGAACGCCAGGAAAACATCGGCGCCCGTCGCCTGCATACCGTGCTGGAACGCCTGCTCGATTCGCTGAGCTATGAAGCCCCGGACCGCGATGGCGAAACCCTGGCCATCGATGCGGCCTACGTCGACAAGCACCTGGGCGAGCTGGTCAAGGATCCGGACCTTAGCCGGTACATTCTGTAAGCGGCGGGTCAACGAGGCAGAGCCGGGCTTTGCCCGGCTGCTCTTCGCTCGAACGTCATGGCGCCTGATGGGCGGCTTCGGAACCTCTAAACGCCGGAATGTTGGCCGTGATCGTCGCGCAAACGCCTTCGGACGGTTGGGCCGCGCTACGCGCGGTGTCCGGCCAACGGCCGGGGCTACGAGTTGTTACGTAACGTCCGGAGATCTGGATATGCCAGCCGACGCCGATGGTTGATTGATCTCGATCCCAATGGCCCCGTAGAAATTCGTAGCCCCGGCCGTTGGCCGGACACCGCGCGCAGCGCGGCCCGAATGTCCGGAGCCGGTGACGTGACCGGTCGGATTCATGCGTCCGGGTGTAAACCCAGACCGAAACCACCCACCAGTCACCTTTGTCGCCGGCACACGGGCGACATCGGACCAATCACGCCTCGTCGTCGGTCGGCAGGGCTTCGGGTGGGGCGCCCGGTACGAATACGCCGGGCTTTACGAAGGCGCCGAAAACGGCGTCCAGGGTCTGGGTGCCGTCGCGCTGCAGCTCGAACAGTTCCGGTTCCAGCATCGCGCTGTACAGCACGCCGGTCAGGCTGGTGCTGATGATGCGGGCCACCGTGTCCACGTCCACGCCCTCGCGCAGTTGCCCCAGCTCGCGCGCGCGCTCGAATGCCGCGCTGAAAATCGCCAGCTCCTCACGCGACGCCTCCAGCTGCAGCTGCTGCATGGCTTGGCTTTCCACCGAAAGATCGTTGCGCAGCATGATCTCCATCATGTTGCGCAGCCGCTCGTCCGTGGCCAGTTCCCGGAAGGAGACCAGCAGCGCCGAGCGCAGGTCCAGCACCGGTGTGTTGCGCCGTGACGAGGTCGTCCGCCGCAGCCGCTCGATGAACGGCACCCGCTCGCGGTCGATCATCGCCGTCAGGACTTCGGTCTTGTTCTTGAAATGCCAATACACCGCGCCACGGGTATAGCCCGCGCGCTCGCCGATCATCGCCAGGCTGGTGTTGGCGACCCCGAATTCGTGGAAGCAGCTCTGGGCCGCATCCAGGATGCCTTCCCGGGTGGCCTGCGCCGCTTCTTTGGTTTTTCTGGCCATGGCGCTGTGTGCACGTGCTGGATGAAACCGGCCTGAATTGTACCCGTTTACAAACAAACATGCATGTATGTATATTTACGCCCCACTGCTATCCGGTGAGGCGTGCGCGTACCCGCGCGGGCCCGGCCACCCCTATTCCGTTCCTGCTGCGAGCCTCCCCATGTCCCGTACCCCGTACCGTCTTCTCGCGCTGTCCCTCGCGATCGCCCTGACCGTGTCCGCCTGCGGCGGCGGAGGTGAGGAGGGTCCGCAGGGTGGGCCGGGGCAGGTCACCGTGGCCACCCTGAAGGCCGAACAGGTCGGCCTCACCCGCGAGCTGCCCGGCCGCACCAATGCCTTCCTGGTCGCCGAAGTGCGCCCGCAGGTCAGTGGCATCGTCGCCAAGCGGCTGTTCACCGAGGGCGGCCTGGTCAACGCCGGCCAGCCGCTGTACCAGGTCGATGACGCCAGCTACCGCGCCGACGCCAACAGTGCCCGTGCCCAGCTGGCCCGCGCCGAAGCCACCGCCAACGCCGCCCGCCTGAGCGCCAAGCGCATCACCGAGCTGGCCAAGGTCGATGCAGTCAGCAAGCAGGACCTGGAAAACGCCGTGGCCGCCCAGAAACAGGCCGAAGCCGATGTCGGCGCCGCCAAGGCCGCCCTGGACGCCGCCAACGTCACCTTGGGCTTTGCCCGGATCACCGCACCGATCAGTGGCCGCATCGGCAAGTCCAGCGTCACCCAGGGCGCGCTGGTCAGCGCCGGCCAGGCCGACGCGCTGGCCACGGTGCAGCAGCTCGACCCGATCTACGTCGACCTGACCCAGTCGGCCAGCGAACTGCTGCAGCTGCGCCGCGAGCTGGCCAGTGGCCGCCTGCAGGACAACCAGAGCCTGCCGGTAACCGTGCTGCTCGACGACGGCACCGAGTTCGACCACAAGGGCACCCTGGAATTCTCCGAAGTCAGCGTCGACCCCGCCACCGGCAGCTACGCGCTGCGGGTCAAGGTCGCCAACCCCGACCAGGTGCTGATGCCCGGCATGTACGTGCGTGCCGTGGTCGGTAGTGGCGTGCGCGACAACGCGCTGCTGGTGCCCATGCAGGGCATCGCCCGCGACGCCAAGGGCGACACCAGCGCCATGGTGGTCGGCAAGGACAACAAGGTCGAAGTGCGCCCGGTCAAGGTCAGCCGCGCGCTGGGCAGCAAGTGGCTGGTAGAAGACGGCCTGAAGCCCGGCGACAAGGTCATCGTTGAAGGCCTGCAGAAGATCCAGCCGGGCATGCCCGTGCAGGCCACCGAGATCGGCGCCGCGCCAGCCAAGCCGGCAACCCCGGCGGCCGCGGCCGACAAGCAGTAAGCGGAGAATTCCATGGCTCGTTACTTTATTGATCGCCCCATCTTCGCGTGGGTGATTGCGATCATTATCATGCTCGCCGGTGCGCTGGCGGTGCTCAAGCTGCCGGTGTCGATGTACCCGGAAGTGGCACCGCCCGCCGTCGAGATCAGCGCGTCCTACCCGGGCGCATCGGCCAAGGTGGTCGAGGACTCGGTGACCCAGATCATCGAACAGAACATGAAGGGCATCGATGGCCTGATCTACTTCTCCTCCAACAGCTCGGCCAACGGCCAGGCCACCATCACCCTGACCTTCGAAAGCGGCACGGACCCGGACATCGCCCAGGTCCAGGTGCAGAACAAGCTGCAGCTGGCCATGCCGCTGCTGCCGCAGGAAGTACAGCGCCAGGGCATCAACGTGGCCAAGTCCAGCAGCGGCTTCCTGCAGGTGATCGGCTTCGTCTCCAACGATGGCAGCATGGATGCCAACGACATTTCCGACTACGTCGGCTCCAATGTCGTCGATCCGCTCAGCCGCGTGCCGGGCGTGGGCAACATCCAGGTGTTCGGCGGCAAGTACGCCATGCGCATCTGGCTGGACCCCAACAAGCTGCATACCTACAAGCTGTCGGTGGACGAAGTCACCGCGGCGATCACCGCGCAGAACGCCCAGGTGGCCATCGGCCAGCTCGGCGGCGCGCCGTCGGTGAAGGGCCAGCAGCTCAACGCCACCATCAACGCGCAGGACCGCCTGCAGACCCCGGAACAGTTCCGCAACATCCTGGTCCGCGGCGGTGCCGATGGCAGCGAGCTGCGCCTGGGCGATGTGGCCCGGGTCGAGCTGGGCGCCGAAAGCTATGACTTCGTGACCCGCTACAACGGCAAGCCGTCCAGCGGTATCGCGATTACCCTGGCCACCGGCGCCAACGCGCTGGATACCGCCAACGGCGTGCGCGCCGCGCTGGAGGACCTGAAGGAAAACTTCCCGGCCGGGCTGGAATCGGTAGTGCCGTATGACACCACCCCGTTCGTGCAGGTCTCGATCAAGGGCGTCATCAAGACCCTGATCGAAGCCATCGTGCTGGTGTTCGTGGTGATGTACCTGTTCCTGCAGAATTTCCGCGCCACCCTGATCCCCACCATCGCCGTACCGGTAGTGCTGCTGGGCACGTTCGGCATCCTGGCCGCGCTGGGCTTCTCGATCAACATGCTGACCATGTTCGCCATGGTGCTGGCGATCGGCCTGCTGGTGGACGATGCCATCGTGGTGGTGGAGAACGTCGAACGCATCATGTCCGAAGAAGGGTTGTCGCCGTTGGAGGCCACCCGCAAGTCGATGAGCCAGATCACCGGCGCGCTGGTCGGCATCGGCCTGGTGCTGTCGGCGGTGTTCGTCCCGATGGCCTTCATGAGCGGCTCCACCGGCGTCATCTACCGGCAGTTCTCGGCCACGATCGTGTCTGCCATGGCACTTTCGGTGCTGGTCGCCATCGTGCTCACCCCGGCGCTGTGCGCCACCATGCTCAAGCCGCTGAAGAAGGGCGAGCACCACGTGGCGCACAAGGGCTGGTCCGGGCGCTTCTTCGGCGGTTTCAACCGCGGTTTCGACCGTTCCAGCGAAACCTACCAGCGCGGGGTCAAAGGCATCCTGGCGCGGCCGTGGCGCTTCATGGCCATCTTCGTGGCATTGGCGGTGGCCATGGGCGTGCTGTTCGCGCGCCTGCCCAGCTCGTTCCTGCCCAATGAAGACCAGGGCATCCTGATGGCGCTGGTGCAGACCCCGGTCGGTGCCACCCAGGAACGCACCCTGGAGGCGATGTACAAGCTGGAAGACCACTTCCTGAAGAACGAAACCGAGGCGGTGGAGTCGGTGTTCTCGGTGCAGGGCTTCAGCTTCGCCGGCATGGGCCAGAACGCGGGCATGGCCTTCATCAAGCTCAAGGACTGGAAGGACCGTGATGCCGACCAGGGCGTGGGCCCGATCACCGGGCGCGCGATGGGCGCGCTGGGCCAGATCAAGGACGCCTTCATCTTCGCCTTCCCGCCGCCGGCCATGCCGGAGCTGGGCATCGGCTCGGGCTACACCTTCTTCCTGAAGGACAACAGCGGCCAAGGCCACGAGGCCCTGCTCAACGCGCGCAACCAGCTGCTCGGCGGCGCCGGGCAGAGCAAGCTGCTGGCCAACGTGCGCCCGAACGGCCAGGAAGACACCCCGCAGCTGCGCATCGACGTGGACGTGGAAAAGGCCAATGCACTGGGCCTGTCGACCAGCGCGATCAACAGCACCCTGGCCGCCGCGTGGGGCAGCAGCTACATCGATGACTTCATCGACCGTGGCCGGGTCAAGCGCGTGTATGTGCAGTCCGATGCGCCGTTCCGCATGAACCCGGACGACTTCAACCTGTGGTCGGTGAAGAACAACGCCGGCGAGATGGTGCCGTTCAGCGCCTTCGCCTCCAAGCGCTGGGACTATGGTTCGCCGCGCCTGGAGCGCTACAACGGCGTGTCGGCGATGGAAATCCAGGGCGAGCCCGCACCGGGCGTGGCCTCGGGCGATGCCATGGCCGAGATCGAACGCATCGCCAAGGACCTGCCGCCGGGCTTCGAGATCGAATGGACCGCGCTGTCCTACCAGGAACGCCAGGCCGGTTCGCAGACGCCGCTGCTGTACACGCTGTCGCTGCTGATCGTGTTCCTGTGCCTGGCCGCGCTGTATGAAAGCTGGAGCGTGCCGACCTCGGTGCTGCTGGTGGCGCCGCTGGGCATCCTCGGTGCGGTGCTGGCCAATACCCTGCGTGGCATGGAACGCGACATCTACTTCCAGGTGGCGATGCTGACCACGGTGGGCCTGACCAGCAAGAACGCGATCCTGATCGTGGAGTTCGCCAAGGAAAACCTGGAGAAGGGCGCAGGCGTGCTGGAAGCCACCATGCACGCGGTACGCGACCGCCTGCGGCCGATCATCATGACCTCGCTGGCATTCGGCCTGGGCGTGCTGCCGCTGGCCATCGCCTCGGGCGCCGGTTCGGGTGCGCAGCGCGCGATCGGTACGGGCGTGCTGGGCGGCATGATCGTCGGCACCGTGCTGGGCCTGTTCTTCATTCCGCTGTTCTTTGTCGTGGTGCAGAAGCTGTTCAACCGCGGCACCAGGAACGGTGGGTCCCGACCGTTGGTCGGGACGAACTCCAACGAAGGTGACACCCATGAATAAGGCGCTCCTTGCCCTGGCCATGACCGCCGCCCTCTCCGGCTGCGCCATGCTCGAGCCACGCAGCACCGAGGTCGCCCCGGCGATCCCGGCGCAGTGGCCGGCCACCACCTCCACCGCTGCGGCGGTGGAGGTGGCCGACATCGGCTGGCGCGACTACTTCGTCGACGAGCGGCTGCAATCGCTCATCGCCCAGTCGCTGGAGAACAATCGCGACCTGCGCGTGGCCGTGCTCAATGTGGACAAGGCGCGTGCGCAGTACCGCATCCAGCGTGCCGACCGGGTTCCCGCGCTCGGCGTGCAGGGGCAGATGACCCGCAGCGGTGGCGATGTGCCGGTCACCGAGCAGTTCAGCGCCAACCTCGGCGTGGTCGAGTTCGAACTGGATTTGTTCGGCCGTGTGCGCAACCTGAGCCAGGCGGCGCTGCAGCAGTACTTCGCCGAGGCGGCCAACCGCCGCAACGCGCAGCTGTCGCTGGTGGCCGAAGTGGCCAATGCGTGGTTGACCCTGGGCGCCGACAGCGAGCAGCTGAAGATCGCCGAGGCCACCCTGGCCACCTATGAGGATTCGCTGCGCCTGAGCGAGGCGCGCCACCAGCTGGGCGGTGCCTCTGCGCTGGAACTGAGCCAGACGCGCACGCTGGTGGAAACCGCGCGCACCGATGTTGCCCGCTACCAGGGCCAGGTCGCGCAGGACCGCAACGCGCTGGCGCTGCTGGCCGGCGGCCCGGTCGACGAGGCGTTGCTGCCCGCCAGCGAAGCCACCGACGTGGCCGCCGTGCGCGCGGTGCCGGCGGGCGTGCCCGGTGAGGTGCTGCTGCGCCGCCCGGACGTGATGGCGGCCGAGCACACGCTGCTGGCGGCCAACGCCAACATCGGCGCCGCACGCGCGGCGTTCTTCCCGTCGATCAGCCTCACCGGCAGCGTTGGGTCCACCTCGTCGGAGCTGTCGGGGTTGTTCGATGCCGGCACCCGCGCGTGGAGCTTCATGCCCACGTTGAACCTGCCGATCTTCCAGGGCGGCAAGCTGCGCGCCGGGCTGGGCGTGGCCAATGCCAACCGCGATATCGCGCTGGCGAAGTACGAGAAGGCGATCCAGTCCGGCTTCCGCGAGGCCGCCGACGCACTGGCGCTCAACGACAGCCTGGATGCGCAGCTGGCGTCACAGCAGGCGCTGGTGGCGGCGGCCGAACAGGCACGGACGCTGTCGCAGGCGCGCTATGACGCTGGGCTGGACAGCTTCCTGACCCTGTTGGACGCGCGGCGGACCGCGTACACCGCGCGGCAGTCGCTGGTGACCACGCAGTTGAACCGGTTGTCCAACCAGGTGGCCCTGTACAAGGTGCTGGGTGGCGGATGGTATGAACGCGGCGATGTGGCCGCGCGGTAACTACCGATTCCGTGCCTTTTCCAGGGCGTTGGTCGCATCGCGCGCCATCTGTTCGTAGGTGCGGCGGATCTCTTCCAGCCGCTCCTCGTCCAGTTCTTCAAGATCCAGCAGTTCGTTGTTGGCCTCCGCGGTCACCCGGATCAGCTCGTCGAGCTTGATCTGGATGGCGGCGGTGTCGGCGTTCTGGCTGTGCTGGATGAGAAACACCATCAGGAACGTGATGATGGTGGTGCCGGTGTTGATCACCAGCTGCCAGGTGTCGTTGAACTTGAATACGGGCCCAGTGAGGGCCCAGATGAGCACGATGCTGACCGCACCGAGGAAGGTCCACGGCGTACCCGCCGCGTAGGACGCCTTCTTGGCGACGAGGTTGAACACGCTGCGAAGTTTCATGGGAACCGGAACGCTGGAACGGGCCCCATCAATGGCAGGCGACACGTGTAGGCGCCGTGCAGCCGTGGCTCAGGCGCTCGCGCTCAGGCGGGGACGGGCATTCTGGTCGTGCTGGCTCATCAGGTAGACGTGTTCCCAGACGTCCTCGACGAATTTCCGCGCGTCATCCACGCTGAGTTTGGCCATGATCTGCGCCGCGTACTGGTGCTGGAAGGCTTCTTCGCGCTCTTCGTCGGAGGCCTTGGGGTGGGTGATCAGCGAATCGCAGGCGAACTTGATCCAGGGGATGTAATGCCCGAAGGACGCGGATTTCAGCTCGTCAGCGACATGCTTCTCGCGCCAGTAGTTCACCTCGGCCTCGACATTGATAACGGCGGGAATGGAGCGTGGGACGGAGGACATGGCTGCTTCGATTCGAAAGGAAGGAAGGAAAGGCAACCTGATAGTGCGTAAAACCCGGTGCATGGCGCGTCATGGCGATGTGCAGCGCGCGTGCGCGCACTGCCATTCAACTGAAGCATTCATGACTGCGTGGCGCCACACGCAGGCGGTGTGGCGCATCTGGCATGTTTCGCTACGCGGCCGCGCAGGAACCGGCGCTTACTCGCCGATGTCTTCGTTCCACACCTCGGGATGGGCCGAGATGAATCCGCCCAGCAGGTCGATGCATTCCTGGCTCTGCATGTCGATCACCTGCACGCCGTTTTCGCGCAGCCAGTCGATACCGCCCTGGAAGGTGACCGATTCACCCACCACCACCGTGCCGATGTTGAACTGGCGCACCAGCCCGCTGCAGTACCAGCAGGGGGCCAGGGTGGTGACCATGATGGTGTCCTGGTAGCGGCGCTGGCGGCCGGCCTTGCGGAACGCGTCGGTTTCACCGTGCACGGACGGGTCGCCCTCCTGGACCCGGCGGTTGTGGCCGCAGCCGAGCAGGCGGCCGTCGTTGTGGTACAGGGCAGCGCCGATGGGGATGCCGCCTTCGGCCAGGCCCTGGCGGGCTTCGGCGATGGCGGTTTCAAGCAGGGCGGCGTAGTCGGGGGTGGTGATCATGGGCGGTCCGTTCAACTGAAGGGGCCATCATAAGGTGCCGCCGGCCGGCCAGCGGTGCGATAATCGGGGCCATGAGCGAATCCCCCTACAAGACTGGCACCACCCATTTCGGCTTCCGCGATGTCGCCGCCAAGGACAAGCAGAAGCTGGTGGGCGAAGTGTTCACCTCGGTCGCGCGCAACTACGACCTGATGAACGACCTGATGAGCCTGGGCATCCACCGGGCGTGGAAGCGCTATTACGTGGCTACCGCGCAGGTGAAGCCGGGTGACAGCGTGCTCGACCTGGCTGGCGGCACCGGCGACATCGCCGCGCTGCTCAAGGAGCGCGTGGGCGACGACGGCCAGGTGGTGGTCGGCGACATCAACGCCGGCATGCTCACCGTGGGCCGCGACCGCCTGACCAACCGCGGCCTGGTGGCTGGCTTGGACTTCGTCCAGTGCAACGCCGAGGCGCTGCCGTTCCCGGATGCCAGCTTCGACCTGGTGACCATCGCCTTCGGGCTGCGCAACGTCACCGACAAGGATGCCGCCCTGCGCGAGATGTACCGCGTGCTCAAGGTGGGCGGCCAGGCGCGGGTGCTGGAGTTCTCCGAAGTCACCGCCGACTGGTTCAAGCCGATCTACGATTTCCATTCGTTCAAGATCCTGCCCAAGCTGGGCCAGCTGTTCGCCCGCGACGGCGACAGCTACCAGTACCTGGCCGAGAGCATCCGCAAGCACCCGCCGCAGGAGCAGCTCAAGACCATGATGGGCGAGGCCGGTTTCGCGCGCTGCCATTACAAGAACCTGACCGGCGGCATCGTCTCGATCCACTCCGGCTACAAGGTTTGAGACACCGGTCCGGTTCCCGCTGAGCCAAGGCGGCCGGTGGCGCGCGCCTGCTGTGCGAGGGTGGCTGAATGGGGAATGGGCAGGCGGTCACATCCCGGGGGAGCGGAGTCGGGGGTAAACTGGCGGTTTCACCCTGATCGGTCCCGATTCATGCGATCCCCGTTCCTGCTGATTCCCCTGGCCGTCGCGCTTGCCGCCGGCTGCTCCAAAGAGCCCGCCGCCCCGACCGCGGCCCCCGCCGCCCAGCCGAGCGCCGACACTGCCGTGAAAGCCGTCAACCGCAGCCACGATGAAAGTTCCTACGCCGAACCGGACAAGGTCGTCATCAAGGACCTGGGCCTGGACCTGAAGCTGGATTTCGACAGCAGGCAGATCGGCGGCACCGCCACCTACACCCTGGAGTGGAAGGACAAGGCGGCCAAGCAGCTGGTGCTGGACACCCGCGAGCTGACCATCGAGAAGGTTGAAGCCGTCGCCGCCGATGGCAGCGCCGCGCCGCTGCAGTTCGCGCTGGCGCCGGCCGACAAGGTGTTCGGCAGCAAGCTGACCATCGACGCCCCGGCCCAGCCGGGCAAGGTGCGGGTGACCTACCACACCGCGCCGACCGCCTCGGGCCTGCAGTGGCTGGAGCCATCGATGACCGAAGGCAAGCAGCTGCCCTTCATGTTCAGCCAGTCCCAGGCCATCCACGCGCGTTCGTGGGTGCCGCTGCAGGACACGCCGAGCGTGCGCTTCACCTACAGCGCGCACGTGGCTTCGCGCCCGGACGTGATGGTGCTGATGAGCGCCGACAACGACCCCAAGGCCGCGCGTGACGGTGATTACACCTTCAAGATGCCGCAGCCGATTCCGTCCTACCTGCTGGCCATCGCCGCCGGCGACCTGGTGTTCGAGCCGATCTCCGGTCGTTCCGGCGTCTGGGCCGAACCGACCATGGTCGGCAAGGCCGCCAAGGAATTCGAAGACACCGAGAAGATGATCGGTGCGGCCGAAAAGCTCTATGGCGAATACCGCTGGGGCCGCTACGACATGCTGGTACTGCCGCCGTCGTTCCCGTTCGGCGGCATGGAAAACCCGCGCCTGACCTTCGCCACCCCGACCGTGATCGTGGGCGACAAGTCGCTGGTCTCGCTGGTGGCCCATGAACTGGCGCACAGCTGGTCGGGCAACCTGGTGACCAACTCCAGCTGGAAGGACATCTGGCTCAACGAAGGCTTCACCACCTACGTGCAGGGCCGCATCACCGAAGCGCTGTATGGCCAGGAAATGGCCGAGATGGAGCGCGAGATCGACCAGAACGACCTGCTGGCCGAGGTCAAGGACATGAGCCCGGCCGACCAGGCCCTGGCCCTGCCGCCGCTGACCGAGCGCGACCCGGACGAGGCGCTGAGCAACGTGGCCTACGTCAAGGGCTCGTGGTTCCTGCAGTTCCTGGAGCAGCGCTTTGGGCGTGAAGTGTTCGATCCGTTCCTGCGTGGCTGGTTCGATGACCACGCATTCCAGAGCGCCAACACCGACCAGTTCGTCGAGTACCTGAAGAAGAACCTGCTGTCCAAGAAGCCGGGCGCGGTGACCGACGCCGAGCTGAAGGCATGGCTGGACGAGCCGGGCATTCCGGCGTTCGCCACCAAGGCGCGTTCGCGCAACTTCTCCATCGTCGATACCGCGCGCATTGCATGGCAGGGCAGTGGCACGCTGCCGAGCGCGCAGATCACCAGCGAATGGGGTACCCAGGAATGGGTGCACTTCATCGACGGCATGGGCAAGACCCTGCCCGTGGACAAGCTGGCCGCGCTGGACAAGGCGTACGCGTTCACCGGCACCGCCAATGGCGAGATCGCCATGCGCTGGTACCCGCTTGCCATCCGCAGCGGTTATCTGGAGGCCAATGAAGCGGCCGGTGCCTTCATCGAACGCGTTGGCCGGCGCAAGCTGATCCTGCCGATCTACGCCGAACTGGTGAAGACCCCGGAAGGCCTGGCGTTCGCCAAGGCGGCCTTTGAAAAGGCCAAGCCCAGCTACCACCCGATCACCACGGCATCGGTGCAGGACATGCTGGACAAGGCAAGCGCGGGCAAGTAACCGCCAGCGCTGCGTTGAACAGGAACGGCGGGGGAAACCCCGCCGTTTTTCATTGTTAAAGTAGGCAGGTGACGCCTCTTGGCGTCCTCGCTGACACCTGGAGCCTGTAATGAAACGACTGATCCTTGCCGCGGCCTGTGCACTGGTCCTGGCTGCCTGCAGCAACCCGGAAGAAGAGCGCAAGGCGCAGGAAGCCGCGACCGCCGCCGCCAAAGCGCAGCAGGAAGAAAAGGCCGAAGGCGTGGCCAAGCAGTACGACATGGCTGTGGCCGGGCAGGACTGGGAGCGTGCACGCATCCATGGCGGTTCGCTGCTGGACCAGTACAAGGACACGGACGTCGCCGCGCGGATCGAACCCGGCTACGCCGAGGTCAAGGCCAAGGCCGAAACCGCGCGCGAACTGCGCCGCATGCAGGGCCTGTGGCAGTACAACCAGGTGCCGGTGGGCAGCAAGGGCAACCAGGTCTCGGCCTCGATCTACAGCAAGGAACGGGTGGACGTGGACGGCAGTGGCCCCACGACGGTACAGCTGATCTTCCGCGACCACCCGGAGTGGAAGCGCCACGCCTACCTGGTGCTGCAGGCCGGTGATTTCCGCTGCCCGCAGTGCACGGTGAAGGTGACGGTCGACGACGGCAAGCCGATCTCGATGGCCGCCTGGCGCCCCAAGACGGATGAGGCCATCGCCATGTTCATCACCGACCAGAAGGCGCTCTGGAAGCTGGCCCGCAAGGCCAGGTCCATCACCATCGAATTCCCGGTCAAGGCCGGCGGCACCCGCACCGCCGTATTCGAAACCGGCGGCGTAGACGCCAGCCGCATGCCGAACTGGTGGAATTAACCGAGCGGTGAGGCACCGCCTGGGCCGGCCAACGGCCGGCGCTACCGGTGTCCGGAGCCCATGGTTGATTCATCCCGATCCCAATGGGCACGTAGCAATTCGTAGGTCCGGCCGTTGGCCGGACGCCGCGCGTAGCGCGGCCCGAGCATCAGGAGGCGGAAGAATCACCGCCTCCGTATTCCGTCCAACGTTGACACGAACCGGAGCCGGGCGTCAGGCGTTCATGACCCTGGAACAATGCGCCGTAGGCCAACGGCCGGCGCCACCGGGCGAATCAAACGCCCAGCGCGTAACCGAATTGCTGTTTGAATTGCTCGTTGAATTCTTCGAACGTGAACCGCTGGTTCTGCGTGCCGGGATGCTCCACCTTCAGCGCGCCCATCAGGTTGCCCATGCGGCCGATGGTCAGCCAGTCGTAGCCCTTCTCGATGCCGTAGATCAGGCCGGCGCGGAAGGCGTCGCCACAGCCGGTGGGATCCACCACGCGGCGCTCGTGCGCCGGCGGGATGTCGTAGGTCTTTTCCGGGGTGTGGATGACCGCGCCCTTGGGGCCGCGGGTGGTGATGTAGGCCTTGACCCGGCTCACGATCTCCTTTTCGTCCCAGCCGGTGCGCTCCTGCAGCAGGTTGGACTCGTAGTCGTTGACCACCACGTAGTCGGCCTGCTCGATGAAGGTGCGCAGCTCCGGCCCGTTGAACAGGGGCATGGCCTGGCCCGGGTCGAAGATGAACGGCACGCCGGCCTCGAAGAACTCCTGCGAGTTCTGGATCATGCCCTCGCGCCCGTCCGGGCCGACCAGGCCCAGGGTCACGCCCGGCACGTCCTTCACATGGTTCTCGTAGGACCGCATCATCGCGCCCGGGTGGAAGGCCGTGATCTGGTTGTTGTCGTGGTCGGTAGTGATGAACGCCTGCGGGGTGAACAGCTCGTCGATCACCTTGATCCGGCTCAGGTCGATGCCCAGGCCCTGGAAATACTCGCGGTACGGGCCGAAGTCCGAGCCCACCGTGCCCATCGGGATCGGCTCGCCGCCCAGCAGGTGCAGGTTGTAGGCGATGTTGCCTGCGCAGCCGCCGAACTCGCGGCGCATGCGCGGCACCAGGAACGACACGTTCAGGATGTGCACCTTGTCCGGCAGGATGTGATTCTTGAACTGGTCCGGGAACACCATGATGGTGTCGAAGGCAAGAGAACCACAGATCAAAGCGGACATCGATTAAGGCCTATGCGGAAGGGGTTTGAGGCCCGGCAGGCGGGCAACGAAACGGCGCCCTGAGGCGCCCAATGGCGCAAAGGTTAACGGGTGCGGCGCCGCAGGGCCAGAACCCCGGCTGTCCGGATTGGGCTGAATGGCCGCCAAGGCTGGCGTTGACGGACATTTCTCCTTGCTCGCGCACAGGGGGATTGCTAGGCTTGTCGACCTCGAATTCTGCCCAATTTTTCGCCATCCCGCGTTGGGCGCGACACCCCTCAGGATCAACTCCCAGATGTTCAAGAAACTGCGTGGCATGTTCTCCAATGACCTGTCCATCGACCTGGGCACGGCCAATACCCTCATTTACGTGCGCGGGCAGGGGATCGTGCTGAACGAACCGTCGGTCGTGGCCGTGCGCCAGGACCGTGCCATCGGTGGCACCCGCTCGGTGGCCGCCGTCGGCGCCGAAGCCAAGCAGATGCTGGGCCGTACCCCGGGCCACATCACCACCATCCGCCCGATGAAGGATGGCGTCATCGCCGACTTCACCTACACCGAGGCGATGCTCAAGCACTTCATCAAGAAGGTGCACAAGTCGCGCTTCCTTCGCCCGAGCCCGCGCGTGCTGGTCTGCGTGCCGGCCGGTTCGACCCAGGTCGAGCGCCGCGCCATCAAGGAATCGGCCGAAGAAGCCGGTGCCCGTGACGTGTTCCTGATCGAAGAGCCGATGGCCGCCGCGATCGGCGCCGGCATGCCGGTCACCGAAGCCCGTGGCTCGATGGTCATCGACATCGGCGGCGGCACCACCGAAGTGGCCGTGATCTCGCTGAACGGCATCGTCTATTCGGCCTCGGTGCGCATCGGCGGCGACCGCTTCGACGAGTCGATCACCAACTACGTGCGCCGCAACCACGGCATGCTGATCGGTGAAGCCACCGCCGAGCGGATCAAGGTCGAGCTGGGCTGCGCCTACCCGCAGGCCGAGGTCATCGAGATGGAAATCTCCGGCAGGAACCTCGCCGAGGGCGTGCCGAAGATGATCAAGATCAACTCCAACGAAGTGCTCGAAGCGCTGCACGAACCGCTGTCGGGCATCGTCAGCGCGGTCAAGCTGGCGTTGGAGCAGACCCCGCCGGAACTGTGCGCCGACGTCGCCGAGCGCGGCATCGTGCTGACCGGTGGTGGCGCCCTGCTGCGCGACCTGGACCGCCTGATCTCCGAGGAAACCGGCCTGCACGTGCAGGTGGCCGACGACCCGCTCACCTGCGTGGCCCGCGGTGGCGGTCGTGCGCTGGAGCTGGTGGACATGCACGGCAACGAGTTCTTTGCGCCGGAGTAAGCCGTACCGGTCCTGTGTGTTGGACGCGCCCCTGCGGCGTGATGCCCGCTGCGTGCCTGCCACGCCGGGCATCGCAGCGCCGGGGCGTTGTCGCATCCCGGTGCCGCCGAACCTGGCGGCACCGCGCTCCCTTTCCACCTTGTCCAGTCGAAGCCAGTCGTGCCGCCCTACGCCGGTCCTCCCGTAGCCTCCCGCCAGGGTGATGCCAGCAGCCCCCTGCGGCTGCTCGCCTACCTGGCCCTGGCCATCACCCTGATCGTGCTCGATGACCAGGCCGGCTGGCTGGCGCGCGCGCGCGCGCAGGCCAACGTGCTGGTGCAGCCGGTGTGGGCGCTGGCCGGCCTGCCGGGCCGGCTTGGCACCCAGGTCAAGGACAATGCGGCCAGCCACGGCCAGCTGGTCGATGAGAACCGCGAGCTGCGCAACCAGCTGCTGATCGCGAATGCACGCCTGACCCGCCTGCAGACCGCCGCGCTGGACAACGCCCAGCTGCGCGAACTGCTCAACGTGGCCGAACGCAGCGGGCTGGACGTGCAGCTGGCGCCGATCCTGGACATCGACCTGGACCCGGTCCGGCAGCGCCTGGTGCTGGCCGCCGGCACCCGCGATGGCGTGCACATGGGGCAGGCGGTGATCGACGCCGGCGGCCTGATGGGGCAGGTGATCGCCACCACCGCCAGCAACGCCACCGTGCTGCTGCTCACCGATCCGGACCACGCGGTGCCGGTCACCGTGGCCCGCAACGGCGTGCGCCTGATCGTCTACGGCCGCGGCGACACCCTGGAACTGCGCGACATTCCGCTCAGCGCGGGGGTGGAAGTGGGCGACGAGATCGTCACCTCCGGCCTGGGCGGCCGTTTCCCGGCCGGCTTCCCGGTCGGCAGGATCACCGCCCTGCGCCCGGACGACACCCATGCCTTCCTGGTCGGCGAACTCAAGCCCGCCGCCCAGCTCGACCGCGGCCGCGACGTACTGCTGCTGAGGCCGGGCGCCGCGATCCGGATCCCGCCCAACCTCCAGCTTTCCGAAACCGCAGGCGGACCGGCAGCGCCTGCACCTGCGGCGGCAACCCCGGTAGCGCCGACTGTTAGTCGGCCCACGGAAACCGCGCCGCAACCGGCCCAACCCGCACCCCAGCCTTCCCCGACGGGGCCCACCCCATGAGCCGCCTGCGCGACAAACCCTGGGTGCTCCCGGTCAGCATCGTGCTGGCACTGCTGCTCGGCCTGCTGCCGTTGCCGGTGCTGCTGCAGCCGCTGCGCCCGTACTGGCTGGCGCTGGTGCTGGCGTACTGGGTGATCGAGGCGCCGGACCGGGTCGGGCTGGGCGTGGCCTTCGCCTGCGGCGTGATCGCCGACCTGCTGTACGGCGGCGTGCTCGGCGAACAGGCGCTGCGGCTGGTGATGCTCACCTTCATCCTGCAGCGCTTCCGTGCGCGCATCCGCTTCTTCCCGATGTCCCAGCAGGTGCTGGCCATCGGTGGCCTGCTGTTCAACGACCGCATCGTCAGCGCCGTGGTCCACATCGCCGTGGGCGAACCGACCCTGCCGTGGTCGTACTGGTGGGCGCCGCTGCTGGGCATGGGGCTGTGGCCGCTGGTGTTCGTGCTGCTCGACGCAGTGCGCTTCGGGCGTCGCGGGCGCTGACATGTACGTGCGCCGCCAGGCCAAGAATCCGCGCGCCGAAGCCGAGCAGTTCCGGCGCCGCGCCGCGCTGGGCTTCCTCGGCGTGCTGGTCTGCCTGGTCGGGTTGGGTGGGTGGTACTTCAAGCTGCAGGTGCTGGACCACGACACCTACGCCACGCGTTCGGAAGCCAACCGCATCAAGCCGCGCCCGGTGGTGCCCGGGCGCGGCATGATCTATGACCGCAACGGGCGGCTGCTGGCCGAAAACGTGCCCGCGTTCCGCCTGGACATCACCCCGGACAAGGTCAAGGACATGGACGCCACCCTGGCCGGGTTGGCGAAGATCCTCACGATCACGCCGGAAGACCTGGAAACCTTCAACAAGTCACGCAAGGCGCGTCGCAGCTTCCTGCCGGTGACGCTGAAGCTGCGGGTCACCGACGAGGAAATGGCGCGCTTTGCGGTCGACCGCTGGCGCTATCCCGGCGTGGAGCTGGAACCCTACCTGACCCGCCGCTATCCCTACGGTGACCTGTTCGCGCACATCATCGGTTACGTCGGCCGGGTCGATGACAAGGACCTGGAAACGCTGGGCGAGGGCAATGCCGCGCTGACCCATATCGGCAAGTCCGGCCTGGAGCGCTATTACGAGCAGCAGCTGCGCGGCAAGGTCGGCTACGAGCAGGTTGAAACCAACGTGCAGGGCCGCGCCATCCGCACCATCGGCCGGGTCGCGGCGCAGTCGGGCAACGACCTGCGACTGTCCATCGATGCCGACCTGCAGCGCGCCATGGTGGCGGCCTTCGGCGATTTCGACGGCGCCGGCGTGGCGATGGATCCGCGCACCGGCGAAATCCTGGCCATGGTCAGCCTGCCGTCGTACGACCCCAACCTGTTCGTCAACGGCATCTCGCATGCCGATTTCAAGGCACTCAACGACAACCCCTCGCGCCCGCAGTTCAACCGCCTGGTGCTCGGTGGCGTGGCACCGGGTTCGACCATCAAGCCGCTGATCGGCCTGGCCGGGTTGGACAGCGGCGTGCGCAAGCCCGAAGACAAGATCCTCTCCACCGGCATGTTCTACCTTCCGGGCACCTCGCGTGGCTGGGGCGATGCCAACCGTGGCGGCCACGGCTGGACCGACCTGCGCAAGTCGATCACCCAGTCGGTCAACACTTATTACTACAAGCTGGCGCTGGACCTGGGCATCGAGCGGTTCGACCACTACATGGGCTATTACGGCTTCGGCGAGCCGACCGGTATCGACCTCACCGGCGAGATCGGCGGCATCCTGCCTTCGCCGCAGAACAAGTACAAATCCCGCAAGGAACGCTGGTATCCCGGCGATACGGTCAACGTCAGCATCGGCCAGGGCGACTGGAAGGTCACCCCGCTGCAGCTGGTGCACGGCGTGGGCGGCATTGCCGACGGCCAGCTGCGCACCCCGCACCTGGTGATGCAGCAGCGCGAAAGCTTCGATTCGGACTGGGTGCCCACGCCGGCTGGCACGAGCAAGCCGGTCAGCCCGAGCCCGGGGAACCTGCAGGCCGTGCGCGAAGGCATGATGGGCACCATGCGCCCGGGCGGCAGCGGCGCGCGCGCGGCGGCCGGCGCGCCCTACACCATCGCCGGCAAGACCGGCACCGCGCAGGTGATCAGCCGCCGCGGCACCGCGGCGGTGAACCCCAAGAGCCTGCCGATGCACCTGCGCCACCGGTCGCTGTTCGTGGGCTTTGCGCCGGCCGAAAACCCGGTGATCGTGCTGGCCATTGCGGTCGAAGGCGGCGGCTACGGCGGCTCGGCGGCGGCGCCGATCGCGCGCAAGCTGTTCGATGCCTGGTTGCTGGGCAAGATGCCCGAGGGCATGGAGCCGCTGGACAGCCTGCGTGGCACCACCGCGATCGGCATCACCGCATTCGAGGGCGACAGTGCCGCGCGCGAAGCCGGCGATGCCGCTGCCGCCGTGCTGGAATCGCTGCCGGTGCTGGTCGGCCTGCCCGAACCGGTTCCCACCCCGGCACCCGTGCCTGGCGCGCCCCTGGCGCCGGCGGCCCACCCCCCCGCCCCGCCGGAGCGCAGCCGATGAAGGATTTCCTGCGCTGGGCCAGCGACATGGTCGTGCGCTTCAGCAGCACCCTGGACTGGGTGCTGTGCCTGGCGCTGGGCGCGTTGATGCTGATCGGCCTTGCCGTGCTCAAGAGCGCCGGCGGCGATTCGCTGGTGTTCGCCCAGGGCGCGCGCTTCGTGGTTGGGCTGGGCGCGATGTGGGCGATTTCGCGCATGCCGATCCTGCGCATCCGCTCGGCCACCCCGCTGATCTACGCGGTGTCGATGATCCCGCTGCTGGCCGTGTTCGTGCTCGGCACCGGCAAGTACGGCCGCCAGTGGCTGGACCTGAAGCTGTTCTACCTGCAGCCGGCCGAGCTGCTCAAGGTCAGCCTGCCGATGATGGTGGCCTGGTACCTGCACCGCATGCCGCTGCCGCCGCGCTTTTCCACGGTGATGGTCAGCGCGGTGATCATCGGGGTGCCGACCGGGCTGGTGATGCTGCAGCCGGACTTCGGTACCGGCGTGCTGATCGCCGCCAGCGGTGCGTTCGTGCTGCTGCTGGCCGGCCTGCCGTGGTGGTGGGTGGGCGTGGCCGTGGGGGGCGTCGCTGCCGCCGCACCCGTCGCCTGGATCTGGCTGCTGCGGCCCTACCAGAAAGACCGCATCATGATGTTCCTGGACCCGGAGATGGATGCGCTGGGCGCCGGGTGGAACATCATCCAGTCCAAGATCGCCATTGGTTCGGGCGGTTTCGATGGCAAGGGCTGGGGCCAGGGCTCGCAGTCGCACCTGAACTTCATTCCCGAGCAGACCACCGACTTTGCCTTCTCCGTGCTCAGCGAGGAGTTCGGCTGGATCGGCGTGGCGCTGGTGCTGTTCCTGTACCTGGTGGTGATCGGGCGCTGCCTGTGGATCGCCTCGCAGTCGCGCGATTCCTATTCGCGCCTGTTGGCCGGCGCCACCGGGCTGGCGTTCTTCGTCTACGTGCTGGTCAACGGCGGCATGATCTCCGGCCTGCTGCCGGTGGTGGGCGTGCCCATGCCGCTGATCAGCTACGGCGGCACCTCGGCGGTATCGCTGCTGGCCGGGTTCGGGCTGGTGATGGCCGCGCGCAGCCACAACCCGGTACACGGCGGCTACAGCTGACCGTCGCACGTCCTGTCCGGCGGCGACGGCATGTCGCCGCACCCATGATCGCAGCTTATGTCTAGTCAAAAGATCGGCGGGAATTCGGCCGGTTTTTGCGCAGATTCGGGTTTGGATCGTAGCGAATGTGCCGAATCCGGCATTGCCGGTGTAGAAGGCGTCAACGTGCTGACAGGAAAGTGAGATGTAGCGCACAAATATGAATGCGCTTGATCACGATCAATGGACTTGTCGTAAACGGCCTGCACAATGGCGGCCCGCAAGCAGCTGCGCATCGAGCCAAGCGACGCGCAAGGCGCTGCGGGACGTAGTTGACCCAACGGGTACAGGGGGTGCGGCGTTGCGCTGGGGAGTAGCGCGTCGCACCAGTATCGACCGGGTCGGTAGCCCGGTTGCGCCCATGGGGATGGGGGCGCAGCCGGAATACCTTACACACGCTCTTAACGAACCCGCGAAACTTCGGGCAAATCGTTGGGATTCATGGTGTTAGGGGTTTTATTTCATCTTTGACCTGCTAACCTGCGGCGATGATTCGACGCACTTTGGCTTGCATGCTTACGCTCGGTTTGGTTGCCTGCGCGACCCAGCCGCACTCCCCGTCACCGCCGCCGCAGGCGTCAGGTGCGCCCAACAAGCCGGGAGTCGCCCACAAGGGGCCTGCCGAAGCCGCGCCGGAAGGAGCCGCAGCCACCGCGCCGCCGGTTGACCTGACCCCGGTGCCGTTCGAAGTGGCACGCGCCAACTTCGTGCGCGATACCGCCGCCCGCTATGGCATTCCCGCTGCGCAGATCGAGGCCACGCTGGCCCAGGCGCAGGTGCGCGCTCCCATCATTGCCGCCATGTCGCGTCCGGCCGAGCGGGTCAAGCCGTGGAACGAGTACCGGCCGATGTTCATCAGCCAGGCGCGGATCGACGGCGGCAGGAAGTTCCTGGCCCAGCACCGCGATGAGCTGATGCGCGTGCAGGAGCGTACCGGGGTGCCGGCCGAAGTGATCGTGGCGATCATCGGCGTGGAAACCAGTTACGGCGCCAACACCGGCAGCTACCGCGTACTCGATGCGCTGTACACGCTGGCCTTCAATTACCCGCGCAGCGGCGACCCGGCCAAGCTGGAACGCGAAGTGCGCCGCGAGCTGTTCTTCCGCGATGAGCTGGCGCGCCTGTTCGCGCTGAGCCGCGACGAGAAGCTGGACATCCTGTCCATCAAGGGCAGCTATGCCGGCGCGATGGGCATGGGCCAGTTCATGCCGTCCAGCTACCTGGACTTCGCTGTGGACGGCAACGGTGATGGTCGCCGCGATCTGTTCACCAGCTACGACGACGTGTTCTCTTCCATCGCCAATTACTTCGTCAAGAAGGGCGGGTGGGTGCGCGGCGGCCCGGTTGCGGTGCCGGCCACGCTGGCGCCCGGCCGCGCGCCGTTCGACCCCACCGACTGGACCCCGACCTGGACGCTGTCCGACCTGGCCCAGCGCGGCTACCAGCCCAGCGTACCGGTCGCCGCCGGCCTGACCGCCACGCCGATCACGCTCGAAGGCAGCACCGGCAAGCAGTACTGGCTGGGCTTCCAGAACTACTACGCCATCACCCGTTACAACCTGTCCAAGATGTACGCGATGGCCGTGTACCAGTTGTCGCAGGCCATCGCCGGCCAGGAGCTGCCGCCGGCATGAACGCACGCGCGCGCTGCAGATGGGCGGTTCCCGGCCTGCTGATCCTGGCGCTGGCCGCCTGCAGCAGTGCACCTAAAAAGCCGCCCAGCGCGAGCGGCACTACCGGCAAACCGTCGGGCGCGCTGGTGCAGGGGCAGGGCAAGGGCAAGGGCAGCCGCCCTGCGCATTGCCCTGAAGGCTCGCCGTACAAGGCCGCGTCGGAGGATCCCAGCACGCGCGGCGATTACCGCGCGGGCGGGCTGTACAAGCCGGGCGTCAACGACAGCACCCCGACCTACATTCCCAACGTGGCCTGCATTCCCGAACCGGACGTGGTGGACCTGCCACGCTCGGCGATCGGCAACAAATCGCCTTACGTGGTGCTGGGCAAGAGTTACCAGGTACTGGACCGGCCCAAGGGCTATGCCGAAAAGGGCACGGCGTCCTACTACGGTGCCAAGTTCCATGGCCGGCTTACCTCCAACCGTGAGGTGTACGACATGTACGCCTTCACCGCCGCGCACAAGACCCTGCCGCTGCCGAGCTTTGCGCGGGTCACCAACCTGGACAACGGCGAATCGGTGATCGTGAGGGTCAATGACCGCGGCCCGTTCCACGACGGCCGGGTGATCGATCTCAGCTACGCCGCCGCCGTGCGCCTGGGCATCACCCAGCGCGGCACCGGCAACGTAGAAGTACGCGCGCTGACCCCGGGCGAGGACAACCTGCTGGCCGACAAACCCTCGCGCCGTGAGCGCCGCGCGGCGGAAGCGGCCGCCACCGTGGCGGCTGCAACGCCGCCGGCCACGGCGCGCCGCGCCAGCGACATGGACAAGCTGGTCGGCGCATTGCCGGCGCCTGCCGCGCGTCCGGCCGGCCCGGCCCAGCCGGCCGCGACCCAGGCGGCAACGCTGGAGACGGGCCCGGTCACGGTGAGCGCGCTGCCGGCGGCTGCGCCGGTGGCTGCCGCTGCCCGCCCCCTGCCTGCGCCCGTCGCGGCCGCCACACCCAGCCCCTCGTTGCAGCAGCAGGTCGGCAACGTGCTGCTGCAGGTAGCCAGTTTCGCCAGCCGCGAGAACGCCACCAAGGCCCTGGGTCAGCTGTCTTCGGCCGGCATCGTCGGCGCCAGCATCAGCGACATCGTCAGCGGCGGCCGCACCCTGTGGCGCCTGCGGGTGCCGGCGGCCGACCATGCCAGCGCCTCGGAACTTGCCGGCCGCATTGTCGGTCTGGGATTCGGGTCGCCGCAGATCGTGAAAGAGTAAACGACCTACAATGACCGTCCCCTGTAATTCCCTTGGCGCCCTCCTGGAGCTTGCTGTCCGATGAAATTCCGCTTTGCCGCTGCTGCCATGGCCACGACCCTGTTCGTGGGCATGGTCTCCGCCCAGACCCCCTTGCCGACCCCGGCCCCGGCACCCGCTCCTGCCGCCGCCGCCCCCGTTACCGTGGCCACCCCGCCGGCGCCCAAGCCCAGCGTGGCCAAGGCCTGGGTGCTGATGGATTACGCCACCGGCCAGGTGCTGGCCGGCGAGAACATCCATGAACAGCTGGCCCCGGCCAGCATCACCAAGGTGATGACCTCGTACGTGGTTGCCGCCGAAGTGAAGAACGGCAAGGTCCGTACCGACGACCAGGTGATGATGAGCGAGCGCGCCTGGCGCGAAGGTGGCGCCGGCACCGACGGCAGCTACAGCGGTTTCCCGGTCAACCAGACCGCGCGTCTGGAAGACATGGAAAAGGGCATGGCGATCCAGTCGGGCAATGACGCCGCCATCGCGCTGGCCGAACATGTGGCCGGCAGCGAAGAAGCCTTCGCCTCGCTGATGAACAGCTACGCCGCCAGGATCGGCATGAAGGACTCGCACTTCGTCAACGCCCACGGCCTGAGCGCCGAAGGGCATCGCACCACCGCCTACGACCTGGCGCTGCTGGGCCGTGCGTTCGTGCGCGACTACCCGGAAACCTACGCCTACAACAAGGTGAAGGAATTCACCGTGGGCAACATCACCCAGCCCAACCGCAACCTGCTGCTGTGGCGCGACCAGAGCGTGGACGGCATCAAGACCGGACACACCTCCGAAGCGGGCTACTGCCTGATGAGCTCGGCCCAGCGTGGCGACCAGCGCCTGATCGCCGTGGTGCTGGGCGGTGCTTCGGAGAAGCAGCGCGCCGATGACAGCCTGGCGCTGCTCAACTGGGGCTTCCGCTTCTTCGAAACGCACCGCATGTACGAGCCGGGCAAGGCCGTGGCCGAGCACAAGGTGTGGAAGGGCAAGGCCGATACGCTGCAGCTGGGCGTGGCCCAGCCGCTGCTGGTGAGCGTGCCGCGCGGCCGCTACAACGACCTCAAGCCGAGCATCGACGTGCCCAAGACCCTGGAAGCGCCGTTCACCGCGGGCCAGGCAGTGGGTACGCTGAAGGTGACCCTGGACGGCAAGGTGGTGGCGCAGGCTCCGCTGGTGGCGGTGGCCGCGGTGGAAGAAGCCGGCTTCTTCAAGCGCCTGTGGGACAGCTTCTGGATGTGGTGGGAATCGGAATAAACGGTTCCGCCCGTATTCAATGAAAAAAAGACCGGCTCGCGCCGGTCTTTTTTTTGCGCAATGGGTCCGTAACGGTTCCTTGCTCTTGGTTGATTGATCCCGATCCGGGGACGTTACGTAACAATTCGTAGCCCCGGCCGTTGGCCGGAAACCGCGCGCAGCGCGGCCCAAGTATCCGGAGGCGGTTGCGCAACGATCGCGGTCAACGTCCCGGCGTTTACACGTTCCGAAGCCGCGCATCGGGCGGTCATGGCCCCGGAACGAAGAGCAGCCGGCCAACGGCCGGGGCTACGAATTCATACGTGCCCATCGGGATCCGGATCAATCAACCACGAGCCCGTCATCGTCACGGGCCCGTGGGGATTCCGGTCGCTCAGAGCGACCGGCTGATCGTGAAGGATCCGTAGATCGGCGACTGGTCCTGCAGGTCGAACTCGCGGGTGCTGTGGTAGCGGGCGAGGGCGAACTTCCAGCGGTTGTACATCACCGCCAGGCCGTAACCGCCCTGGGCCACCCAGTTGCGCTTGTCCACGCTGTGGCTGTTGCGGAAGGTGTTGCCATCCAGGGTGATGTCGCGGATCACCCAGGCCGCATCGCTGGTGGCGAACAGGTGGAACGACCACCCGGTGGGCTTGCCGCCGCGGGTAGGCGCGGTGTTCTCGCCGGCCGGGCGCAGCGGGGTGCTGCCGAAATCGTCGGGCAGCTTCCAGCCGAAGCGGACTTCGCCGCCGGCATTGAGGTGGGTGGCGAGGTTGCCGACCGCACCGCCGTAGTGGCTGATCGCATCCCAGCCCCAGCCGGCCAGGTTGTCCTCGGCATCGCCCCAGCGGTGCATGCGCTCGTGGGTGAGCATGAACACCGGTTCGTTGTGCAGCTGGTTGTCCCAGCCCTGGAATTTCTCATCGCCCAGCGCGTCATGCACGGCGTCCTGCACTTCCTTGCCCAGCGCCCACGGCCCGACCACGCCAAGCGCGAGCTGGGTGGTCTGCAGGCGGTCGCCGCGCCGTGCGTTGTAGCCGAAGCTGCCGATCAGCACGCCGGCATACGGCCGATCGTCCTCGATCACATCGCGGCGGGTGAAGTCCTTGGGGGTGTAGATCTGCTGGGCGAAGCTGAAGATCATGTTCTGCTGCTCGAACTCGCCGGGGGCCAGGCGTTCGAGGTGGCGGTTGACCCAGCGGGCAAGCTTCGGCAGGCACGGATCGTCGGTGTAATCGACCAGGTTGGGCGAGACGAAGGTGATCTGCGCCCCGTTGGTGTAGCCCTGGTCCTGGTCCGCGCCGCCGAACAGATCGTTGTCGACGCGGAAGTTGACCTGCGGCGGGTGCTCGCGCATGGCGTCGGGCCCGCATTGTTCGGCTGCCTGTACCGCAGGCGCGGCTGCTGCAAGAACACCGGCAAGTGCGGCCGGTAACGCGAATCGCTTCAGAAGCATAAGATTCCCGCGGATGGTTTATTCATTTTTAAGCGGGAGCAGGGTATTCACGGCGTGATGCCGTGACCAGCACCGCGCACGCACTGGTGCGTCTTGTTCGTGAAGGCCGATCTTCACGTACCGTTCGGCGCAGCTGTGGGCACGATCATGCAGGTCTTGGGTTCAGACGCTTCCGTCCCCATAATCGCGGTCATGGAAATCAAGTCTGACAATCCCGAACACGGCTTCCAGTTCCCCGGTCAATTCGAGCTCAGCGCCATGGGCGCCGCGAACATCGGTCTGGAGCACGAACTTCCGCAGCTGCTGCATCTGGCCGGCATCCAGGTGCTCAAAGAGCGCATCACCTGGAAGACCTCGTCCAACGGCAAATACGTGTCCGTGAAGCTGGTCTTCATGGCCGAAAGCCGCGAGCAGCTGGACCTTGCCCACACCGCGCTGCGCGACCACCCGGAAGTGAAGTGGACGCTGTAACCAGCTGCGAAACCACCGCTGCACCGGGCCAGCGCCCGGCGCAGCCGGCGATCGTGCGCGACCTGGGCCGCCAGCCCTATGCGCCGGTCTGGCATGCAATGCAGCGTTTCACTGATGCACGTACCGACGACACCCCGGACGAGCTGTGGGTGGTCGAGCACGATCCGGTGTTCACCCTGGGCCAGGCCGGCAAGGACGAACACGTGCTGGCCCCGGGCGATATCCCGGTGCTGCACGTGGACCGCGGCGGTCAGGTGACCTACCACGGGCCGGGCCAGATCGTGGTCTACCCGCTGCTGCAGCTGCGCCGGCTGGGGATCGGGGTGCGCGATTACGTGTGCCGGATCGAGCAGGCGATCATCGATACGCTGGACGAATGGAATATCGGGGCTGAACGGCTGGACGGCGCGCCGGGGGTCTACGTGGGCGGGGCCAAGGTGGCCGCGCTGGGCATCCGGGTCCGCCGCGGCTGCACCTTCCACGGGCTGGCCTTCAACGTGGCGATGGACCTGGAGCCATTCCACCGCATCAACCCCTGCGGCTACCAAGGGCTGCAGGTCACCTCGATGGTAGACTTGGGGGGACCGTCCGGCATGGCGGCCGTCAAGCCGGTACTGCTGGGCCACCTGGCTCGCCAGTTCGGGTTGGACCTCCAGCCTGCCACGGACCTGCCCGATCTGACTGACGCGGCCTGAGCGCCGCCGACCAAGGCCATGACTGAAACCACCGCTCGCATCATTCCCCTGCAGGTCGTGCAGGGCGACACGCCGTCCGCCGCGCCGTTGCAGGCCGGTGTCAAACAGCTGGGCGGTGACAAGATCGGCCGCTCGCCGGTGCAGTTCGCCGACGCACCGGTGCTGCGCAAGCCGTCGTGGATCCGGGTCCGGATTCCGTCGGGCAACGCGGTGCAGACGCTGAAGGCCAAGCTGCGCGAGAACCGCCTGGTGACGGTCTGCGAGGAAGCCAGCTGCCCGAACATCCATGAGTGCTTCAGCCACGGCACGGCAACGTTCATGATCCTGGGCGAGGTCTGCACGCGGCGCTGCTCGTTCTGCGACGTGGCCCACGGCCGACCGAAGCCGCCGGACGCGGGTGAGCCGGCCAGCCTGGCCCAGACCGTGGCCGACATGGGCCTGAAGTACGTGGTGGTGACCAGCGTGGACCGCGATGACCTGCGCGACGGCGGTGCCCAGCACTTCGCCGACTGCATCGGGGCGATCCGGGCCAAGTCGCCGAACACGCGCATCGAAGTGCTCACGCCGGACTTCCGCGGCAAGGGCCGCATGGAGCGGGCGCTGGACATCCTGGCGACCAACCCGCCGGATGTGTTCAACCACAACATCGAAACCGTGCCGGACCTGTACCGCAACGTACGCCCGGGTGCGGATTACCAGTGGTCGCTGACCCTGCTGAAGAACTTCAAGGCGCAGCACCCGTCGATCGCGACCAAGTCCGGCATCATGCTGGGCCTGGGCGAGGACATGGACCAGGTGCGGGCAACCATGCGCGACCTGCGCGCGCATGACGTGGACATGATCACCATCGGCCAGTACCTGCAGCCGACCGCACACCACCACCCGGTGCTGCGCTACTGGACGCCCGAGGAATACAAGGAACTGGAGGTCTACGGTTACGAGCTGGGCTTCAGCCACGTGGCCTCCGGCCCGATGGTGCGCTCGTCGTACCACGCCGACGTCCAGGCAAAGGGCGCTGGCGTCGCCTGAGCCCTGGTGCTTCTCCGGTCTGATTGGAGCGCGCGCTCCGATCAGACGCGGCTGCCGGTGAATCGAGCGCCGGGCCCCCATGCCCTTTCCGGCGAATGTCCCCCGGCGTCGGCCTGTGGCCGACACCTCCTCCTTTAATTCGCCTCCAAGGGCATGGCGACCCGGCACTCGACCCACCGGCGTTGCATCCCGGCTTCCGCTTTTCCAGTGCGAACCGCAAGTCGAGCCCCGTCGCGGCCGGCAGGCTCCTGGCAAAGTAAAGGAGGAGGCCGTCGCCGCAGGGCGACCGCCGGGGGACATTTGCACAGGGGCCTGCCGGCCGCGGCGGGGCCCTCAACGCTCGCGATGGACCTGATCGAAGACCATCAAGCTGCTCAGGCCTGAATGCCTGCCGACCGCCAAATGGTCCAGGCCGCCGCGCGGTTCAGCCCGTAAACCCCATTCCCCGCAGCAATTCCGCGTCATTCACAATTTGATACAGCCCCGCGTTTAGGCTGGAAATCCGCGTTCTGACGCGGTGGATGACAAACCCCGCAACTTTCGGCACTGTCGTGTGGTCTGATCCGCACGCAGTCTCCCCGTTGGCAAGGTGCCATGAGCAAGTCGATGAAATTCAAAGCCCCCGCATTCCTGATGGCCCTGGCGCTGACCGCGCCGCTGGCGCTGGCTGCCTATGCCGATTCGCCGGCCCTGCCGTCGGCGGCCACGGCCGACCAGGTGACGACCTCCAAGCTGGTGTACGGGCTGCTGTCGGACAGCCGCTATGCATACCGGCCGCGCGCGCTGGATGCGGCGACCTCCAAGGACGTGTTCAAGCGTTACCTGGAATCGCTCGACGGCAGCAAGCAGTTCTTCACCCAGGCGGACATCACGAAGTTCGCCCCGTTCGAATCGAATATTTCGTCGGCCATCCGCGGCGGCGAGCTGGAGCCGGCGTTCCAGGTGTTTGCGGTCTACAAGCAGCGGGTTGGCGAGCGCGTGGGTTACGCGCGCAAGCTGCTCAAGCAGGATTTCGATTTCAGCAGCGATGAGCGCTTCGAGTACGACCGCAAGGACGTGCCGTGGGCGGCCAGCAGCGCCGAACTCGATGACCTGTGGCGCAAGTCGGTGAAGAATGACTGGCTGCGCCTGAAGCTGGCCGGCAAGCAGCCGGCCGACATCCGCAAGACGCTGGACAAGCGCTATGCGCAGCTGGAGAAGTCGGTCAATGAGCTGAAGGGCGAGGACGTGTTCCAGTTCTTCCTCAATTCCTATACCAGCGCCGTTGATCCGCACACCGATTACTTCACCCCACGCACGGCCGAGAACTTCAACCAGGCCATGTCGCTGTCGCTGGAAGGCATCGGCGCGCAGCTGCAGCGCCAGGACGACATGGTGGTGATCCGCGAGATCATCGCCGGTGGGCCGGCGTCGGTGAACGGCACGCTCAAGCCGGGTGACCGCATCGTAGGCGTGGGCCAGGGCAAGTCCGGTCCGGTCGAGGATGTGATCGGCTGGCGCATTGACGACGTGGTGGCCAAGATCCGCGGCAAGAAGGACACCCAGGTGCGGCTGGAATTCATTCCGGCCGAAGAGGGCGTGGACGGCAAGCCGCACATGCTGGTGCTGACCCGGCAGAAGGTGCGCCTGGCCGAGCAGGCCGCAAAGGGTGAAACGCTGACCATCCCGGCCAAGGATGGGGCGCCGGCGCGCAAGGTGGGCGTGATCAAGCTGCCCACGTTCTACCAGGACTTCGAAGGCCGCCGCCGCAACGCGACCGATTACGCCTCGGCCACGCGCGATGTGGCCAAGCTGCTGGCCGGCTTCAAGAACGACAAGCTCGATGGCGTGGTGCTGGACCTGCGCAACAACGGTGGCGGTTCGCTGGATGAAGCCATCGAGCTCACCGGCCTGTTCATCGAACAGGGCCCGGTGGTGCAGGTGCGTGAATCCGGTGGCCGCGTCACGGTCAACAACGACCGCAGCGAAGCGGTGGCGTGGGACGGCCCGCTGGCCGTGCTGATCAACCGCGGTTCGGCCTCGGCCTCGGAAATTTTCGCCGGTGCCATCCAGGATTACGGCCGTGGGCTGGTCATTGGTGAAACCACCTTCGGCAAGGGCACGGTGCAGAACATCGTGGACCTGGACCGTTGGCCCAGTGGCGAAGCCCAGCGCTTCGGCCAGGTCAAGCTGACCATCGCGCAGTTCTTCCGCGTCAGCGGGAGCAGCACCCAGCACAAGGGCGTGGTGCCGGACCTGGCCTTCCCGGCCAGCGTGGATGCCAGCGAGTACGGCGAAAGCACTTACGACAACGCGCTGCCGTGGACCCGCATCGCCGCCGTGCCGCACACCCAGTACGGCAACTTCGGCCCGCTGCTGCCCAAGCTGGAAACCCTGCATGCCTCGCGCATTGCCTCCGACAAGGAATTCCAGTGGTGGAACGAGGACGTGGAGCAGTTCCGCACCGAAGCGGCCAAGAAGTACATCTCGCTCAACGAGGCCGAGCGCCGCACCGAGCGTGAGCGCCAGGAAACCCAGCGCAAGCAGCGCCAGGCCACCCGCAAGGAACTGGGTCTGGACCTGGACCCGCTGGCCGATGACAGCAACGATGATGGCCTGACCGGCAACGAGCGCGACATCGTCAAGGATGCTGCGCGCGAGAAGGCCGCCGAGAAGCGCCCGGACCCGCTACTGCGCGAGTCCGCCGCGATCCTGGCCGACGCGGTGAACCTGCTGGCCGAAGACCGCCCGTTGTCGGCGCAGGTGCTGCCGCAGTCGACCGCCGCAGGCCGCTGGGCCGATTGATCGGGTGAATCAAGTGAAAACGAGGGGCCGGCGGAAACGCCGGCCCTTTGCTTTTAGACCCCATGCATACGCCGCCGGGCCTATGCTTGCGCAATCATCCTCCTGCAGGAGCGCCCATGCGGCTGTCCCATGCACTCCCGGCCGGCCTGCTGGCCCTTGGCCTGTCCGCCTGCGGCGGCAAGGCCGCCGACAGCACGCTGCTGCGCGAATCCTTCGATTCGGGCGACACCTACTCGCGTACCGTTCCCGGCACGCCGGCGCAGGCCTGCGAAGCCGCGCGACGTACCCTGCTCAGCCAAGGCTATGCGATCGCCCGTGCCGACGCCGACGCGGTGGAAGCGAACAAGAACTTCCAGCCGACCGAGGACTCGCACGAGCAGCTGGTGCTGCGCATTTCCTGCGCCGCGCGGGGCGACGAAGCACTGGTGTTCGTCAGTGCCGTGCAGGACCGCTATGCGCTGAAGAAGAGCCCCACCTCGGCCAGTGTGGGCGTGGGCGCGCTGGGCTCGGTGTCGCTGCCGTTCGGCAGCAACGACGATTCGCTGGTGAAGGTGGCCAGCAGCACCGTGCAGGACGGCGACTTCTACCGCCGCTTCTTCACCCGCCTGCAGCAGTACCTGCCGGCGGCCAAGGCCAGCACCCCGGAGCCGGCAGCCGCGCCGGCCCCGGCGCCGCCGGTGACGCCGGTTCCCGAGCCTGCGCAGTCTCCGGTTCCTGCATCGGTCCCCGCAGCGCCTGCCACGCCGACGCCGGCGCCACCCCCGGTTCCCGCCAGCGATACGCCAGACGACGCGCACTGAGCGGGCGCGAAGCATGCCGGGCAAGGGCCGTCATCCCTCGCGCAGGCTGCGCGCAGCGGGCGTTCTGCTGACCGCGGTGATGGGCCTGGTTCTGGCGGCGGAAGCTCGCACGGACCCGGGCGCCTGCGTGCAACGGCTGATCGAACGACTCGGCTGGCAGCTCCAGGACGCCGACATTGCCACGCCGCGCGTGCATGGTGGCCCCGTCTGCGAACGGGCCGACCTGCCCCAGGCGCAGGCTGCCGGCGATCTGCGCGTGCAGCTGCCCCGTGCCTGGACCGCCCCGCAGCGCGAGCGCTTCCTCCAGACGCTGCTGGACGATCCGGCGACCGTGTGCGCCTACGCCTTCGAGCTGGGCAAGGCTACCCGCCGCGCCGCCACGCGCCTGCAGGACAACCCCGGTTACCGGTTCTCGGCGCTGCAGCTGGGCTGGATCGGCTTCGGCCCCGGCGGTGCCCGGGCGCAGGGCTGGCAGGGCTTTCGCAGCTTCGGTCGCGGTTACCAGCCGCACGGATCCAACAGCGCGGCCGTGCAGGCGTTCTATGACAGCCGGGTGCGCAGTGAATGCGGGGTGGGCCGGCAGGTGGCGCAGCTGGCCACCCAGCGCGAGCTGTATGGCGATGCCGCGTTCGATGCGGCGTTCACCCCGGGCGAACTGTCGATCGGCACCTTCCTGACCCTGCACGACACCGACAGCATTCTGCTCGGCCATCACGCCGGCGAGTTCTTTGCCGATGGCAAGGCCGTGCGGACCTCGCAGCGCGGCCGCCAGGCGTTCGTGGGCGCCCCGGGCTTCATTGAACATGTGTTCGATCCGGTGTACCTGGACGACATCAACAACCAGGCCGAGAACTTCGTGATCGTCGACGTCGGCGCAGGCGCAGCCGAGGCGCTGCGCGAGCACGGCGGCTTCGCCCACTACGACCGCATCAACCGCCGCATCTGGGAGCTGGCCAGCCGCATGCCCGGCCCCGGGCTGCGCCGCTTCGAGCGCCTGCTGTTCGAGCGCGACCCGGCCCTGCGCGCGGCACTGCCGGCCGGCCAGCAGCCGCTGCTGGCTGAACTGGACGCGCTGCTGGACGATCCGTTCTATCGGGAGTTCGTGATTTATGTGCACCCACGCGGTATACGTCCGGTGGGCTATCACATCGCACGCCTGCTCGACCGCAATCCGCGCACGCCATTCGCGTTCGAGCTGGGCCTGCACAACCTGCACACCACGCTGTACCACCGCTGGATCCAGTCGCAGCTCCAGCAGTGCGCGGCAGCGTCGACCCATTCGTAAACCGAGCAAAGGTGAGACATGGAAATTGCAATGATTGGACTGGGGCGCATGGGCGCCAACATGGCCGAGCGGCTGCACCGCGGCGGCCACCGCGTGATCGGCGTGGACCCGGGTGAAGCGGCCCGAGCCAGTGCCGCCGCGCGCGGCTTCGACGTGAGTGCAACGGCGGCCGAGGCGCTGGCGAAGCTGTCGGTGCCGCGCGTGGTCTGGCTGATGGTGCCCGCCGGCGAGGTGGTCGACCAGACCCTGGCCGCGCTGTCGCCGCACCTGTCCGAAGGTGACGTGGTGATCGACGGCGGCAACTCGTACTACAAGGATTCGATGCGCCGCGCCACGCAGCTGCTGGAAGAAGACGTGACTTACCTCGACTGCGGCACCAGCGGCGGGGTGTGGGGCCTGCAGGAAGGCTACAGCCTGATGATCGGTGGCGATGCGGCGGCCGTCGAGCGCGTCGGGGCGATCTTCCGCACCCTGGCCCCGGCCGAGGATCGCGGCTGGGTCCACGCGGGGCCAAGCGGGGCCGGGCACTTCTGCAAGATGGTCCACAACGGCATCGAGTACGGAATGATGCAGGCCTATGCCGAAGGCTTCGCGCTGATGCAGCGCAAGACCGAATTCACCCTCGACCTGGGCCAGGTCGCGGCGGCCTGGCAGCACGGCAGCGTAGTGCGGTCCTGGCTGCTGGACCTGAGCGCCGACGCCTTGGCCCGTAACCCGCAGCTGGACGGCATCGCGCCGTTCGTGCCCGATTCCGGCGAAGGCCGCTGGACGGTGGCTGAAGCGATCGACCTGGACGTCTCCGCCCCGGTGATCACCCTGTCGCTGCTGGAGCGGCTGCGCTCACGCGAAAAGAATTCCTTCAGCGACCGCATGCTCTCCGCACTGCGCAACCAGTTCGGTGGCCACGCGATGGTCAAGGAATAACCTTACCGAAGATCCACGCGCCGGCCGCTGCCGGCGCTTTCGCGGCCTGCTTCCAGCAGCCGCATCAGTTGCAGTGCTTCTTCAGTACTGACTGGCGCTTCGCCCTCGCCGAGCATCGCATCGCGGAACGCGGCGTAGAACCGGCGATAGTCGCCGACAGCATTGTCCACGGTCTGCCGATGTACCTTTCCTTCGGCATCCACCTGCACCAGCAGCCCATGCTGCGGATCCAGACCCCAGCCCGGCGCGCCGGGGGCGATGCCCTGGCGCAGCTGGTCTTCCTGCACATCCAGGCCTTCCTTCAGGTAGCTGCCGGCGCTGCCGTGCACGGCAAACCGTGGCGCCGATGCGGCCACCAGTGAACCGGCGTGCACGATCGCGCGCATCGCGGGGTAATGCAGCACTGCATGGAAATAATCATCACTGCGCGCGCCGTCGCGCTGCGCGGTGATGTCGGCACTGATCGCTTCGGGCCGGCCGAACAGCTGCAGCATCTGGTCCAGCAGGTGCGGGCCCAGGTCCATCCACAATCCGCTGCCGGGGGCATCGCTCTCGCGCCAGCGATCGCGCACCTGCGGGCGGAAGCGGTCAAAGTGCGAATGGCACTCGGCAACGCGGCCCAGCGTACCGGACGCCAGCACACTGCGCAGGCTGAGGAAGTCGGCATCGCAGCGTCGGTTCTGGAACACGCACACCACGCGCTCCGCGTCGCGCGCGGCATCCACCACCGCCACCGCTTCGGCCGTGCTCAACGCGAAGGGTTTGTCGACCAGCACATGCTTGCCGGCGCGCAATGCCGCCAGCGCGAGCGGTGCGTGCTGTTCATTGGGCGTGGCGATCACCACCGCGTCCACCGCCGGGTCGGCCAGCAGAGGCGCCACATCCGCGTGGATGTGCACATCGGTGAAGCTGCGCAGCAGCCGCTCGCGCTGCGAACTGACGATGCTGTGCAGTGCCAGGCCCGGCGTGTGTTGGATCAGCGGCGCATGGAAAACGCTTCCAGCCAGCCCGTATCCGATCAATCCCACTTGTGCGATCGTCGCCATGTGCGTACCTGCCGTGTTGCCTTGGATAAGAATAGTTGCAAATGATGCAGTGCGGAAACCTGAACTGTTGGGATTGAACCTGACCGGTTCACGGCAACGTGATCTTGCAGCGACGTGCTGTCCACGCATCGCAGCCGACACTGGACCCACTAACCAGGGAGACACCGCACATGACCAACACTACCCGTAATCTGCTTGCTGCTTCGCTCGCTTTCGGCATGCTGCTGGGCACCTCGGCGGCAATGGCCAAGGATCCGCCGAAGACCACCGACAAGACTGCCATGACCCACGCCGATACGCATGAGTCGTCCGAGCCGGCCTCCGATACCTGGATCACCACCAAGGTGAAGAGCGAGCTGCTCACCACCAAGAATGTGTCCGGCACCGAAGTGAAGGTCGAGACGGTCAACGGCGTGGTTTCGCTGTCGGGTACCGTGGATTCCAAGGCCGAGCACGACAAGGCCATTGCCAAGGCCAAGGCCGTCAAGGGCGTCACCAAGGTGGATGCCAGCGCGCTGACGGTTGCATCGGCCGCTGCCAAGCGCTGATCCGCTGCTGTCATGAACACGGGGCGCGCCTTCGGGCGCGCCTTTTTTTTTGCGCGGCTTCCCTGTCCGGTCCTCCCGCGTATTCACGTTGGTGTGGAGTATATTCAGGACGTCGCCCCTCTCGGCGCACCTCCTGGACGGGGGCGCACCGTGCGGGGAAAGGGGAACATGCAGGCTGACGAGGGGCTATGGCACTGGTTTTCAGTGATGAACTCTGGGATCGCTGGCGGTTGCCGGCCCTCGGGCTGGCGGCTGTCGCCATCATCGTGGTGCCATGGCTGACGCTGCGCAAACTTTCCGGGGAGAACCTCGACGCGATGCGCTGGGTGGCCCACACGCAGGACGTCGGCGTGGCGGTGTACCAGTTGCAGGCCGATGTGCGCGACGTGGAGTCCGCTGCATTGACCATGTCGCGGGGCATCGATGCCCCCGGCCTGCGCGAGCGGCTGGGCCAGGCGCGCTTCATCCCGCAGCGGCTGGCGCGACTGACCGAACTGACCCGCGACAACCCCGAGCAGCTGGTGCGCATCGGCCGCATCCAGTCGTTGCTGGAGCGGCGCATGGAAGTGGCCCGCGACCTGGCCAGCGCGGGGCCGGAAGACGACCAGCGACGGCTGGTCCAGGATCTCACCACGCGCTACCCGATCCGCGGCCTCATCGAGGAACTGCAGAACCGCGAGGAGGCGCTGCTGCGCGAACGCTCGGCCCAGTTCGCCCAGCAGCAGCGGCAGGGCGAACTGGTGTCATGGACCGCACTGGTGGTGCAGCTGCTGCTGCTCGGGCTGGTGCTGTGGCTGCTGCACCGGCAGATGCTGCACCGCGCCCGTGCAGAGCGTGCCAGCCGGCGCGCTTCGGCGCGCGCCGCCTCCGTGCTGCACACCGTGCGCGAGCCTATCGTGCTGCTTGACCGTGAACTCAGGGTCCAGCTGCACAACCCGGCGTTCGCCGAGTTGTATGGCCTGGACGACGACGGGACCACCGACGGCCGTGCGCTCGACAGCGTCGGCGGGGGCGCCTGGAGCGACCCGGCCGTGCGCCAGCGGTTGATGGACGTGCTGCTGCGCGGCCGCGAACTGTGGGATTTCGAACACGAACAGCGCACCGACGACGACCAGGTGCGCACCATGCTGATCAACGCCCGCCGCATGCCGTTGCCGGACCGCGATGACGAAGTAGTGCTGATGACGATCACCGATGTCACCGTGCAGCGCGCAGTGCAGCAGCGCGTGGAAGAACTGAACCGCCAGTTGGAGGGCAAGGTGGAGCAGGTGTCGGAGGTCAACCGCGAACTGGAGGCCTTCAGCTACTCGGTGTCGCACGACCTGCGCGCGCCGCTGCGTCACGTGGCCGGCTTCTCGGACAAGCTGGCGCGCCACCTGGGCGAAAGCGTAGACGAGAGATCGCGGCATTACCTTGACGTCATCGCCGGCTCGGCGCGGCGGATGGCGACGCTGATCGATGACCTGCTGGTGTACTCGCGCCTCGGCCGGGCGGCGATGCGCCTGCAGGCGGTGGACATGCAGTCGCTGGTGGCCGATACCCGCGCACTGCTCGATGCCAATGTGCTGAGCGATAGCGAAGCCACCGGCGTGGCGCGGCGCATCGAATGGAAGATCGCGCCGCTGCCGATCCTCGTGTCCGACGACAACATGATGCGGCAGCTCTGGTTGAACCTGCTGGGCAACGCGGTGAAGTATTCGGCCAACGCGCACCCGGCGCGGATCGAGGTGGACTACGCGCGGCAGCCCGATGGCAGCCATCTGTTCAGCGTGCGCGACAACGGTGCCGGCTTCGATATGGCGTATGCCGGCAAGCTGTTCGGCGTATTCCAGCGCCTGCATAAGGCCAGCGAGTACCCCGGCACCGGCATCGGACTGGCCAGCGTGCGCCGCGTACTCACCCGCCATGGTGGCCGGATCTGGGCCGAAGCGGCGCTGGACCAGGGCGCCACCTTCCATTTCCTGCTGCCTCCCTCTCTCGACGCACTCAACAAGGGCCCTGCCGCATGACCGTTCTCCGTACCATCCTGCTTGCCGAGGACAGCCCCGCCGACGCCGAAATGGCCATCGACGCGCTGAAGGAAGCGCGCCTGGCCAACCCCATCGTGCACGTCGAAGACGGCGTGGAAGCGATGGACTACCTGCTGCGCCGCGGCGCCTTCGCACACCGCGAGGAAGGCCTGCCCGCGGTGCTGCTGCTGGATATCAAGATGCCGCGCATGGACGGGCTGGAAGTGTTGCGCCAGATCCGCAATGCGGAGGAGCTCAAGCGCCTGCCGGTGGTGATCCTGTCGTCCTCGCGCGAAGAGAGCGACCTGGCCCGCAGCTGGGACCTGGGCGTCAATGCCTACGTGGTCAAGCCGGTGGACGTGGACCAGTTTTTCGGTGCGGTGCAGACGCTCGGCAAGTTCTGGGCGCTCATCAACCAGGCCCCGGAGGTCGAATAACCCATGCCGCTCACCGGCCCCTCGCTGGGACACTTGCGCATCCTGCTGGTGGAGGATTCGCCCGAAGATGCCGAGCTGATGTGCGGGCAGATGCTCGACGCGGGGCTGGAGGCCAGCTTCGAACGGGTCGAGACCGCCGCCGAACTGCGCGATGCGCTGCTGCGCTTCGCGCCGGACATCGTGCTGTCCGACCTGGCCATGCCCGGGTTTTCCGGCAACCAGGCGCTGGAGATCGTGCGCGGCTGGCATCCGGACGTGCCCTTCATCTTCGTGTCGGGCACGATTGGCGAAGAGAACGCCGTGGCCGCCCTGCACCAGGGCGCCAATGACTACATCATCAAGCACCAGCCGGCGCGGCTGCCGTCGGCGGTGGCGCGGGCCGTGCGCGAGGCGCGCGGCACCATCGACCGCCAGCGGGTGGAAGCCGAGCTGATGCGCGCGCAGCGACTGGAAAGCCTGTCGCTGCTGGCCGCCGGGCTCAGCCACGACCTGCGCAACATCCTGCAGCCGCTGCTGATCATGCCGGAGCTGCTCAAGGCCCGCACCGATGATCCGCAGCTGCACCACCTGGCCGACGTGATCGCCGAATGTGGGCGGCGCGGGCATGAAATGGCCGAATCCATGCTGTCGTTCGTGCGCGGCTCGCGCACCCCGAGCGAGCGGATCCAGATCGCCCACCTGTTCGAGGCGATGGAACTGCTGCTGCGCAGTACCTTGCCGGCGCAGGTGAGCCTGCATCTGGACGTGGACGACCCGGCCCTGGCGGTGGATGCCAACTACACCGAGCTGCAGCAGGTGCTGTTGAACCTGGCGCTCAACGCGATCCAGGCCATGCCCAATGGCGGGCGCTTGTCCCTGCGCGCGGCGGCCGCCCCGGATGCGCATGGCCAGGACTGGCTGCACATCTCGGTGACCGACGAGGGCGTGGGCATGAGCGCCGAGGTGCTGGCGCACCTGTTCAACCCGTTCTTCACCACCAAGGTCAACGGCACGGGGCTGGGCCTGATCTCCTGCAAGCGCATCATCGAAGGCGCCCAGGGCAGCATCCGGGTGGAAAGCACGCCGGGCGTGGGCAGCCGGTTCGAACTGCGGCTGCCGATGCGCCAGGCGCCTGTCGATGCGGCCCCACAGGCACAGCCGGTAGCGGCGGGTGCGGGGCAGTCGATCCTGGTGGTCGATGGCGAAGCCACCCGGCTGTCGCTGCTGGGCAATGCCTTGTCCAGCCAGGGGTATCACCTGCAGCTGGCCTCTGATGGCGGCGCTGCGCTGCGCTGGATGCAGCAGGAGGCGATGCCGGCGCTGGTGATCGCCGATGCCGGGGCAAAGCTGCTTTCAGCCAGCCACCTGCTCGATGAGATGGCCACCTTGGGCTACCGCGGCCCGGCGCTGGTGCTGGAAGACGCCGAGGTTCCGGTGCCGCTGGACGCCTTCCCCGAGGGCGTGGAGGTGCACGTGCTGCGCAAACCGCTGGAAATGCAGCAGGTGTTCCGCTCGGTGGCCGAGGCGCTGGCGCCCACACGGTAGGTCACGACCGTTGGTCGTGACGCTGGGGAATACCGACCAACGGTCGGTATCTACGCATCTTCCCACGGGAAACTGGGCAGGCTGGCCACGGCGTGTTCCAGCCGCCGCGACCAGTTGCCATGGATCTCCGCGTACAGCGGGCTGTCGCCGGCCAGGCGCATGCGGTGGCTGATGCGCAGGTCGCCAGCGCGCAGCAGTACCAGGTCGACCGGCAGGCCCACGGAAAGGTTGGAACGGATGGTCGAATCCAGCGACACGATTGCCGTGCGCGCGGCATCGTCCAGCCGGGTCTGCGGGCGGATGATGCGGTCCAGGATCGGCTTGCCGTACTTGGATTCGCCGATCTGCAGGAACGGCGTTTCCGGCGAGGCGGCAATCGCGTTGCCCAGCGGGTAGATCATGTACATCCCGGGGTGTTCACCGCCGACCTGGCCGCCCAGGATCAGGGTCGCCTGGGTGTTGACCCCGTCATGGCCGTGTTCGGGATTGCTGCATTTGACCTGGCTGTCCACCAGCACCCGGCCCACGTACTCGGCCACCTCGAACAGGTGCCGGTAGGCGCGCAGGTTTTCCGGCCGCTGTTCCTCCACGTCGCGGTGCAGCCGCGAGATCAGCAGCTGGGTGGTGGCCAGGTTGCCGGCGGCCATGATGACGAAGACCGCTTCGCCCGGAAACTCGAATTCGTGCAGCTTGCGGTGCACGCGTACGTCGTCCAGCGACGCGTTGGTACGGGTATCGGCGGCGAAGACAAGGCCCTCGTCCACCTCGATGCCGACGCAATAGGTCATGTCGGTGTCCTATGATGTGCACCCCGATTCTATGCGGAGCCCCTGTTGGCCCCGTGTGGATTCGCCCCACGTACGCTGAATACCATGACCACTGTGCTCCTGAGCCTGGGCAGCAACCTGCAACCGCAGCAGCATCTTCACGCTGCGGTGGCCGCGCTGCGCGGGCGTTTCGGCGATATCCGGGTGTCCCCGGCCTACCGCACCGCCGCCGTGGGCTTCGATGGCCCGGCCTTCCTCAACAACGCGGTGGCAATCGAGACCGAGGAGCCACTGGCGGACCTCGACCGGTGGCTGCATGCCGTGGAAGACGCCCATGGGCGTGACCGCAGCGGGCCGCGTTTCAGCGACCGTACGCTGGACATCGACGTGGTGTTCTACGGGGACCTGATCGTGGAAGGCCCGGGGCACCTCCGGATTCCGCGGCCGGAGCTGAAGCACGCGTTCGTGCTCAAGCCGCTGGCCGATATCGCGCCGGACTTCATCGACCCGGTCAGCGGCCTGGACCTGGCCACGTTGTGGCGGGCGCATCGGCAACATGACGACGCGTTCGAGGTCGTTGAACTGGGGTGACAGCGTCAAATGGCGGGTGTCGCCAAAGGCGGGGCTTCGGAACGTGTACACGCCGGGGTGTTTGCCATAACCATCGGGTGACCGGCTCCGGGCGCTTGGGCCGCGCTGCGCGCGGTTTCCGGCCAACGGCCGGGGCTACGAACCGTTAGGGGCCCATTGGGATCGGGATCAATCGACCAACGGCGCGCATTACGTCAACATCCGGCCGCCGTCCACCCGCAACGTGTGACCGGTCACGAACGGGGCGTCGTTGACCAGCCAGTAGACGGCCTCGGCGATCTCCTCCACCGTCCCGGTGCGGCCCAGCGGGGTGCGTGCCAGCAGCGCCTGCTGGGCGAAATCGTCCTTGCCCTGTTCGGGCCACAGGATCGCGCCCGGCGCCACGGCGTTGACCCGGACTTTCGGCGCCAGTTCCAGCGCCAGCGAACGGGTGATCATTTCCAGCGCGGCCTTGGCGGCGGCGTAGACCGGGTGGTCACGCATTGGCTGGGTGCCGTGCAGGTCGGTAAGGTTGACGATGCAGCCCTGGTGGCGGCGCAGCTGCGGCGCGGCGGCCTGGGCCAGCAGCAGCGGCGCGCGGGCGTTCACCGCGAACAGGTCGTCCCACTGGTCGGCGGTGATCTGGCCGAGCAGGGTGGGGTAGAAATTGGAAGCGTTGTTGACCAGCGCATCCAGCCGCCCGAACTGGGCCACGGTCTGTTCGACCAGGTCGGGCAGGGCATCGGCGTCGCGCAGGTCGGCCTGCAGGGCCAGCACACTGCCCGGGCGCAGCATGTCCAGGTCGAAGGCCATCTGCTGCAGCTCGGCGGTGGAGGTGTGTGCGTGCAGCACCACCGACCAGCCACAGGAATGGAACTGGCGGGCGATGGCGGCGCCGATCCGGCGCGCGCTGCCGGTGATCAGCACGACGGGTGTGGTGGCGGTCATCGGGGCTCCTTCCTGCTCGGCTATGCTGTGCATTGTCACCGCAATCGCCTGCACCATGCATACCTCCCTGCCCACGCCCGATGCCGACGCCCTGGCCCACAGCGACGAACTGGCCGCTGCCCTGCGCGCGGAAATCCTCGCCAATGGCGGTGCCATGCCATTTGCCCGGTTCATGGAACTGAGCCTGTATGCACCTGGCTGGGGCTATTACAGCGCCGGTGCCAGCAAGTTCGGTGCGGCGGGGGATTTCACCACTTCTCCGGAACTGGGCCCGCTGTTCACCGCCACCGTGGCCAACGCAGTGGCCCCGGTCATGCAGCAGCTGGGGCCGCAGGCGCGCTTCCTGGAACTGGGCGGCGGCAGCGGTGCGTTCGCCGAGATCCTGCTCAAGCGCATGCTGGAGCTGGATGCGCTGCCGGAGCGCTATGCGATCCTGGAACCCAGCGCGGACCTGCGCGAGCGCCAGCGCGAGCGCCTGGAGAAGGCGCTGGTGCCGCCGCTGTTCGCCCTGGTGGAATGGCTGGACGGCCCGTTCGACGACGACTGGGACGGCATGGTGTTCGCCAATGAAGTCATCGATGCGCTGCCGACCCCGCGCTTCCTGGCGCGCGACGGCATGGTCTATGAAGAGACCGTGGAACTGGATGCCGACGGGCGCTTCATGCGCGGCGCGCAACCGGCCGATGCCATGCTCACCTCGGCCGTGCGCCATCTGGAACGCTACCGTGAAAAGCCCTTCGCTGATGGCTACCGTTCCGAACTGCTGCCGCACCTGCCGTACTGGATCCAGGCGGTCGCTGGCGGGCTGAAGCGCGGCGCGATGCTGTTCGTGGATTACGGCTACCCGCGCAACGAGTACTACCGCGATGACCGCGATGACGGCACCGTGCGCGCCTTCTACCGTCACCATGTGCACAACGACGTGTTTCTCTGGCCGGGCCTGCAGGACCTGACCGCGTCGGTGGATTTCACCGCGCTGGCCGAAGCCGGCACCCATGCCGGCTTCGAGCTGGCCGGCTACTGCACCCAGTCCAGTTTCCTGCTCGGCAACGGCCTGGATGGGTTGCTGGCATTGGCCGAGGAACGTGCCGACGAGATCGGCAAGCTGCGCCTGCGTGACCAGGTCAAGAAACTCACCCTGCCCAGCGAGATGGGCGAGCGCTTCCAGGTGATGGGCTTCCAGCGCGACGTGGACTTCGATCCGGCGTTCCTGCTTGGCGACCTGACCTGGCGGCTCTGAAATGACTGCGACCGGGATGTTGAAGCCGCTGCGCTTCCCGCGCGCGTGGCTGGGGCTGTGGTGGTTGGCAATCGCGGTCACGATCGTGGTCTGCCTGATCCCGCCACCGCCGCTGGCATTGCCGCAGAACAGCGACAAGGTCGAGCACTTCCTTGCGTACTTCCTGCTGGCCTCGGCGGCGGTGCAGATCTACCGCACGCGCACGGCACTGCTGTGGGCCGGCGCCGGGCTGGTGCTGCTGGGCGTGGGCATTGAATTCCTGCAGGGCGCGCTGACCACCGACCGCATGGCCGACCCGATGGATGCGCTGGCCAACAGCGTCGGCGTGGTGGTCGGCATGGCAACGGTATTCACGCCGCTGCGCGATCTGCTTTTACGCATGAAGGGCTAGCCGGGTAGGGTCGGTTCCCGAACGACCGCAGTGAACGTATCAACGCCCGGTAACGCATGACCTGCAACGAAGCAGAAGCCGTTGCCGTTGATTGCAATGCGTTACCGGTTCGGAAACGTTATCGGCGGTCGTTTGGGAACCGACCCTACCTCATTCAGGCAACACGGGTGCCGGCCATGGGCCGGCACCGCTACTTCATCAACGCGGTACCAGCTCCAGCGTGTCCAGTACCCACATCGTGGGGCGGGTGTCGCCGGTGAAGCGCACGCACAGGTCTTGATGGCCCTTCAGCGAACGCGGCAGCGCTGCTTCCAGCGTGATGAATCCATCCGCACCCGGGGTGGCCGGCAGCGGCACGCTGGCCAACGGCTTGCCATCGCACTGCGCGTTGAGGATGTCCATCTCACCATGCGCGCTGCGCGCCGGCACGAAGCGCCGCTGCGGCTCGTCGTGGGCCAGCTGGAAGTAATACGGAATCTGCCCGGCACGCACCCGCAGCTTCGCAATGCCATCCATGTCCGCGCCTTCCCACAACCAGCAAGGGTTGAAGATGTTCACGTTGAAGATGGCGCGCGCGCCGTCGGCCGGGCCGTCGTCTTCCAGCCGCAACAGCAGCTTGCCTTCGCCCGGGCACATCGCCAGGTGCTCGTCAGTACGGCTCAGCAACGACTGCGCGGTGACGTCGAAGCGGCTGGCCGCCTTGGCCAGCGCCTGCCCGTCGAAGAACGTGGCGGCCTGGACCCCCACCGGCAGCGGCTGGGTCAGCGGCGTGGTGTAGCGCGGCGACGCCGCGGTCACCGGGCTACCGTCCACGCTGTAGCGGATCTCGTAGTTGAGCGGGTTGCGCAGTGCCAACGTCGCGGTGCCCGCCTTGCGGTCGTCGCTCACATCCGCTTCCACTTCGAACGGGGTCTGCGCATACGCGATGCCCATCGCCTGCCAGCGCTGCAGCTGCGACGGCAGGCGCGCCAGGAAGTCGGCGAAGTCGCGGCGCTCACGCGGCGACCAGCCGGTTTCGGCGACTGCGGCCAGGCGCGGGAACACGTTGTGGTGCAGGCGCGCGACACTGCGGGTGTGCTCGGTGAACATGTTGGCCTGCAGGCCCAGGATGTGCTGCTGCTTGTCGCGGGCCAGGCTGTCGGGCACCGGCTCGAACCCGTACACGCGGCCCAGCGGGGTGGTCAGCGGGCGGCCCGGCGGCTCGTTTTCCGAGTTGGTCTGCAGGTAATCCATGTACATGTCGGTGACGGGCGACATCACCACGTCGTGGCCTTCGCTGGCGGCTTTCAGGCCGCCCTCGGTACCGCGCCAGGACATCACCGTGGCTTCCGGCGGCAGCCCGCCTTCGAGGATTTCATCCCAGCCGATCAGGCGGCGGTCGTGCTGTTCGAGGAACTTCTCCAGCCGCTTGATCAGGTGCGCCTGCATCTCGTTTTCGGTGCCGGCGCCCACCTCGCGCATGCGTTCCTGCACGCGCGGGCTGGCCTCCCACTGGTCCTTGACGGCTTCGTCGCCGCCTACGTGGACGTACTTGGCGGGGAACAGCTGGATGACTTCCTCCAGCACGTTCTCCAGGAACTCGAAGGTGCTTTCTTCGGTGTTGAACAGGTTCGGGAACACGCCCCATTCGCTGAGTGGCTGCAACGGCGTATCGATCGTGCCCAGCTCGGGGTACGCGGCGATGGCGGCGGTGGCGTGGCCGGGCACGTCGATCTCCGGGATCACCTGGATATGCCGCGCGGCGGCGTAGGCGATCACTTCACGGATCTGGTCCTGGGTATAGAAGCCGCAATACGGGCGCGGCGCACCGGTGGCCGGGTCGCGCCCACCATCGCCGGCCGGAATACGGCAGCTGCCCACGCCGGTCAGCTTCGGGTAGCGCTTGATTTCCATGCGCCAGCCCTGGTCATCGGTGAGATGCCAGTGGAACGTATTGAGCTTCTGTTCGGCCATCGCGTCGAGCACGCGCTTGATCTCGTCCAGGCTCTGGAAGTGGCGCGCCGAATCGAGCATCAGCCCGCGCCAGCTGAAACGCGGCGCATCGTCGATCTTCAGTGCCGGCACGACACCGTCGCTGCCGCCCGTGAGCAGCTGCGACAGGGTGGCCGCGCCATAGAAAAGGCCCGCTTCGGTAGCGGCCAGCACGGTCACGCCGCGCGCATCGCTGCGCAGCTGGTAACCCTCCGCACCGGTCTTCAGGGTGGCGTCGAGCACGAAGCGGATACCGTCATTGCCGCGTGCGGTGGCCACGACCAGTGCCGGACCACCGCTGTGCTGCAGCTGGGTCGCGAACAGGCCAGCCACGCGCTGGGCGCCCGCGCCCTGCGCGCGCAGCGCGGTCGTGGAGGTGACGGTGTAGCCCGCGCCCTCAAGGCGTTGCAGCCGGGCGGGGGCGGGAATCAGCGGCAACGAGCCGGGCAGGGCGCGCGGGCCATCGGGGGCCTGGGCATCGGTGGCATGTGCCAGTGGGGCCAGCGAGAGCGCCAGGGCCAGGGGCAGCAGCGACAGCGAGGTACGACGGGTGCGGGTGTGCATCGGGTCATTCCTTTGGTGCGGGTTAAAAAAAACGGGCCCGGTTCCGGGCCCGTTTTCAGTGGGCCGGAACGGCCCACCGGGTAGCGCCGGCCGTTGGCCGGCACACCAATGCCACATTAGTACTTGAAGCGGAAGTTCAGGTAGTACTGGCGACCGTTGGAGTAGAACGAGGTCGGAATGGACGCGCTCTGGTAGTACTTGTAGGTCGGGTTGTTGAGGTTCAGGCCATCCAGGGTGATGCTCATCCACTTGGTGGGTGCGTAGCTCAGCGAGGCCGACAGCGTGCCGAAATCATCCTGGTAGTACGGGTTGGCACCGGACAGGCTGATCAGGAACGAGGAACGGCGGGTGTAGCTGACGCGTGCGCCGAAGGTTTCATTCTCGAAGAAGGCGCCCACGTTGTAGGTGTTCTTCGAGGTGCCCAGCAGGTTGTGGCTGCCGTCGGCCCAGGTGTGCGCCGAGCTGCCGTTGGCGTAGGTGTAGTTGGCGTTGATGCCGAAGTTCTCGCCGATCGGCTGTTCGTAGGCCACTTCCACGCCGGTGACCTTGCCGTCGGCATTGATCGGGGTGGAGACCGCGTAGGTTTCAAGCTGGTTGGTCAGTTCGCTGAAGAGCTGGCGGTTGACCACGTCGAAGGCGACGTAGTCCTTCAGGTCGATGTGGTACGCACCAACCGACAGCAGGCCGCGCGGCATGAAGTACCACTCCAGGTTGGCGTCCAGGTTGCTGCCGATGGTCGGCTTCAGTTCCGGGTTGCCGCCACCGCCGGTCTTGTTCAGGTCCGAACCCCATGCAGACGCACCCAGCGCGGAGTAGTCCGGCAGGGTCTGGGTCTGCGACGCGGCCACGCGCAGCACCAGGTTGTCGTCCAGGTCGAACTTGATGTTGGCGCTCGGCAGCACGCGGCTGTGCTTGTTCTGGAACGCCTGGCGCTGCCACATGCCGAACAGGCTGCTCACGTCGGCACGGGCCGCATCGCTGACTGCCAGGTAGGTGTCGATGTCCTGCTTGATGTCCACGTAACGCAGGCCGACGTTGCCGCTCCACCAGTCACCGGTGAAGTTGGCCTGCACGTAGCCGGCGAAGTTCTTTTCCTTCACCTTCCACTCGGCGCCGTAGTTGTGGCGGCCGGTCGGGCCATCGTTGTTGGACAGCCAAGTGGAGTTGTTGAGGATGGCGGTCTTCAGCGCGTCCGGGGTGTAGTACCAGATGTCGCGCGGGAAGGTGCCGCCGATGCCGCTGGCGAAGTTGCTCGGGTACTGGCCGGTGGCGCTGCCCTGCAGGGCCGACCAGATGTCGCCCGGGCTGGCGCCTTCCGGCGACAGCGCTTCACGCTCGTGGTCGGCGAAGCGCAGGCCGAAGTCGATCGAGCTCAGTGCACCGCCATCGCCGAAGTACTGGTTGAAGTCCAGCGACGCCCAGTCTTCCTTGTCTTCCGCCTTGACCTGCTGGTTGCCCCAGGTGCCGAAGCTGCTGACGCCGCCCGGGCTGGTATCGCCGCCCACGTTCCAATCCACCGGCGAACCTGCACCATGGGTGGCCCAGCTGGCGCCGCCGCCCTGGCCCAGGGTCACTTCGGCAATGAACTGGCGCGGGGTCTCGCCGGTGCCCTTGGTGGTGCCGGCCTGGAACTTGGCGCCGAGGTTGTCGTTGATCTGCCAGTCGGCATCGAAGGTGACGTAGCTGGTCTTGGCCGTCGCCTCACGGTAGATCATGTCGTACACGGCGTAGTTGGTGCCCGGCACGCCCGCGTAGGTGGCATTGGTGAGTACGCCGTCCTTGATCGTGTAGCCCGGGTTCGGCGCCTGCGACGCGGCGAAGTTGCCGCCCCACATCATGTAGTTGCGGTTGTAGTTGTTCGCTTCAAGTTCGGAGGTGAAGCCGCTCAGGCCGAGGGTCAGGTCGTCGATCGGCTTCCACTGCAGGGTGACCAGGCCGCCCTTGCGCTCACGGGTCTGCTCGAACAGGGTCGAACCCAGCAGGCCCGGCACGTTCACGCCGACCAGGTCCGGGTTGGTCGCCGCCACCGGGTCGGTGGCCTTGATCTTGAAGAAGCCGCCCGGGATTTCCTGCGCTTCGCGGCGCAGCTCGCGCTTCTGGTAGAAGCCCTGCACCATCACGCCGAAGGTGCTGTCGGCGTTCTTGTAGTTGAACAGGCCCGAGAACTGCGGGTCGTTGGAATCGGCCTGGTCCGAACGCACCACGCCCAGCGAGGCTTCGGCACTGAGCTGCTTGGAGAACTGCAGCGGCTTGCGGGTGATGATGTTGACCGTACCAGTGGTGCCGCCGTCCTGCAGCTTGGCCTGCGAGGACTTGTTCACTTCCACCGAGCTGACCAGTTCCGACGGCAGCAGCGAGTAGCTCACGCTGCGGCCGACGTTGTTGCCCTGGCTGAGCACGAACCAGTCGGCCGAGCCGACGCTGTGGCCGTCGATCAGGGTCTGGGTGAGGCTGGGGCTGGTGCCGCGCAGGCTGACGCGGTCGGCTTCGTCGAAGCCGCCTTCGTCGGCGCTGGCCGAGCTGATGTTCACGCCGGGCAGGCGCTGCAGGGTGTCGGCCACGTTGTGCGCCGGCAGCTTGCCGACGTCTTCGGCGGTGACCACTTCCAGGCGCGCATTGGCATCACGCTTGGTGTCGAGGGATTTCTCCATCGAACCGCGAATACCGGTGACGACCACGGTGTCCAGGTCGGTGGCGGTGGGCTGTGCTTCCTGCGCATGGGCGCCGAAGGCGATACAGCTGAAAATGGCTGCCGAAAGCAGGCTCTTGCGGTGGTTCATGATGTCTCTCCTCATCAATCGTTGGTGCGCCAGCGACGGCGTGCGGTTTGCGATGCGTGCGATCAAGCGTCCGTGCGGCCGAGGTACCAGCTGGCGGCGCCGATGACGCCCAGCTGCCCGTGCTCGACCACCTTCACGGGTATGCGTTCCAGCGCCTCGCGCATCGGACCCTTGTTGAGGTACCGGGACACGAAGGTGCTGTTCAACAGGTATTCGCGGATCTGCGGCAGGATGCCGCCAGCCAGGTACACGCCACCGTGGGCGCCGTACTGCAGCGCCATGTCACCGATGGTGCTGCCGAGCAGGCCGCAGAACACGTCCAGGCTCTGGCGGGCCAGTGCGTCCTGGTTGCCCACGGCCGCGGCGGTGATCGCATCGGGCGTGGCCAGCACGGCCGGCTGGCCTTCGATCGCGCACAGGGCGCGGTAGAGGTTCATCAGGCCCGGGCCGGACAGCGCATGTTCGACCGAAACGTGGGCGAGGTCGCGCTGCATCTGCCGCACGATCGCCATTTCCAGCTCGGTGCTCACCGCCAGCGTCGGCTGGCCGGCTTCGGTGGCCAGCACCACCGCGCCATGCGCGGTCGGGATCCACAGCGCCGCACCCAATCCGGTGCCCGGGCCAACCACCAGGGTCGGACCGCGCGGGGCGGTGGCCGGGCCGGTCAGCTGCAGCACGCCGCTGGCATCGACCTGCGCGGCGGCGTAGGCCACGGCTTCGAAGTCATTGACGATGTACACCGTTTCCAGGCCGAGGTCGGCCTCGATCTGGCGCGCCGACAGCGGCCACGGCACGTTGGCGGTGATCACCGTGCCGTCTTCGCGGGCATACCCGGCGGTGGCCACCACGCAGTGCGCGGGGCGCTCGCCGTCGGCGATGAAGGCCTGCAGGATCGCGCTCAGGCCGGCGTAGTCGGCGTTGCGGAACTTGCGGTATTCGAGCAGCTGGACCGGATGGGCCGGGTCCGGGCTGGCCTGTACACGGGCCACGCGGACATGCGTGCCGCCCACGTCGGCCGCCAGGAACGGCGGCATCGAGAGGGGGGCGTTGGCCGATACGGCGTGGGCGGCTGCGGTCACACGGGCTCCCTTGGGATACGTACGGCCAGGTCTGGACCCCGGCGATTGAGCGGAGTCTGTAATCGTTCTGACAACGATGTCAACGACAACCTCACACTTTCGATGCTGCGGCGCAGCGACCTGCGTCACAAGAAAACGTTTTCAGTCCACTCCCGTCAAGATTTCGTAAAGCCGTTGCAATCAGGGGCTGTGTGAAGGCGCAGCGGGGCGTTGCGGGGTTTCTGTGCAGCTGCAGCATGCGGTTTTCCCCGATCTGCGCGGAAACCAATTGTTGACAAAGCCGGGTGGCCCATCGAATAAATGTGACAACGTTGTTCCCAGCCACTCTTCCGACGCCGCCCGCGTGCCGTCGATGCAGGAGCCCTCCAGATGTCTGCCGTGCCTGCTGCTACCGCGCGTTCGAGCGTGGCCACTTCGATCCTCATCATCGGCGTGCTGTTCTTCCTGATCGGTTTCTTCACCTGGCTCAATGGCCCGCTGATCACCTTCGTCAAACTGGCCTTTGAACTGGACGAGGTCGGCGCCTTCCTGGTGCTGATGGTGTTCTACCTGTCCTACTTCTTCCTGGCGCTGCCGGCCTCCTGGATCCTCAAGCGCACCGGCATGAAGAAGGGCCTGAGCCTGAGCCTGCTGGTGATGGCCGCCGGTGCGGTGGTGTTCGCGCACTTCGCGCAGCAGCGCTGGTATCCCGGTGCGCTCAGCGGCCTGTTCATCATCGGCAGCGGCCTGGCCCTGCTGCAGACGGCGGTGAACCCGTACATCAGCATCCTGGGCCCGATCGAAACCGCCGCGCGCCGCATCGCGCTGATGGGCATCTGCAACAAGATCGCCGGCATGATCGCCCCGTTCCTGATCGGTACCCTGGTGCTGCACGGCATCGGTGACCTGTCCGAGCAGGTGGCCAGCGCCGACCCGGTGACCCGCAACGCGCTGCTGGATACCTTCGCGGCCAAGATCCAGATGCCGTACATGGCCATGGCCGGCCTGCTGGTGGTGCTGGCGGTGGGCGTGCTGTTCTCGCCGCTGCCGGAAATCAAGACCGCCGAAGCCAACGCCACCCCGGCGCGCGCGCCCGGCCTGGCCGAACGCAGCAGCATCTTCCAGTTCCCGCACCTGTGGCTGGGCGTGCTGTGCCTGTTCGTGTACGTGGGCGTGGAAGTGATGGCCGGTGATGCCATCGGCACCTACGGGCACGGGTTCGGCCTGCCACTGGACCAGACCAAGCTGTTCACCTCCATCACCCTGTTCGCCATGCTGGTGGGCTACCTGGCCGGCCTCGCGCTGATCCCGCACCTGGTCTCGCAGCAGCGTTACCTGAGCATCTCGGCCAGCCTGGGCGTGCTGTTCTGCATCGGTGCGCTGTTCACCCATGGCTATGTGTCGGTGGGCTTCGTGGCCGCGCTGGGCTTTGCCAACGCCATGATGTGGCCGGCGATCTTCCCGCTGGCGATCCGGGGCCTGGGCCGCTTCACCGAAACCGGCTCGGCGCTGCTGGTGATGGCCATCGCCGGTGGCGCGATCATCCCGCAGGCGTTCGCCGTGCTGAAGCAGCATTTCGACTTCCAGTGGGTGTTCGCGGGCCTGATGGTGCCGTGCTACCTGTACATCCTGTTCTACTCCCTGCGCGGCCACCGGGTCGGGCTGCCCCGCGACGGGCAGTGATCGGCGATCATGGACGCCCAACCGGTGAGCCAGGAAAAGAGCATGCGTAGAGCGACCATCAAGGATGTCGCCGAACGGGCCAAGGTGTCGTTGAAGACCGTTTCGCGGGTCATCAACAACGAACCGTCGGTCATGCAGGCCACGCGCGCGCGCGTGCTGCGCGCCATCGCCGAACTCGATTACGAGCCCGATCCCGCCGCACGCAACCTGCGCACCGGCACCACGCTGGTGATCGGGCTGGTCTACGACAACCCCAACCCTTACCACATCATCGGTGTGCAGAACGGCGTGCTGGCCGCGTGCCGCGAGACCGGCTTCGGGCTGCAGATCCACCCCTGCGATTCCAGTTCGCCGATGCTGGCCGAAGAGCTTGCCGACTGGGTGCAGCGTTCGCGGCTGGCCGGGCTGGTGCTGACCGCGCCGATGTCTGAACGCCGTGACCTGGTCGCCGCGCTGACCGCGCGCGGCATCAAGCTGGTCCGCATCATCGCCGCCACCGCCGACCCGCAGGATGGCGCGTGCGTGTTCGTGGACGACCGCGAGGCCGCCTACGAAATCACCGAACACCTCATCCAGCTCGGCCACCAGCGCATTGGTTTCCTCTGGGGTGGCTCCTCGCACCGTTCCAGCGGCGAACGCCATGCCGGTTACGAAGCCGCGCTGCGCGACTACGGCATGACCGTGGACAAGCACCTGGTGGTGCAGGGCGACTACACCTTCGACGACGGTTTCCGGGGCGCGCGCCGCCTGCTGGCGCTGCGCGAGCCGCCCACCGCGATCTTCGGTTCCAACGATGAAATCGCTGCCGGCGTGCTCGCCGCAGCCAAGTCGGCCGGCATGAACGTGCCCTACGACCTGTCCATCGCCGGCTTCGAGGACAGCCCGTTCTCGCGCCAGTCGTGGCCGCCGCTGACCACCGCCAAGCAGGCCACCGAAGACATCGCGCGGCATGCCGCGCGCCTGCTGATCGCGCAGTTGCGCAGCGATGCGTATGACGATGCGCCGCTGCAGCTGCAGAACCAGGGCTTCGTACCGCAGCTGGTCGTGCGCGGTTCGACCGCGCCGATGCGGCCGGTCGGCACGCGGCCCCCCACCCCTGAAACCACCTGAGTCCCGCATGTCCCTGCCAGCCCCGCACGACACCCTGATGTTCCGCGAAGCCGCCGAAGCGGCCGACGTGATCGCCGCGCAGTTCGCGCGCAACGAAGCGACGGTGCAGACGCTGGCCGCGACCCTGCGCGCGGCGCCGCCGCCGTTCGTGGTGACCTGCGCACGCGGCAGTTCCGACCACGCCGCCACGTACGCCAAGTACCTGCTGGAAACCAAGCTGGGCCTGGTGACGGCCTCGGCCTCGCCGTCGGTGGGGTCGGTGTACGAATCCCCGCTGCAGCTACGCGGCGCGCTGTACATCGTCATTTCGCAGTCGGGCAAGAGCCCGGACCTGCTGCGCAACGCCGAGGCCGCGCGCGCGGCCGGTGCGCGCGTGGTGGCACTGGTCAACGTGGAAGATTCGCCGCTGGCGCAGCTGGCCGAAACCGTGATTCCACTGGGCGCGGGCGCCGAACGCAGCGTGGCAGCCACCAAAAGCTACCTCGCCTCGCTGTCGGCGATCCTGCAGCTGGTGGCGTACTGGAGCCAGGATGCCGGGCTGATCGCCTCGCTGCGCACCTTGCCCGACGCACTGCGCCAGGCCTGGAACAGCGACTGGTCCGCACTGACCGACGGCCTGGTGCCGGCGCACAACCTGTTCGTGGTCGGCCGTGGCCTGGGCCTGGGCGCGGCGCAGGAGGCGGCGCTGAAATTCAAGGAAACCTGCGGCCTGCACGCCGAAGCCTACAGCTCGGCCGAGGTCAAGCACGGGCCGATGGCGTTGGTGGGCCCGGGCTTCCCGGTGCTGGCCTTCGCCCAGCCGGATGAAACCGGTGCAGGCACCCGCGCGGTGGCCGCCGAGTTCGCCGCGCGCGACGCGCAGGTCTGGCTGGCTGCCCCGGATGGCGACCTGCCGCTGCCGCAGGCGCCGCATCCGGCCTGCGCGCCGCTGCTCACCGTGCAGGCGTTCTACAAGGCCATCAACGCACTGGCGCTGCGCCGCGGTCACAACCCGGACCTGCCGCCGCATCTGAACAAGGTCACGGAGACCGTCTGATGAAGACCGTCCTGCGCAACGCCCGCATCCTCACCGCCGACGGCTTCCGTGATGATCTCGCGCTGGTGATCGAGGCCGGACGCATTACTGCGCTGGTGTCCGATGCCGCCCCGCAGCTGGGCAGTGCGGCCGAGCAGGTGGATCTGGGCGGTGGCTGGCTGCTGCCCGGGTTCATTGATGCGCAGGTCAACGGCGGTGGTGGCGTGCTGTTCAACAACACGCCCGACGTGGAGAGCCTGCGCACGCTGGCCGCCGCGCACCGCAGGTTTGGCACCACCGCGCTGCTGCCGACGCTGATCAGCGACGACGTGCAGGTGATGCGCACGGCGATCGACGCGACCCGCCAGGCGATTGCCGATGGCGTGCCCGGGGTGATCGGCATCCACCTGGAAGGCCCGTACATCGCGCCGGCCCGCAAGGGCACCCATGATGCGAACAAGTTCCGCGTGCCCGATGCCGATGAGATCGCGATGGCGGCCTCGCTCGAGAACGGCGTGACCCTGCTCACCCTGGCCCCGGAACGGGTGCCGCTGGACAGCATCCGCGCGCTGGTCGAACGCGGGGTGATCGTCGCCGCCGGGCACACCGCTGCAACATATGAGGAAGCACGCGCGGGGCTGGAGGCGGGCATCCGCGGCTTCACCCACCTGTACAACGCGATGTCGCCACTGACCGGGCGTGAGCCCGGTGCGGTCGGTGCGGCGCTGGAAGATCGCGGCAGCTGGGTGGGCATCATCGCCGACGGCGTGCACGTACACCCGGCCAGCCTGCGCGTGGCGCTGGCAACCAAGCCCCAGGGCAAGGTCATGCTGGTCACCGATGCGATGCCGCCGGTGGGTGCCGACAGCCCCAGCTACGAACTCTATGGCGAAGTGATCACCGCCGTGGATGGCGTGGTGCGCAATGCCGCCGGTTCGCTGGCCGGTTCGGCGCTGGACATGGCCACCGCCGTGCGCAATGCAGTGAACCTGCTGGACCTGTCGCTGGAGGAGGCCGCGCGGATGGCCTCGCGCTACCCGGCGCAGTTCCTCAACGTGGATGATCGCCTCGGCGAGATCGCCGAGGGCTACCAGGCCGACCTGGTGCTGCTCGACGACGCGCTGCAGGTGCGCGCGACCTGGATCGCCGGCGAGCGCGAGGACGCATGAGCACGCCTTCCTCTTCGCGCATGGGCTCGATCGATGCCCTGCGCGGGCTGACCGTGGCTGCGATGCTGCTGGTCAACAACCCCGGCGACTGGAGCCATGTGTTCGCACCGCTGCTGCATGCGGACTGGCACGGCTTTACCCCCACGGATCTGATTTTCCCGCTGTTCCTGTTCATTGCCGGGGTGTCGCTGGCCTACAGCCTCGCACCGCGCGCGGCGGATCCCACGTTGCGGCCGGCGCTGGCCCGCACGCTGCTGCAGCGTGCGCTGCGCATCCTGCTCGCCGGTGCGCTGCTGCACGTGCTGGCATGGTGGCTGTTCGAGCTGCCGGCGTACCGGCTGTGGGGCGTGCTGCAGCGCATTGCCGTGTGCGTGGCGGTGGTCGGCCTGCTGGCGATCCACACCCGCGCGCGCACGCAGTGGGCAGTGCTGGCCGGCCTGCTGCTGGGCTACGCGGCGTTGCTGCTGGGCGCCGATACGCTGGCGCCGTGGCTGAACCCGGTCAGCCGGGTGGACACTGCCCTGTTTGCCCCGTTCCTCTACAAGTACGACGCGGTGACCCGGCTGGGCCACGACCCTGAAGGCCTGCTCAGCACGGCCGGCGCTCTCGCCACCACGCTTCTGGGCCTGATCGCCGGCCGCTGGCTGCGAGCCGGCAACGTGGGGGCGCTGGGCGGCCTGGGGCTGGTGCTGCTCGGCGGCGGCCTGCTGCTGGCGCCGGTGCTGCCCTTCAACAAGAACCTGTGGACGCCCAGCTACGTGCTGTGGACCGGCGGCCTGTCGATCGTCGCGCTGCTGCTGGCCCACCTGCTGGTCGACCGCTGGCACTGGCCGGCACTGGGCCGCCGATTCGGGGTCAACGCGATTGCGGCCTACCTGGGTTCGTCGGTGATGGCGCTGGTGCTGATCGCCAGCGGCGCATGGGCCGCGTACTACACGGCGCTGGCCCGCGCGCTGCCGGGCATGCCCGCGTTGGCGTCGCTCCTTTGTGCCGTGGGGTTCGTGCTGTTCTGGTGGGTCGTCGCGTGGGTGCTGGACCGCCGCAGGGTGTACCTGAAAATATGAATGCGCGGGCCGTTTCGGTGAATATCCAGAAACCGCCCAAATTTTACCTCCGCCTCACATCCGGACAGTAAAAGTACCTTCGCCGGCCTGCGTAAGGTTACGGGGGACGCATCGGCAAACCGTAATTCCCTTCTTTGGAAAAGGAACGGTCAATGCGTCCCATGAATGCGACTCCGCCACGTTCCCGTCTGGCGGCAGGCATCGCGCGCAGCCTGCGCGTGGCCTGCGGCGGCCTCCTCCTCGCCACCACCACCGCGCCGGCCTGGGCCGGGTGCGACAGCACCTCACCCACGACCGGACAGACCGTTACCTGCACGGCAGCGGCACCGAGTCCGCAGACCACGCCCATTGCCAGCGTGCCGGGCTCGAGCAATGTCACCGTCAACGTGCAGGCCGGCGCCCAGCTCGGCATCGCCAGTGGTGCTGCGATCGCGCTGGACGGCGGCAGCGGTCACCGCATCGACAACAGTGGCAGCATCACCAGCGCCAGTGGCGTGGGAATCCTCACCAACGCGGCGACCACGGTGGTGAACCGCGGCGTCATCAGCGGCAGCACCGCCGGCATCATCTTTGGCGCCGGCGCCGACCGCCTGGACATGCTTGGCGGCAGCATCAGCAGCAGCGTCCTGCAGGGCGCGGGCAACGATGCCATCACCCTCAGTGGCGGCACCGTCGGCAGCATCGACCAGGGCGCCGACGCGGACAGCCTGGAGGTCTCGGGCGGCACCGTGTCCGGCACCGTGCAGCAGGGCTCGGGCATCGATACCTTCCTGATGACCGGCGGCAGCATCGGCGCACTGCTGCAGGGCGATGGCCTTGACCGTTTCCGCATGACCGACGGGCGCATCGTCGGCGCGTTCGATGATGGCGATTACGGCGAAATGACCGGCGGCCGCATCGGCCGGGTCAACATGAAGCTGGAAGACAACACCTTCCTGATGTCCGGTGGCACCATCGACGGCAACCTGGTTACCGGCTTCGGCAACGACACGATCGTGCTCTCCGATGGATACATCGGCGGCAACATCAGCGTCAGCGGCGGCAATGATTCGGTCACCATCACCGGCGGCACCGTGCGCGGCGAGATCCGCCTCAGCTTTGGCGACGACCGCTTCGACTGGCGTGGTGGCGGCGTGGTGCACGGCCTGGTCGATTTCGGGGAAGGCAACGACACCGCCACGCTGGCCGACCTCAACGTCTCTTACCTTGGCGCGCTGCCGGGCTTTGACGGCGGCCTGGGCACTGACACGCTCAACATGGACAACGTCAAGACCGATGGCGTGGCCCGCTTCACCGGCTGGGAATCGATGACGCTGGCCAATGACAGCCAGCTGACCTTCGACGGCGACCTGCGCCTGGGCGATACCGGAAGCGGTACCGGCGCGCTCGACGTGGACGCGACCAGCACGCTGTTCGGCGGGGGCGTCAACGCCAGCATTGTCGCCTTCAACGCAGCACTGCCGGTCAACGTCACCAATGCCGGCCGCATCGACCTGACCAACGGCGGTGGCGGCGCCGGCGATGCGTTCACCATCGCCGGCAATTACACCGGCAATGGCGGTGCGCTGTACCTGGACACCGTGCTGGGTGCCGACGCCGCCGCATCGGACCGGCTGGTGATCTCCAATGGCGTGGCCAGCGGGACCACGGGGGTGGGCATCCTCAACGCGGGCGGTGCCGGTGCCGAAACCGTGGCCGACGGCATCCTCGTGGTGCAGGCGATCAACGGTGCCAGCACCAGCCCGGGCGCGTTCGCGCTGTATGCACCGGTTGCCGCCGGTGCGTACGAGTATTTCCTGTTCAAGGGTGGCGTCAGCGCAGGGAGCAGCGAGAACTGGTATCTGCGTTCGACCGTAGTCAACGGTGTGGTCGCCGCGCCGGCCCCACCGCCCATCGGTCTGGGCTCGGTGACACCTGAGCCACCGCCGCCGGAGGCGTTGGGGACGCCGCCGCCTGCGCTGCCGCCGCCCCCCTCACCGGACGTCCCGGAAAACCCGGACCCGGTCGCCGCCGAGCCCGCGCCGCCGCCGGAGCCGGCCCCACCACCGCCAGCCGCGCCGCCGCAGGACGACGTGCCGCCGCCGGTGCCGACCGAAGTGGCCGCCGTTCCCGGGCCGTTGGCGGAGCCGCCCACGCCTGACGCGCGTCCATCGGAAGAGGCCATCGTGCCGTTGTACCGGCTGGAAACCGGCCTCTACTCGGTGGTGCCGCCCCTGCTGCGCGAAACCAGCCTGGCCAGCCTGGGTACCTTCCACGAGCGCCAGGGTGAGCAGCGCATCCTCGCCGGCCAGGGCGGCGTGCGGGCCGCATGGGCGCGCCTGGTCGGGCAGAGCCACGAGCAGTACTGGGAGGGCGATGCCCAGCCCGGATTCGATGGCGACATCCAGGGGGTACAGGCAGGTCTGGACCTGTATGCGAACGCAGGCGATGCGCACCGCGACCAGTTCGGCGTGTTCGTCGGCCGTACCCGCGCGCAGGGCAACGTCAACGGCTTTGCGATCGGCTGGGAAAATGTCGCGGTGGGGCGCACCCGCCTGGACGACAAGCACGTGGGCCTGTACTGGACACGTGCCGGCAGCGCCGGCGGCTACCTCGACGTGGTGGTGATGCAGAGCCGCTACGACGGCGAGGCGACCTCCGCACGCGGCATCGGCATCGACGTGGACGGCGATGGCACCACCGCATCGGTGGAAGTGGGCAAGCCTTTGTTGCGCTTCGGCCAGTCGGCCTGGTGGCTGGAGCCGCAACTGCAGGTGATCTGGCAGCGCACCTCGGTGGACGATGCCGCCGACCGCATCGCGCAGCTTCGCTTCAACGCCGACAACGCCTGGACCGGGCGCGCCGGCGTACGCCTGGCTGCGGACTACGAGATCGCCGGCAACGGCTGGCAACCGTACTTCAAGCTCAACTACTGGCAGACGCTCGATGGGGAAGACCGCATCGACTTCGATACCAACCCCATCATCAACCGGCAGGATTCACGCGCGCTGGAGGTCGGGTTCGGCGTGGTGGCGCGCTTCAATGCCAACGTCAGCGCGTTCGCGGTCGCCGACTACACCCGCGACCTGGAAAGCAGCCGGCAGAAGGAGCGCAAGGTGATCGAGGGCAACATCGGGCTGCGTTTCGACTTCTAGCGGAAGGCAGGCCCGCTGCCGGTGTTGCTATTGGTGGCATTACCGGTAGCGGCAAAGTACGCTATGCCGATGCGAACCAAGCCCAATGCCCAGCCCAACCAGAGCCTGATCGACGGGATTGCGACACTTCAGGCGCTGGCGTCCTCGCCCGAGCCGGTGGGCTGCCGCGAACTGGCCCGGCAGCTGGATGCCAACCCGACCCGGGTCAACCGCCTGCTCAAGACGCTGGCCTACCTGGGCATTGCGCGGCAGACCGCCGACCGCAAATACACCGCCGGCCCGGGCATGCACGTGCTGGCCGCGCAGAGCCTGTTCGCCTCCGGGCTGATCCGCCGCGCGCTGCCCGTGCTCGAGCACCTGCGCCGCTTTGGTCATACCGTGGCGCTGGGCGTGCTGTGGAACGACAGCGTCAGCTACCTGTTCCATGCGCCCCCGGGAATCGAGGCGGCGCGGGGCCTGGGCCGCATCGGCCTGCTGCCGGCGACCACCAGCGGCATCGGCATCGCGCTGCTGGCCCAGCTGTCAGACGAGGAAGTGCGCGAGCTGTACGCCGACCGCCCCATCCCGATGTTCCCGGAGGGGATCGAGCAGCTGCTGGCCACCCTGGAACAGACAAGGCGGCAGGGGCACGCCCGCGTGCACGTGGCCGACGAACGCGACCACCACATCGTGGCCATCGCAATGGGCGATCCGGTGCATGCCGGCATCGCGATGTCCGGCTGGATCCCCGAATCGGCCACCGAAGAACTGGTGGCGGCACTGCGCGCGGCGGCCGCCGAGATCGGCTGAGGGCTTTGCCGCAGTGCGGTTTGACATGTTGCTACAATAGCAATACGTTGCAGCCTTCCGAAGGGGAGGCATCGGCGATGTCCAAGCGTGCGGGCGCGTGACCGGCGGCAGGAACACCAAGTGGGTGCTGCTGGCCCTGCTGTTCTTTTCCACGGTGATCAATTACCTGGACCGGCAGGCGCTGTCGATCCTGGCGACCACCATCCAGGCCGACCTGGACATGAGCGACCTGGAATATGCCCGTGTGGTGCAGGTGTTCCTGTTCGCCTACGCAGCGGCCTACGTGATGGCCGGGCGGGTTACCGACTGGCTGGGCGCGCGCGTGGCGCTGCTGCTGTTCGTGGGCTGGTGGTCGTTGGCCAACATCGCCACCGGCTTCGTGCGCAGCGCGTTCGAGCTGGGCGCGGCGCGTTTCGCGCTGGGGCTGGGTGAGCCGGGCAACTACACCGTGGGCACCAAGGTGGTGTCCGAGCAGTTTCCGGCGCCGCAGCGTGGCTTGGCGCTCGGCCTGTACACCGCCGGCGCGATGATCGGCGCGACGCTGGCGCCGCCGTTGATCGGTGGCATTGCATTGACCTACGGCTGGCGCAGCGCGTTCTGGATCACCGGCGTGGCCGGGCTGCTGTGGATGATTGCGTGGTACCTGGTCTACCCCCGTCCGGCGCGTCAGACAGCCACGGCGGTGACTGCGGCCGCAACGGCCGAGGCGGTCGCCACGCCGGCGCTGGACACGCCCGCGGCACCCGCACCGGCGGTGTCGATGAAAGGGGTCTGGGGCCGGCTGGCGCGCGACCGCACGGTGTGGGCGCTGGTCGCCTCGCGCGCGGTGGCCGACCCGGTCTGGTACTTCTACCTGTTCTGGTTCCCCAAATACCTGGGCGATGCGCGCGGCATGAGCCTGGCCGCGATCGCCTCGCTGGCGTGGATCGTCTACGTTGCTGCGGATATCGGCAGCGTGGGCGGTGGCCTGATTTCAGGGCGGCTGGTCAAGCGCGGCATGAGCCCGGTGCGGGCCCGCCTGACCACCATGATCGGTGCAGCGTGCCTGGCACCGATCGGCATGCTGGTGGCGCTGCATCCGCCGATTCCGCTGCTGCTCGCGCTGGCGTGCGCGGTGACCTTCGCGCACCTGACCTACCAGATCAACCTCACCGCGATGACGGTGGACCTGTTCCCGTCGCGCTACATCGCCTCGGTGGCGGGGCTGGTGGGCTGCGGCAGTGCACTCGGCGGCATGGTCTCGGCGCAGGTGGTGGGCCACCTGGTCGCCGACGGCAACTTCGACCGCGCCTTCGTGCTGATGGCGTTCCTGCACCCGATCGCGGTACTACTGGCCTGGATCGCGTTGAGAAAAGCCAAGCGTTCGCGAATGACGCTGGTTGGCCCGGACGCCGAGGCGGTGGCGGCGGCCCGAGGGTAGGGTCGGTTCCCGAACGACTGCCGACACTGGTCATCGGCACGACGAACGCATGACCTCGGCCGAAGCCGGCTTCGACGGAGGTCATGCCATCATCGGACGTTGCATAATCCATCGGCGGTCGATTGGGATGCGACCCTACCGCGCTCATCTCTGCGACGCGTGGGGCCGGAGATTGTCCAGCCCCGCGCTCAAGGCACGAATTCTGCGTGTTCCCAGAAACGCGCATTGGGCTGTGCACCCAGGCCGTGACCGGAGGGAAGTGTGTAGCCCTCGCGCTGGTACGCCATATCGGTGTCGAGCATCTCCACCGAGCGCGAGAAGATCGAGTGCTGCCACTCGTGGCGCCACAGACCCTCGATGACCGCTGATGCATGCAGGCTGGCGGCCATGAAGATGCCGCCGCCAATGGTGGCGTGCGGCGCGACCTGCACCCCGTGCGCTGCCGCCAAGCGTGCGATGCGCAGGAACTGGGTGATCCCGGTGTGGCCCATCTCTGGCTGCACATAGGCGAGCGTTCCACCGGCCAATCGCAACCGTGCGACATGGTCGGTGGGCCACTCTTCGCCGGCCGCCATGGGAATGGGGCTGTCGCCACCCAGCGCGATCAGCCCCGCAACATCCTCGGGCTTGAGCGGTGCTTCGATGAAGGTCAGCTGCGCCGGCAGCAGTTGCTCTGCCAGCGCTAATGCCTGCGCGTGATCGAACTTCCAGTGCAGGTCCACCATCAGGTGCACCGCATCGCCCAGCTCGCTGCGCAGCGCCTGCATTTCTTCGACGATGCCGTCATGGCTGACCACGGCATGCACCTTGAAGGCATCGTGGCCCTGCGCCGCAAACGCGCGCGCCATCGCCACCTTCTCCGCGACGGTTGCCGCCGGCAATCCCGATACATAGCCTGCAATGGTGTCGCGCCGCCGCTCACCCAGCAGCGCCCACAGCGGCTGTCCGGCCGCACGCGCGCGCAGGTCCCACAGGGCGATGTCCAGCGCCGCCAGTGCATCGGTGTGGAACCCGCTGCCGCAGCCACGCACGCGCATCAGGCCGTACAGGTCGTCCCAGATCTGCTCCACGTCTTCCGGCTCGCGCCCGATCAGTTCCGGCGCAAGCAGGTCGTTGATGATCTCGCAGGTCGCGCGCGGTGCGCAGATGCCATAGGTTTCGCCCCAGCCCACCGCACCATCGGCGGTGGTGACGCGCACCAGCACCGAGCGGTCCACGGTGGGGTAGAGCGTGCCGTTGCCTTTGCGCACCAGGTAGCCGCGCGCGTTGACCCGTTCGCCCGGCCCCAGCGGCCCCAGGTAGGGCGTGGTGCGCGGAACGGTGAGGATGAACGTTTCAACCTGTGTGACCTGGCTCACGCGTGGCTTCTCCGTGCCTGCCCGGGGACGGTATCCAACGGCAGCAGGTCGCTGATGCGATCCAGCAGGATATCCAGTTCGCGCGCATCGAACCGGTCCAGCGCCGGACCGGGCGCGCGCACATGGTCGCTGCCGATCAGGCCGCGGCGCAGCAGGATGGCCTTGGTGAGCCGCCAGCGGAACACCGCCTGCATGCTCAGCAGCGGCAGGGTGCGCTCGAACAGTGTGCGTGCACGCTCCTGGTCGCCCGTCGCCCAGGCTGCCAGCATCGCCACATGCACCTCGGTGATTTCGCAGGCCGGCATCGTGCCGACCGCCCCGCGCGTGAGTTCGTCCAGCACGTAGCGGGCGCCGGCACCGCCGAACACCGCGCGCACGCTGCTGCCGGCGCGCTCGGACAGCGCGGTGATGCGGTGCCCCGAAGGCATCGTTTCTTCCTTGACATATTCAATGGCCGGGACGCGCGCGGTCAGCGCCACGACCTCTTCCACGCCCAGCCCAACGCCCATCGGCGCCGGAGCGTTCTGCAGCATGACCGCCACGCCCGACTCGCTGGCCAAGCGGCTGAAGAACGCAGCCATGCCCTCGGCATCACCGGCCAGCGCGTGCGGGGTCAGCACCATCGCCGCGCTCGCCCCGGCCTGGCCGCCGGCCTGGGCCAGCCGCACCGCGTCCTCCAGCGTGCGCGCGCTGGCGCCGACGATGAACGGCACGCGGCCGCGGTTCCAGCGGCCGATGCAGGCCGTCAGGTGCAGGCGCTCATCCAGCGTGAGCATGTCGTATTCGCTGGCCAGGCCCGGAAACACCACCCCGGCCGCGCCGGCGGCCAGGATGTACTCGAACACGGCTTCGGTCCCGGCCTCATCGAGCGCGCCGTGCGCGTCGAAGATGCTGGGAAGGATCGGGAAGACACCTTGCAGAACGGCCATTGCGCCGGGTCCTTGTTGAAATGCGTGTGCCATGGATAGCAACACTATGGAAGGGAAGTGGCCGCAGACGCTACAGACGGGTCTTGATTCTTCGCTGCATTGCAGCGTGCGCGGCCAAATCATATTGCTATATTAGCTACACGCTGCCAAGTCGCAGCGCAGCAGCAACGACGAAAAAGCGCTGGATCCAGCTGGGCAGGTCGGGGGCCTGCAGCGGGATCCCTACCTTGGGAGAGGGCCGATACATGCTTCGTTTTCGACGTTCCACCTTGTTCACCGCCTTGGGCACCTGCCTGCTGGCGCCGATGCTGGCCGCCGCACAGGATGCTCCGCCTGCCACCACCACCACCGCCGGCAACCAGCAGGCGCAGACACTCGACGCCGTGAGCGTCGTCGGCATCCGCGGCAGCCTCGAAGCCTCGCGCGACCTCAAACGCGATTCGCCGCAGATCGTCGATGCGATCGTGGCCGATGACATCGGCAAGCTGCCCGACACCAACGTCGCCGAATCGCTGGGCCGGGTGGCCGGCGTGCAGCTCGAGCGCGGCATGGGCGAGGGCAGCGACATCCTGGTGCGCGGCCTGAAAGAGAACGTGCTGCTGTACAACGGCCGCCAGATCGTCGATGCCACCGGGCGCGGCGGCAACGGCCTGGACCAGCTGGCCACCTCCACCTACGGTCTGCTCTCACTGGTGCCCTCCGAGCTGATCTCGCGGCTGGAAGTGACCAAGCTCGCCGGCGCCGACCAAATTTCCGGTGGGCTTGGCGGCATCGTCGACATCCACACCCGGCAGCCGCTGTCGGGCGACAGCGACCAGAACGTGGTCAGCCTGGCCGGCACCTATGACGACATGGCCGATTCCTGGGGCCACAACGCCTTCGGGCTGATCTCGCGGCGCAACGAGGATCGCACCTTCGGTGCGCTGCTGTCAGCCACGTACGGCCGCCGCAACGTGGTGCAGCAGGGCCTGGACACCTTCTCCGGGTATGCCCGCTTCAACGACCCGACCGATCCCACCCGCACGCGCTTCGGCAGTACCGACATGCGCGCGCAGAACATCGACGATGACCGCACCAAGGTGGGCCTCAGCGCGGTACTGCAGTGGCGCCCGGCCGATGGCGTGGAGCTGTCCTGGGATACCTTCTATTCCCGGCAGAAGGCCGAGCGCGACCGCTACTGGATCGCCTTCAATCCCTCCGCCGGCCTGAGCAACGCGGTCTACTCCGACCACGACATCCTGCTGGCCGGCCGATCCACCGGCACCGTGCTGCTCAACACCGAAGTGGCCGACATCGATTCGGACACCCTGTCCAGCGCGCTGCGTGCCAGCTTCCAGGTCGGCGAACGCGTAACCGGTTCGGCCGAACTGGACTGGGGCCGTTCCACCGCCAGCTACAACCAGCGCTACATGCGGCTGGCGCCCATGGCCGGGCTGACCTCGGTCACCGACTTCGACCTGCGCAGCGGCAGCTTCGGCAGCTTCAACGTCAGCGGCGTCAACGTGGTCGATCCGGCGCAGTGGCGCATGACCATCCTGTTCGACAACGACTGGCGCGCACAGACCGACTCGCGCGCGATGCGCACCGACTGGAGCCTGGCCTTCGACAACGGCCCGCTGCGTTCGCTGGACGTTGGCGCGCGCTTCAGCCGGCTGGAAAGCCTGCAGGACCCCCGCCGCGCCGACATCCGCCCGGCCGGCGGCATTCCGGTGACGCAGATGGATCCCTACATCCGCGTGTACAGCAACAGCGACTTCCTGCCGGGCGAATTCGCCGGCCTGCCGCGCGATTACCTGGGGGCGTTCCGCGGCACCTTCGGCGGCTGCGGCAGCTTCACCACGCTGCCGCAGATCTCGCAGAACCCGCAGTGCCTAGATCCAGCCAACACCGCGCTGGCCTATTCGGCCACCTTCAGCGTGGATGAAGACTTCCTCGAGGCCTACGCCAAGCTCAACTGGGACACCGAGGTGGGCGGCATGGCGCTGGGCGGCAACGTCGGCCTGCGCTTCGTGGGTCGTGACCTGACCTCGCGCGGCAACCTGATCAGCGGCACCGGTGCGCTGACCCCGTCCAGCTTCGAGCGTGACGACCGCGAGGTGTTGCCCTCGGCGGTGGCCAAGCTGCAGATCAGCGACAGCCTGGTGCTGCGCGGCGGCGCGGCCAAGGTGGTGGCCTTCCCCAATACCGAAGACCTCAACAACGGCGTGACCCTCAACAACAACGCCGTGTTCGATGCCAACGGCGTGCAGACTTCGCCGGGCACCGGCAGCGGCGGCGCACCGGACCTGGATCCGTTCAAGGCCACCCAGTACGACCTGTCGCTGGAGTGGTACTACGGCGGCCAGGGCCTGCTCTCGGCCGGCCTGTTCTACAAGGACGTGTCCACCTTCATCGTGCAGCGCCAGAGCGCGGAAACCTACAGCAACGTCAACTTCCTGGTGCTGCGCAAGATCAACGGCGACAAGGCCAAGGTGAAAGGCGCGGAGCTGTTGGCGCAGGTGCCCTTCAGCGGCATGTTCGATGGCTTCGGCGTGGTGGCCACCTACACCTGGATCGACTCGGAAACCCCGATCACCGACATCAACGGCAACGCCATGACGTTCCCGGGCCTGTCCAAGAACAACGCCAACCTGATCGGCTACTACGAGAACGGCCCGTTCGGCATCCGCCTGGCCTACAACTGGCGTGACGAATACCTGGTGGGGCTGTCGGCAGCGTCCACGGGCATCTACAACGACACCTACAAGGACCTGTCGGCATCGATGAGCTACGATTTCAGCGAGCGCCTGTCGCTGAAGCTGGAAGGCAACAACCTGCTCGACAGCGAACAGCGCACCTTCGACGGGTATGCCGAAGGCTTGCGTACCAACGTGGTGTTCGGCCGGTCCTACAAGGCCAGCCTGACCTACCGGTTCTGAGCATGGTTCCTCTGGAAAGGAAGGACAGGGCATGAGCGAGGCGGGAATGCAGGGGCGCACGGTGCTGGTGACCGGTGCGGCCAGCGGAATCGGCGCGGCAGTGGTAACGCGGCTGCGCGCCGATGGCGCCCGGGTGGCGGCGCTGGACCAGGGCATATCGAGCGGGGCCAATGCCACGGCGGTGGCCGACCTGCGCTCGCCGGACGCGGTCAGTGCTTCCATTGCCGACTTGCGCGCTGCGCTGGGGCCCTTTGATGCGCTGGTGCACTGCGCCGGCATCTGTCCGCCGGGCAGTACGCTCGACAGCACCGACGACCTTTGGCTGGACGTGTACTCGGTCAACGTGCTCGGTGCGCTGCGGGTGATGCGCGAGCTGGTGCCGGACATGCGCGGGCGGGGTGGCAGCATCGTGCTGGTGTCGTCGATCAACGCGCGTTTCGCCACGCCGGGGCTGGCGGCCTATGCCGCGTCCAAGGCCGCGCTGGAGGAAATGGCACGCACCGCCGCGCTGGAGTTGGCCCCGGACAACATCCGGGTCAACACCATCGCCCCGGCATCGGTGGATACGCCGATGCTGCAGGCCTCGTTCGCGCGCGCAGCCGACCCCGCCGCCGCACGGCGCAGCAACGAGCAACGACATCCGCTGGGTCGCCTGGGTACACCTGAAGACGCCGCCGAGCTCGCCCTGTTCCTGGCCTCGCCGCGCAGTGGCTGGATTACCGGTTCGGTGTTTGCGCTGGATGGTGGTGCAGGAGTGACCCGGCGATGAGGGGGCAGGACACGAACTACATCATCGGCATCAACTGGGGCAGCACCAACTTCCGCGCTTACCGGATCGACGCCGACGGCACGGTCAGCGCGACGATCGAACAGCCGCGCGGCATTGCCGGGCTGGAGCGGTCGCAGATGCAGGCGCTGCTGGAGGACGTGGCAACCGCGTGGCCGCATGCCTCGCGGATCTATGCCAGCGGCATGATCGGCTCGAACATCGGCTGGAGTGATGCGGGATACGTGGAATGCCCGGCATCCCCGCACGCCATCGCCGGGCACCTGCATGAGGTGCGGATCGGTACGCATGGGGTGGCCATCGTTCCGGGGCTGGCCTGCCGGCGCGGCGACGGCGCGCCGGACATCATGCGCGGGGAGGAAACCGAGCTGCTGGGGATGGTCGCGCTCGGCACGATTCCCGCCACTGGACTGGTGGCCTTGCCCGGCACCCACAGCAAATGGGTGCGGCTGGAACAGGGTGTGGTGGTGGAGTTCATGACCGCGATGTCGGGCGAGATCTTCGACCGGCTCACCGCAGCCGGATTGCTGGCGTCGGTTGTTGACGGTCCGGCCGAAGACGGCGAGGCGTTCATCGACGGCGTGCGGACCGCGCAGGGCGGTGCAGGATTGGCCACCCTGCTGTTCGGCGCGCGGGCGCGGGTGATCCGCAGCGACCTCGCCCGGCGCGAGGGAGCTTCCTACCTGCGCGGCCTGCTGATCGGCGCGGAGCTTGCCGATGTCCGCCGTTATTGGCCAGACGCATTGAACGAGGTGCCGCTGATCGGCGCCGCGCCGGTGTGCGCGCTGTATGCGCGCGCACTGCAGGAGCTGGGGGGCTCCGGCCGTGCGATTGCCTCACAGCAGGCATCAACGCGCGGTTTCCTGGCGTTGCACCAGGCAGCGGGAGCGGTGGCATGAGTGCGCATGATGCAGCGTTCGACCGTGCACTGACCGAGACCGGCCTGATCGCGATCCTGCGCGGGCTGAGCGGCGACGACGCGATTGCCGTGGTGGAGGCGCTGTACGCCGCTGGCGTGCGGTTGGCGGAGGTGCCGCTCAATTCGCCGGACCCGTTCACCACCATCGCCGCGCTGGTTGCGCATTTTGAAGGGCGCATGCTGATCGGTGCCGGCACGGTGGTGAACACCGATGCCGTCGAGCAGCTCGCCTCCATCGGCTGCGTATTCTGCGTGTCGCCCAATACCGATCCGGCGGTGATCGCTGCCGCGGTGGCGAAGGGCATGATCCCTTTGCCGGGGTTCGTCACCGCGACCGAAGCGTTCGCCGCCATCGCCGCCGGCGCCCGCCATCTCAAGGCGTTCCCGGCCCATGGCGCGCGACCGCAGTTGTCGGCGTTGTCGGCGGTGTTGCCAGCCGGCGTGAGCCTGATCGCCGTGGGGGGCGCAAGCGTGGGCGACATCGGTGCATACCGCGAAGCAGGCGTTCGCGCCTTCGGTGTGGGCACCGATCTGTACCGTCCTGGCCGCGCCGCCGATGACGTTGGCCAGCGCGCTGCGGCGTGGATCCAGGCCTTGCAGGCGCCCGCCGCACCGGTGGCCACGCTGGTGCATGCCGCGCAGGCGACGGTAGGCGAGTCGCCCCTCTTCGATGCGGACGGCACCTTGTGCTGGGTCGACCCGACCGTGCCGTGCCTGCTGCGGTGGGATGGAGCGGCGTGCACGCGCGTGGCGTTGACCGAACCGGTATGGGCGTTGGGGCAGGTGGGGTCCGGGCTGGTCGGCAATGGAGAGACGCACTTCCTGCGGCTGGTGGCGGACGGAAGCATCACCGCCGGCCCGGAGATCGATGTTGGTGCGGGGTGCCGGCTCAACGATATGGTGGTGGACAGCCTGGGCGGGCTGTGGGGCGGTTCCATGCATCGCGGCCTGTTGTCCGGCCGGGGCGCGCTGTTCCATGCAGGCAGTGTCGAGTTGCCCGCGCATCGCGTGGCGGAGGGGCTGGGCGTGGCCAACGGCATGGCCTTCTCCGCAGACGAAAGCACGCTGTTCGTGATTGATACGCTGGCGCGCACGCTGCTGGCCTATGCGGCCGATATCCACGCCGGCACCCTGGGCGAACCGCGCGTGGTGACCGACTTCCTCGGCGTGCCCGGCAAACCCGACGGCATGACGATGGGGCCCGATGGTCATCTATGGGTGGCGATGTGGGGCGGGCATGCGGTAGTGGAACTCGCACCCAACGGCGCGGTCCTGCGCTCGATTCCGGTACCGGCCGCGCACGTGGGCAGCCTGGCATTCGGCGACGACGGACGCCTCTTCATCACCACCGCGCGGGCGCGCCTGTCCGACGCAGACCTCGCCCGCTCACCCGGAGCAGGCGGCCTGTTCGTGGTGCATCCGTAGGATCAACGACGGGCTGCGGCAATTGCTTTGATGCGCGCCTGGGCCAGGGCTTCGCCTACCGCCGGGCCTTTCAGGTGCGCTAGATCCAGATCGCGGGCCTGTACTGACAGTGCCGCTTGGTGCAGCCGCTTGAGTGTTTCACCCTGCGGGTACGGCCGATCCTCGAAGCCGAGGCGGCCACGCGCATCCGCCTCGCAGCACACCGCGATCCTGGCGATCCGTTCCGGCCGCCGGAACCCATCGCAACGGCCCAGCAGCTCCAGCACCGTGCCATCGCGCAATTCGTCGATGCGGTGCACGTTGAGATGGTCGCGGCACACCGCCTCGGCCAGCTGACGATGATCCAGCGGCACTTTCAGGCGATCACACAGCGCACGCAGCGGTTCCAGCCCGCGCTGCTCATGCATCACATGGCGCGGCCATTCCGCCTGCGGAGTCAGTGCTTTGCCCAGGTCGTGGGTAAGCGCGGCGAACCCCGCCAGGTCATCGCCCGGCGCCAGCTGCGCGGCGATATCGCTGACCATTTCCTGGTGCACGCCCGTATCCACCTCCGGGTGGTACTCGGCGCGCTGCGGCACCCCGTACAGCGCTTCCAGTTCGGGCAACACCGCCCCCAGCGCATTGGCATCGTGCAGCGTGCGCAGGAAGGCCGACGGTTGCGCCGAACCGAGCACGCGGCGCAGTTCCTGCCAGACCCGTTCGGGCACCAACGCATCCAGCTCGCCGCTGTCGGCGATCTGCCGCATCAGCTGCATCGTTTCCGGCGCCACGGTAAAGCCCAGCGGTGCAAAGCGCGCCATGAAACGCGCCGCACGCAGCACCCGCAGTGGATCTTCCACGAAGGCGGGGCCCACATGCCGCAGCACGCGCTGTTCAATGTCGCGCACGCCGCCGTACGGGTCCACCAGTTCGCCGCTGGCCTCATCGCAGGCAATGGCGTTGATGGTGAAATCCCGCCGCAGCAGGTCTTCTTCCAGCGTCACCGAGGGATCGGCATCGACGACGAAGCCCCGGTAGCCGCGGCCGGACTTGCGCTCGGTCCGCGCCAGCGCGTATTCCTCGCCCGTATCCGGGTGCAGGAACACCGGGAAATCCTTGCCCACGGCCTTGTACCCCAGCGCTTCCATTTCCGGCTGGGTAGCGCCCACGACGACCCAGTCGCGGTCGCCAGGCGGGCGGTCGAGCAGGCGGTCGCGAACCGCGCCGCCAACGAGATAGATCTTCATGGGGGAATCATGCCACGACCGGCCTGGCGCCGATCCCCCGCAGAACCTCGGCGCTACCGCGGATCAATCGCCGCCCTTGTCTGCGTCGGTTGGGCAGGCGAACGCCTTCCGCTTCGCCTGCAGCCGCCCGTTCATGCGGTCGGTGACCGGCAGCGCGTCGCCGTTCAGACGCCAGTCGTAGATCACGCTGAACGCAAGAATGCGTGCAACGTACTCGCGGGTTTCCTTGTAGCTGATGGTCTCGATCCAGATATCCGGATCGAAGCCCGGCCGCTGCGACTGCCAGCGCGCGGTCGGGGTCGGTCCGGCGTTGTACGCGGCGATGGTCACATAGGGCAGGCCTTCGTACTTGTTCATCAGCTGGCGCAGGTAGGCAGTGCCGATGGCGATGTTGGTGTCGGCGTCATACAGGCTGGCCGCACCGCCATAGTTGGTCAGGCCGATGGTCTTGGCCACGCTCGCGCCGGTGGCCGGCAGCACCTGCATCAGCCCCATCGCATTGGCCGGCGAGCGGGCCTTCGGGTTGAAGATGCTCTCGGCGCGGATCTCGGCGGCCACCCAGGCCGGGTCGATCGCATTGCGCGCCGACTCACGGCGGATCGCATCATCGTGGTGCAGCGGGAAGCGCAGGCTGTACAGGCGCTGCTCTTCCGGGGTCTTGCCCAGCGAGAACACCGCGCGGTCGAACCAGCCGTTGTCGCGCGCCACTTCCACCGCAATACGGCGCTGCGTGGTGTCGAAGCGGGTGAGGGCATCGTTCCACTCGGCCACCGCCCAGCCCGAACGCTCGATCCTGAACAGTTCCATCGCGCGTACGATCGCCGGGTCGCGTGCCACCGTGGCCTGTGCCTGCGCACTGTCCTTGGGTTCCACCGGGCACAGCGTGTAGGTGCTCTGGCCCAGCTGGTCGGCGGCCAGGAAACCATGGAAGGTGGCCGCGCGCGCCGCTTCGCGGTACAGCGGCACTGCCTCGTTGCGCTTGCCCGTCTTGTCCAGCATGCGCGCCTCGAAATAGCGCCAGCGCGAGTCGCTGCGCTGCTTCGGCTCCATCTTGCGGATCGCCGCCAGCGTGGCCGGCCAGTCGCCGCGCGACATCGCCTCGCGTGCCCGCCACTCGTGCAGGCGCTCGTCATAGGCCGAATCCGGCACGGCATTGAGCCGGCGTGCGGAATCGGGCCCATAGGACGCCACCGTCCATAGCGCGATCTGGTACTTCACATCCGCCTGCTGGGCGGCGCTCAGCTGCAGCGCGTTGGCGTACTGCGGCAGCTGCTGCTCGGTCGCGTCCGGGTCGGCCTTGGCCAGCTTGGCCAGGCCATCGGTGGCGATGCGCCGGCTGCGTTCGTTGCGCGGCCAGTTCAGCGCACTGGCATTGGGCTTGTCCACGAACGCGGCATAGGTGTTGGCCAGCGCCAGGTCGGCGGCCGGCAGCCCGCGGGCGGCACTGCGCATTACCGCCGGCTCCTGCGCGTCGGCCGCGGCATCGATGCGCTCCCAGCGCAGCTCCGCGCTCATTCCGCCCTTGGCATCCAGCGCCGCAAACACGGGATCGCAGGCATCAGGCAGGGACTTGCCGGTGCTGCGCCAGATCGCCTGCGCCTCACTGACCCACTGCGCATCGGCCTTTCCGGTGGCTTGGCGCGCATTGAGCTGGGCGCAGCGCAGGCCGACATTCTCGGTGGGCGCCCAGTTCGCCAGCAGGGTGGGCCAGTCCTGGCGCCGGGCTACCGCCGGCAACCACACGCTGCGGAAGCTGCTGGCCACGGCCTGGCCGTTGTAGCGCTTGAGAAAGTCCTGGGCCTGGGCAGTGGTGACCGTATCGATGTTGCGGCGCAGGTTGGCGTACTCCAGCCAGCCATACAGCGGGTGCTTTGCCAGCCCCGCCGCCTGGCCGGGATCGAACTGGCCGCGTTCGGCATTCTCGATGGCCGCCTTCATCTGCGCGCGCTGGGCGTCCAGGCTCTGGGCACCGGCATCGGCGCCCACGCCCGTGCAGGCGAGCAGGGTGGCGGAACTGAGGATCAGGAGGGGGAGTCGGTTCATGCCGAAAGGATAGCGGGCAAGGGTGAAAGCCGGTGAGGGCAAGCCAACTCAATGATGAACGGCACCCGTCGCCCCCCTGAACAGGCGTAACGCACGGGCGTAATGTCAAAGCCGCCAGCCCCAACGACTGCAGGAGACTGAAACGAAACGGTAGCGCCGGCCGTTGGCCGGCCCGCAGGAAAACCAACAACAAGGACCCACACCATGGCATTCAGTGCAGCAGGCAATTCCGGACCACTGGCCGACATCAACGTCACCCCGTTGGTGGATGTAATGCTGGTGCTGTTGATCATCTTCATCGTGACCGCCCCGATGGTGTCCATGCCCATCCCGGTCAACCTGCCGCAACCCACCACCGTGGTACCGCCCACCGCACCGCCACCGCCGATCGAACTGCGGGTGGACGCCAGCAACCAGGTCAGCTGGAACGGCCAGATGGTTGCGGTCAGCTCGCTGCAGCAGCGCATGCAGGACGCCGCACAGGCCAACACCGGTAACGTTCCCGAACTGCGCATCGCCACCGACCCCAACGCCGAGTACGACGTGATGGCCAAAGTGCTGGCCGCGGCCAACAACGCGCACATGGAAAAGATCGCGTTCGTGAACCCGTAGCAGAACGAGCGGCCCGCCGAACGGTGGGCCGCTTCCGCGTCACCAACAACTACGCTGGTAGGTACCGACCGTTGGTCGGTACTCTCTCTGACTGCACCGAAAGCGACACCGCCTCCATCACCGCCACTGTCGCTGCGCCTATCGTCTTGTAAGAAATCCCCGCGTAAGCCTGTAAGACAAGCCGAAAATCGCGGCAGAACAAGCGCCAGTCACACCATTGAGTGAGAGCGGTCACACTTTCCCGTCTTGCCTACAGCCGAGATACTATGGAGACGATGGGGCTCCGAAGTTCGATGTCGATCGTGGTCATGATCATGGACCGGGAAATCATCACGTACACGAATGGATTGGAGGAGAGCGGCAGCCGGGAGTGCCTGTGAGTGATTGGCCCAAAAAGTGATGAAAATGAAGATGGATATCCATGACTTTGAGATCACTTCGATACATACATCCGGGCGGAATGCATTCGTACTGAGGTTGCTGGATACGCAGACCTTGAAATCGTACGTAATGGAGTTTTCAGAAGTAAAACGCTTGTGTGTAGAGCGGTTCAGCCTGCAAAACGTGATCGCCGATGTTCATGTTTACCATGCGCTCTCGGCCGAATTCGGGGTAAGACGCGCATGCAGAATGCTGGATTTGGATTTGGCGGCCGCCACGTTGGCTCTGGAGAAAGGGAGCTTGGTGCTGATTGAGGCTGCATCTGGTGCCGAGATCGCCTGCCTGCTTGCAGGGAAGGATCTGCCAGATCCTGCGCTTGAGGAAGGGGGCGTGAATTCAATTAAATTGTCCTCTCGGCCTCGGCGAATAGGTACGACGAATGGCAGGAAGTTTGCGTAGCAGAGTTCGGTCGGTTATCACTCTTGCATCGGTCGTTACGCTGCTGACTGCATGCGATGATGGAACTAAGGGGGAGCTTGATTCCAAGAAAATATATGGAGACATGAGTGGCCTGTACTACGGCGCGATGTGCGAATCTGGAAGTCAGGAGCTGAGCAATCTTCGATCCAGGGCGGTCCGGATTGCAGTCGATGGGGATGGCTGCGCAGTTCTCTACTTGGACGGTGTTGATCCTGAAGGAGCGCTGCTGGTATATCCCGGGGGGGGCGGCGTCAGGCTTGAGTGCAGTGGACTCGAAGCCAAGCTGAAGAAAAGTGATGCTCACACCCGTGTCCTAAGTCGGGTTCGAGAGAAGTGCGGTGCGAAGTGAGTGGAGATAGCATCGGATTCATGTCCTGTATGGAAATCAGGCTAACTGCGGCCAGATTCGGACCGAATACTTCATATAGTTGGAGCGGTGCCTCGAGAGGATCAGCCAGTACGACGACTTCATACGTAGCCCGGTGGAGACGGGTGGCGAAGTTGAGTTCTATGTAAGTGCGTTCTTGAGCGGATTGTGTGGGTTTCAGTTCCATAGCGCATTGCTCGGTCGGATCGCTGCGGCCGGGATAGGCCTATCGGTTGAGCTGTATCCGAAGGACGATTGAGGAAGCAACGCATAGGGGGCACCGCGATGAAGTCGCTTGGCTGCTTGCTCGCTTTTGTTGTGCTGGGGTGCGTACTGCTGTGCGCACCCGCACTGGCGGCGGTTTCCGTTGGGGTGCGCGTTGCCGACCACGAGCGAACCCTGCCTCAGCTCAGCGCGGTGACAGTGGCGCAGGACACTGTGCTGCAGACCCGCCTTGGCGCGCAGCTGGCCCGCCACCTGGCTGGGGCCACCACCGGTTACCAATGGCTCGACGAGCTGTCGATGAACCTGCACGAGCGCAGGCTGAAGCTGTACGACAGGTTGGGCATGGGGCCGCTGCGGGTCGACCTTGTCTGGCCTGACCGCTCCCGCACGGTCTACTCCATGGACGGCAACAGCAACCGCCGGGCCGGCTATGTCACGGGTCAAAGCCGCGACCCCTACGGCAATCAGCTGCCGGACCAGAGTGCTGCCCAGCGCGCCGGTGCGGTGTCGCTGGTCGGGTCGTACCAGTTCCAGAATGTCCGCAACCGCCAGGCGTGGGTGCGGGCCGCGCGGGCGCAGGGCATCCCCGTGCAGGTCGACACCCCTTCTGCCACACACCTGCAGTGCCGATGGTCGGGTACCGCCTTGAGCTGCCGTACGGAATAGGGCGCTTCCGTCCGGGATTCGGCTGCTGCGCAGCCGCTCGTCGGCTCAGATCGGCCGCTCGGTGCCGCATCCGTAACGTCCGCGTGAAATCCACACTTTCATCACGCCTTCATCTTTACAGGTTGTTTACAAAGGAGACGCTGCCGCGCTTCAAGGGGGAGGCGAGGCGGCCCCAGCAAGCCATTCCTTTGGAGAGAGAGCGAATGAACAACCTGCATTACCGCCCCTTGGCGGCTGCCGTAGCGCTGTGCCTGCTGTCCGTCCCCACCCTTGCCACCGCGCAGGATGCTACCCGCACCACCACCGAACTGGACCGGGTGGAAGTCACCGGTACCCGCATCAAGCGCGCCGAGGTCGAAGGCCAGGTGCCGATCCAGACCCTTACCCGCAGCGAGATCGAACGCACCGGGCTGAATTCCATCGGCGAGGTGCTGCAGCAGCTGACCGGTTCCGGTTCGGCGCTGAATGCGAAGTTCAACTCGTCGGGCAACTTCGGTTTTCCGCCCGATGGCAGCGGCGTGGGCGCCGGTTCTGCCCAGGTTGACCTTCGCCACCTGGGCGCCAAGCGCGTGCTGGTGCTGGTCGATGGCATCCGTTGGGTCAACGAATCCTCCGCGTCCGGCGTGGGCGCGGCCACCGACCTCAACACCATTCCGCTGGCGATTGTCGAGCGCATTGAAGTGCTCGAAGACGGCGCCTCGTCGCTGTACGGTTCGGACGCGATTGCCGGCGTGGTCAACATCATCACCCGCCGCGAGTTCGATGGCGGCCAGGTCACCGTGAACTACGGTGAGTACAGCAAGGGAGATGGCACCCAGAAGGGCGTGGACCTGGCCTGGGGCACCAGTGGCGACCGCTACAGCCTGTTCCTGGGCGCCAGCTGGACCAAGCAGGACGCGGTGTATGCCAACACCCGCGAACAGTCGCGCTATCCGGTTCCCGGCACGGGCCTGTCGTTCGGCAGCTCGGCCACCCCGACCGGTCGCTTCATGTTCACCGACCCGAACACCGGCATCGCCTACAACATCACGCCCAACACCGGCGCCACCGATCCCACCTTCAACGGCGTGGGCGGTTGCGACCGCACCGACGATTACCACTGCTTCACCACGGCGGACCGCTTCAACTTCGCCGAGTACAACCTGCTGCTGACCCCGTCCGAGCGCAAGGGCATCTTCGGCCAGTTCCGCTTCGACATCACCGACAACGTGCAGTGGTACATCAAGGCGCTGGCCAACCGCCGCGAATCGACCAACCAGGCCGGCCCCGAGCCGCTGTTCTTCGGCCCCGATGGCGCCACCGGCAACCCGTTGGCCGACAACATCGTGATTTCCGCGCTCAATCCGTACAACCCGTTCGGGTTCGACCTGGATTCGTCCAGCAACCTGAGCATGATCGGCCGCCGCCCGGTGGAAGGCGGGCCGCGCATCTTCGAGCAGGAAGTGAACACCACCTACTTCGCCACCGGGCTGGTGGGCCTGTTCCAGGCCGTCGATCGCAGCTGGTCGTGGGACGTCAACGGCATGTACAGCAAGAACAAGGCCGAGCAGACCAACTACGGCAGTTACAACATCTACAACGCCAACATCGCGTTGGGTGATCCGGCCATCTGCGCGGCCACCCCGGGCTGCGTGCCGCTGAACATCTTTGGCGGCCCAGGCACCATTACCCAGCCGATGCTGGACTGGATCCAGCCGGTGGTGCACGACCGCAGCCAGAACGAGCTCACCCTGTTCACCGCCAACCTGAGCAGCGACCTGTTCACGCTGCCGGCAGGCCCGCTGTCGTTCGCCACCGGGTACGAGTACCGCAAGTACGAAGGCGAATACCAGCCCGATCCGATCACGGTGCGCGGCCACTACAACGGCGTGCCGTCGCTGCCGACCTCCGGTTCGTACGACGTCAACGAGGTGTACCTCGAACTGGCGGTGCCGATCTTCGCCAAGAGCGCGCTGGGTGAAAAGCTGGACCTGAGCCTGGCCGGGCGCTATTCGGATTACTCCACCTTCGGTGGCGAGTTCACGCCCAAGTACGGCCTGCGCTGGCAGGTGACCGACGACTTCGTGCTGCGCACCAGCTATGCCGAAGGCTTCCGCGCCCCGTCCATCGGTGAGTTGTACGGCTCGGCCGCGCGCGCGGATCTGCAGCTGTTCGATCCGTGCTCGGTGGGCCTGGGCGGCACGCCGCCGCGCGGCAGTGCGGCCAACTGCGCGGCGCTGGGCGTGCCGACTGGCTTCCAGCAGGCGAATTCGCAGATCTCGGTCACCACCGGCGGCAATGACCAGCTGGATCCGGAAACCTCGCGCAGCTTCAGTGCCGGCTTCGTGTGGAGCCCGTGGTTCGGCAACAACGCCTCGTGGTCCGAGCGCTTCGACGTGGAAGTGACCTTCTACCGCCACAACATCGAAGGTGCGATCCAGGCCATCGACGCGCAGACCCAGCTTGACCTGTGCGTGGACACGCTGGACGCGCTGTACTGCGATGGCATCACCCGTGCGTCCACCGGTGCGGTCAGCGGCTTCAACAACCGCCTCACCAACCTGGGCTCGATCAAGACCGACGGCTGGGACGTGGACCTGTTCTGGACGCTGCCGCAGAGCGACATCGGCCAGTTCAAGCTGGGTTGGCAGAACACGTTCGTGGGCCGCTATGAGGCGCTGGGGGCGGCAGGCCAGCGCCAGCCGCAGGAACCGGGCGTGGAGGTGGTCAACAGCTCCATTCCGGAATGGACCAGCAACGCGACCATTGGCTGGACCCTGGCCAACTGGAACGCGTCGTGGACCGTGCGGCACATTTCCGAGCTGACCGAACAGTGCGGCGACGCGTCCAGCTTCCCGGTGTGTAGTGACCAGGCCGGCGGGACCAACAAACTTGCAGCCACCACGTACCACGACTTCCAGGTGGGCTACAAATTCGACTGGATGAAGGGCCTGCAGCTCAGCGCCGGGTTGAACAACGCGTTCGACAAGGATCCGCCGATCTGCCTGTCGTGCTCGCTCAACGGCTACGACGCGTCGACGT